>NZ_JBBVGR010000009.1:0-225870 GCF_038148855.1 Phycobacter sedimenti | reverse complement strand
CCTCAATCCCGTATTTGCGTATAGATTCATGTACTTGGATGGGGGTAGTGGCGGAGAGACAGGGATTCGAACCCTGGAGACGGTTTCCCGCCTACACACTTTCCAGGCGTGCGCCTTCGACCACTCGGCCACCTCTCCGTGAGGCGGATATGTGACGGATCGAGGAAGAAATTGCAAGGGCCTAAAGGGCAAAAAATTTCAGTCTTTTTGCCTCTGAAAAGACAGTCGGCAGAGCGCCCGTTTGTCGGAGTTGAAAGCCCTGTCTTGCAGAGCTCTCTGGCGCTTTAAATGGCCGGAAGCCGGGGCGGTAAGGGCGCGAGACAGGAACGCGCGCTGTCCGCCTCATTCGGATGTGCTAGGTACCTTTCCTGTTTGATTCGTCCTCTCGGATCGTTGCCGTGATCCCCGGCTACCTGTAGAGGGGCATCTACGCCGCCCCGATGAAATGAATGGAGACACCGCCGTGACAGTTGATGCAAAAGCCGCAGCGCGCCTGTCCGTTGCCCCCATGATGGACTGGACCGATCGCCATTGTCGCTATCTGCATCGGCTGCTGAGCACGCAGACGCTGCTCTATACGGAAATGGTGACGGCTCCGGCCTTGGTGCGCGGCGGCGCGCTTCATTTGCTGGATTACAGCCCCGAAGAACACCCCGTGGCCCTGCAGCTTGGGGGATCTGAGCCGCAAGAACTGGCAGAGGCGGCGCGGCTTGGGGCCGCGGCGGGCTATGATGAGATCAACCTCAACTGTGGCTGCCCCAGTGACCGGGTACAATCGGGCGCTTTTGGCGCGGTGCTGATGAAAACGCCGGATCTGGTGGCCGATTGTGTGGCCGCCATGAGCGAGGCGGTCGATGTTGAGGTCACCGTCAAATGCCGGATCGGTGTCGACGATCAACAGCCGGAAGACGTGCTTCCGGACTTCCTCGAAAAGATCCGCGCGGCCGGCTGCCAGCGTGTGACGATACATGCCCGCAAAGCCTGGCTGCAGGGCCTGTCGCCCAAGGAGAACCGCGATATTCCACCGCTCGACTATGATCTGGTTCACCGGATGAAGGCTGAGTTCCCGGACCTGCATATCTCGATCAATGGCGGAATTGCCTCGCTTGAAGCCGCAAAGGAACACCTCGACGGCGGGCTGGATGGCGTGATGATCGGGCGTGCGGCCTATCATCAGCCGACCGATATTCTGGCAGAAGCGGATCCGGTGATCTTTGGTGCTGGCGCGGCGCGCGATGCCGTTGAGGTCGTCCATCAGATGCTGCCCTATATCGAACGGCACCTGTCGGAGGGCGCGCGTCTGCACCAGATCACGCGGCACATGCTGGGGCTGTTCGCGGGGCGGCCCGGTGCGCGGGCCTGGCGTCGCATCCTGTCGGAAGGGGCAAATCGCGCGGGTGCTGGAACAGATCTGGTGCTCGAGGCGCTGGAGCCGGTGACGGGCAGCGTAGCAGCCTGACGCGGGCGCCTTTAGCTACGCTGCACCCGCGCGGCGCGGCCACCGCGACGTTTCTTGAGAGAGGCTTCGCGCCCCGGCAGTTCGTCCATCACCATGGCGCGTTCGTCGTTGGACATCTTGGACCAGCGGGTGATCTCGTCGATGGACCGGTAGCAGCCGGTGCAGATGCGTGCTTCGGGGTGGACCACACAAATCTTGATGCAGGGGGACTGGATTTCGTCCCGCTTCCAGATCTTGTCTGTGTTCTTGTCAGCCATTTTTCAGATGCCTCATCCGGTCCAGTGCCCCCTGAAGGATATAGGACGCCGCCACGTGATCGATCACCTCGGAGCGGCGTTTGCGGGACGTATCCGCCTCCAGCAGTGCTTTTTCGGCGGCAACCGTGCTGAGCCGTTCATCCCAGAACCCGATTGGCAGATCTGTCAGCCGCGCAAGGTTGCGGGCAAAGGCGCGGGTGGACTGGCAGCGCGGGCCTTCGGTGCCGTCCATGTTGCGCGGCAGGCCCAGCAGGATGCCGCCCACGTCGCGCTCTTTTATGATCTCGAGCAGTCGGGCGCTGTCGAGGGTAAATTTCTTGCGCCGCACGGTTTCCAGCGGTGTCGCCACGGCGCCGATCCGGTCCGAGACCGCAACGCCGATGGTCTTGTCGCCAAGATCCAACCCTATCAAGGCCGTAAAGCCGGGCAGGGCGGCTGCGAAGTCTTCGAAGGTTTCGCAGATCATTCCGCCACCCCGGCCTGGGTCGCTGCGGCGGTGATCTGAGCGAGAGCCGCATCATCCCCGGCAAAGGTCTGCATGGCTTCGCTGTAGATGGCGTGGGCCTGCTCGGTATCTCCAAGAACGCCGAGAGCCCCGATCAGACGCGCCCATTCCTGAACCGTGCCGCCTTCGGTGGCGAGGCGGTCGGAGAGGCGGGCAACCATGCCCCGGACCATCTCGTTGCGCTCTTCCTCGCTCATCTCGGCCGCGTTCTCTACGTCTGCGGCATCGGGGCCGGGCAGGGCGCCCGCAAAGGGGGGCGTGCCGCGAGGCGTGATCGGCTGATATTCGACGCCGGCGCGGAAGGCCATCTCTTCGATCTGGCTTTGGATTCCTTCGACCCAGGGATCGCCCGGAGCACTGTCGCGCAGGGTTTCGGCCCAGATCTGATAGGCGCGGTCGGGACGTCCGACCTGGGACATCATCAGGCCGTAGTAATAGCGTGCCGCCCCGTTTTCGGGGTCGCGGCGCAGGGCCATGGTCAGTACTCTTTGCGCCTCAGGCGACACATAGCCGCCGGTCGCCATGATCATCAGCTCGGCCATCTCGCCAAAATCGCTCGCCTCCACATCGCCGGACATGATTTCGATATAGCGTTCTTTCGCCTTGTAGGCGGCGGTGAAGTTGCCAAGGTTCGCTTCGTGTTGCGCCAGGAGCGCCTGACCCTGTGCATCGTTCGGGCGTTTGGCTGCGGTCTGGCGGAGTTGCTCGACCAGCTGACGATAGCTGTTTTCGACATCCGGCGCCGGGAAAGGCGGAATCTGTTCTTCGGCTTCGGCCTGCGTCGGGCGGTTCTGGGCGCGTTCTTCGGCCAGGGCGATGCGGGTTTTCAGCGCCAGATCACCGTACCCTGGGGCGCCCAGGGCAGAGTAGATCCCGAGGGTGCCGCCACATATGGCCAGAACGAGGACAAGGGCTGCGCCCTTGGACAGGCCGCTGGGCTGGTTTGCGCCGCCGCCGTCCTGTTGCAACTGGGCATCGGCGGCCAGAATGCGGCGCGAGACTTCGGTGCGGATGCGCCCGGCATCCGCCTCGTTGATGACGCCGCGCGCCAGATCCTTGTCCACGTCGCGCAATTGCTGGCGGTAGACGCGCAGATCATAGGCAGCCGGAGGCTCCCCCATGTCACGGCTGCGCAGCAGCACCAATGCCATCAATCCGGCAACGGCCAGGGCCATAAAGGCGGTCAGGATCCAGAAAACCATGCTCACTCCGATGTTTGATCCCCATCTATATCTCCGCAGGCGCGGAAAAAAGACCTATCTGCTGCGTCACCCTGTCTGGGGGTGGATGTTCTCTGCGGCAAAGCGGGGGATTGCCCAAATCCGGCGATGTCGCATCTATACAGAAATGCGACGATAAACGGCACGGGCAGGCGCCGTCTCTCGGGCATACCCGAGAATAGACACGAACCATTGGATTCGCTCATGAAACGCTATTCAGCCTTTGCTGTCGCGCGGGAGGCCCTGCGCTATCACACCGGATGGGAACGCGCCTGGCGCAACCCGGCGCCGAAACGCCAGTATGACGTGATCATCGTCGGTGCGGGCGGCCACGGCCTTGCGACGGCCTATTACCTTGGCAAGAATTTCGGTATCACCAATGTGGCGGTGCTGGAAAAGGGCTGGCTGGGCGGCGGCAACACCGGGCGCAACACCACCATTATCCGGTCGAACTACCTGCAGGATCCGTCGGCGGCGATCTATGAAAAGGCGCGGTCCCTCTATGAGGACATGAGCCAGGATCTGAACTACAACGTGATGTTCTCCCCGCGCGGTGTCATCATGCTGGCGCAGACCGAACACGAGGTGCGCGGCTACAAGCGCACCGCCCATGCCAATGCCCTGCAAGGGGTGTCGACCGAATGGATCGAACCCGCCCGCGTCAAGGAGCTGGTGCCGATCATCAACCTGGCCGGTCCCCGCTATCCGGTCTTGGGCGGTCTCTGGCAGGAGCGTGGCGGCACCGCCCGTCACGATGCTGTGGCTTGGGGCTATGCGCGGGCCTGTTCGGCGATGGGGATGGACATCATCCAGCAATGCGAGGTCACCGGCGTGCGCAGCGAAGGCGGCCGCGTCATCGGCGTCGACACCACGAAGGGCGCGATTGATTGCGACAAGCTGGGCATGGTGGTTGCGGGCAACTGTTCGCACCTGTCGCAAATGGCCGGTTTCCGCCTGCCGGTGGAAAGCGTCGCCCTGCAGGCGCTGGTTTCCGAGCCGATCAAACCCTGCATGGATGTGGTCGTCATGGCCAACACCGTGCACGGCTACATGAGCCAGTCCGACAAGGGCGAGATGGTCATCGGTGGCGGCACGGATGGCTATAACAACTACACCCAGCGCGGATCTTTCCACCATATCGAGGAAACCGTCCGCGCCCTGATCGAAACCTTCCCGATGGTCTCGCGCCTCAAGATGCTGCGCCAGTGGGGCGGGATCGTGGATGTGACCGGGGATCGCTCTCCCATCATCTCAAAAACCCCGGTGCAGAACTGTTTCGTAAACGCAGGCTGGGGCACCGGCGGTTTCAAGGCCATTCCGGGATCCGGCTGGGCCATGGCAGAGCTGATGGCCACAGGCCATTCGCCGCTGGCCGAAGAGTTCTCCATGATGCGTTTCAAGGAAGGCAAGTTCATCGACGAGAGCGTCGCTGCGGGGGTGGCGCATTGATGCAGACATCGCTGCCTCTGTCTGAAGTTTTTTCGTCGGCTGCACATGCGGCAGGGAACTTCTGCGCGCGTTCGGGCGTTATACCCCTGAACGCAACTTTTCGCAGGAGGCAAACATGTCTGACCAAACGCACACTTCGTCCAAGGCCGGCAATGGCGCACTGGCCTTTATCCTTGGCGGTGTCGTTGTGGCGCTCGCTGTTCTGGGGTGGTTCGTCATGGGCGGTGAAAACCCGGTCGACGAGCCAGACATCAGCATCCAGCTGCCGGGCGGTGGAAAAATCGAAGGCGAGATCGAAGGCAAATGATCCACTGGGGCGCGCCGCCCTTCGGGGTGGCGTGTCCCGTCCTTGCGTCACGCCCTTGCCCCGGAGCGTGAATGACGCGGCAGCGCCCGGTTTCTATGGCGCTGATAAAAGGGGCTTTTCCCTTGATGCTCTATCTTCTCGGTCCAGAACTACTACGCGCGACGGCGCTTCGTGTAGGCTGCGTTCAGCACTTGTGTCGGGTTCGGGCGCAGAAAAACTGGGTGCATTGCATTTGAGGCCTGTTGCAAAGCTCGGCTTGTTAACGTCCCCCCACAGCTGCATCCGCCAAAAGGCAGGCAGCATGCTTTGCGTATCTGACAAAGGCGGGGCCTTTGAACCGGCGCTGGGGATTGTCCCGCTCATCGCGGCGCCAGTGGAGAAAGGCAAAAAACAAAAAGACTGCGGCAAAGGCCAAAATGATCCAGCGAAACATGGATTTGATATGGGTGCCCGCGTTGACAATACAAGCTGGAGGCTCTGCCGATGCTAATCCTTGAATGCCCCTATTGCGGTGTCAAAGCCGAGGAAACCGAACTTCACGCCGGTGGCGAGGCGCATCTGAAACGCTTTGGTCCTGGCTCCAATGACGATGAGTTCCACGACTATCTCTTCATGCGGGAAAACCCCAAGGGCGTGCATTTCGAACGCTGGCGGCATGTGAACGGCTGCGGCAAGTGGTTCCATGCGGCCCGCTGCACCACGACGCTTGAGGTATTCGGCACCTACACGGCGCAGACCTCGACGCCGCCGCAGGAGATCCGCGATGCGATCACCGCCAAACGCCCCGGCTGGAGCTGGAGGGAGTTCGAATGATCGCCCGCCGCCCAACCCCATCTGTCGCCGTCTTTTGCAAAAGGTCCGCAGCATGAGCACCCGTCTTGCCAATCAGGGGCGCCTGATCGACCGCTCCAAACCCATCGAGTTCACCTTCAACGGCACGCGCATGACGGGCTATGCCGGGGATACGCTGGCCTCGGCCCTTTTGGCCAATGATCAGCTTCTGGTGGGGCGCTCGTTCAAGTATCACCGCCCGCGCGGGCTGGTGGCCTCGGGCGCGGAAGAGCCGAACGCCCTCGTCGGTCTTGGCACCGGCGACCGGTTTGAACCCAACCAACGCGCCACCACGACCGAGCTGTTCGCGGGCCTCAGCGCCCAGTCGCAGAACCACTGGCCCAGCCTCGAGTTCGACGTGGGCGTGGTGAACAACAAACTGGCACGTTTCCTGCCGGCTGGTTTCTACTACAAGATGTTCATCCATCCGCGCCCCTTCTGGAAACACGTCTACGAGCCGATCATCCGCAAATCGGCCGGCCTTGGTCAGGCGCCGGACCGCGAGTTGAAGGATGCCGACACTTACGAGCATTTCTATTTCTTCTGCGATGTTCTGGTGGTCGGCGGCGGTGTGGCCGGTCTTCAGGCGGCGCTGACGGCGGCGAAATCCGGTGCCAAGGTGCTGGTGCTGGAGCAGAACGCCCATTGGGGCGGACGTGCGCCGGTTGATGGTGGCAAGATCGACGGCGACTACCCGGAGGCCTGGGTCGAGCAGACCTTGGCGGAGCTGTCGGCGATGGAGAACGTGACCCTGCGCAACCGCTGCATGGGTGCGGGCGTCTACGATCACGGCTATGCGCTGGGTTATGAGCGGCTGACGGACCATGTTCCGGGTCAGGGCGGCCCGCGCCACCGCCTGTGGCGGATCCGCGCCAAACAGATCGTGACCGCCACCGGCGCGATTGAACGGCCCCTGTCCTTTGCCGGGAACGATGTTCCAGGCGTCATGCTGGCCTCGGCCATGCGTGACTATGTGGTGAACTGGGGTGCGACACCGGGCAAACGCGTGGTTGTCGCAACCAACAACGATGATGCTTACCGCACCGCGCTGGCGCTGCACGGCGCAGGAATTGAAGTTGTGCGGGTGCTGGATACGCGTGAGACCGGCGGCGGCGCCCTGATGGATGAGGTGCGCAGCCTTGGTATCCGTGTCGAATGTGGCCGTGGCATCGCCAAGGTCAAGGACGGCAAATGCGTCACCAAGGTTGCAATCTGCGCCCAGAACGGTCAGGGCGGCGCCCAGGAAGAGGTGGAGGCCGATGCGGTCGCCATGTCCGGCGGCTGGTCGCCGGTGGTGCACCTGTGGTCCCATTGCGGCGGCAAGCTGATCTGGGATGACGCCCAGGCCCATTTCCGCCCCGATCCCGCGCGCCCGCCGCTGGGCGCCGATGGGGCAGGATTTGTCGTGGCGGCAGGGGCAGCCGATGGTCCGCTGGAGTTGGGGCATGTGCTGGCAAATGCGGCAGAGGCCGGCGCCAAGGCCGCCGAGGCGGCCGGGTTCAAGGCCGACGCCAAGCCTGCAAACGGAAGCGCTCAGGACGAAGCCCCGATGCAGCCGGTCTGGCTGATGCCCGCCCGCGCCGAGATCGACCTGCGCATGAAGGCCTGGCTTGATTTCCAGAATGACGTAAAGGTCTCGGACGTGCAGCTTGCCGCCCGTGAAGGCTTTGAAAGTGTCGAGCATACCAAACGCTATACCACGCTGGGCATGGCAACCGATCAGGGGAAACTCAGCAATATCAACGGTCTTGCGGTGCTTGCCGACAGCCTCGGTTCGGAAATTCCGCAGGTGGGCACCACCACCTTCCGCCCGCCGTATCATCCCATCTCCATGGGCGCGATTGGCGGTGAGGCGCGGGGCGAGATCTTCCAGCCGCTGCGCAAGACGCCGATGCATGACTGGCACGATGCCAATGGCGCCGACTGGGAGCCGGTGGGCCACTGGCGTCGCCCCTATGCCTTTGTCCGTGCAGGCGAAAGCGTGAAGGAGGCGGTGAGCCGCGAGATCCTGAACACTCGTCAGAATGTGGGGCTCTTGGATGCCTCCACTCTGGGCAAGCTAATCGTCAAAGGGCCGGATGCAGGGCGCTTCCTCGACATGATGTACACCAACATGATGTCGACGCTGAAAGTGGGCAAATGCCGCTATGGTTTGATGTGCTCGGAAAATGGCTTTTTGTCCGACGATGGCGTGGTTGCCCGCATCGACGAGGACACCTGGCTGTGCCACACCACCACCGGCGGCGCGGATCGTATCCACGCCCATATGGAGGAGTGGCTGCAGACCGAATGGTGGGACTGGAAGGTCTATGTCGCCAACGTGACCGAGCAACTGGCGCAGGTCGCCGTGGTTGGCCCCAAGGCCCGCATGCTGCTGGAAAAGCTGAACGCTGAGGCGGGCGGCGGCATGGATGTCTCGAAAGAGGCGCTGCCCTTCATGGAGTGGCGTGATGGAGAGATTGGCGGCTTCAAATGCCGCGCCTACCGGATCTCCTTCTCGGGCGAGCTGTCCTATGAGATCGCGGTTCCGGCCTCGCAGGGTCAGGCCTTTTGGGATGCGCTGATGGCGGCGGGTGAGGAGTTCGGCGTCATGCCCTATGGCACGGAATGCCTCCATGTGATGCGCGCCGAAAAGGGTTTCATCATGATCGGGGATGAGACCGACGGCACCGTCATCCCGCAGGATCTGGGGCTGAACTGGGCGATCTCCAAGAAGAAGGAAGACTTCATCGGCAAACGCGCCCAACAGCGCAGCCATATGGTCGACCCGGACCGCTGGCAGCTGGTGGGCCTCGAAACACTGGATGGATCGGTCTTGCCTGATGGGGCCTATGCGGTTGGCAGTGGCGTCAACGCCAATGGGCAGAAGAACACGATTGGCCGGGTGACCTCGACCTATCATTCGCCGACCCTGGGCAAGGGGATCGCCATGGGCCTCGTGAAACACGGCCCCAAACGCATGGGAGAGGTGATCGAGTTCCCCGGCACCGATGGCACCATTTTCAAGGCCAAGATCGTCGATCCGGTCTTCTACGACAAGGAAGGGGAGAAGCAGAATGTCTGATCTGGTCAGTGCCCTCGCAGGCGCCCGCTATGCGGGGCTTGCCACCATCGAGGAAGCCGGGCTGAAGGGCATGATCACCCTGCGCGGCGATCTTTCGTCCAAGAGTTTGCAAAAGGCCGTGAAGGCTGCGACTGGTGCTGCGGTGCCAGAGACGCGTCGCATCGCCGTTTCGGATACCGGCGCTGTGGCCTGGATGTCGCCGGATGAGTTGTTGCTGCTGGTGCCTTATGCCGAGGTCGCGGAAAAGACGGCCACTCTGGAAGAGGCCCTGTCGGGCGAACACGCGCTGGCGGTCAACGTCTCGGATGCGCGGGCGCTGTTCATCCTGTCGGGCGCAGGCGCGCGCGAGGTTCTGGGCAAGGTCTGTCCGGTGGATTTTGATCCGGCCGCCTTTACACCCGGTGATTTCCGCCGCACCCGCATGGCCCAGGTCGCCGCAGCCTTCTGGCTGGACGAGGAAGAGACATTCCACATCGTCTGCTTCCGCTCGGTCGCGCAATATGTGTTCAACCTGTTGAAGACATCAGCGCACCCTCAATCAAAGGTTGGCGTCTACTGATTTCAGACCTCAGGGGTTGTAGTGCTGCCTGTTGCGAGATAACGTGCCCCGATCCGGGGCGCGTTCTTTTTTCATTTGTTCAAGTGGTTTAACCTTGGCTCTGGGATGAGTACTGGAATTGGAAGGCACGATTTTCGAATGACCAAAGTAGTTCTGGCCGCTGCTCTGGCGCTGACTGCGCTTCCCATGGCCGCAGCAAGTGAACCTGTGGCCTATGAATGCGATTTCAAAACTTACACGACCTATGGAGGCATTCCGCCGAAGTCCATATTTGTCGTGGATGCCCCTGCGGGCACGGCCATGGTGTATGATGGAATAATCCATAAAGTCGCCAAAGCCCCGATCCCTGCGGAATTGGAAGAGTTGCGCGCTCAGAAATACAGGTTGAAATGGACGTTGAAAGGGCTTCCCTTGCGTGGAAACACGACGGACAGCGCGACGTATTCCGTGCGCCTGGATACTGCCAGGAGCAATGCAAATATGCAGATGAACCTTCACAGCGACGATGAGGACAGGCGCGGAACGGGTACCTGCAATCGGATCAAATGATCGTTGCAGTCAGGAAATTGAACTGACGCGCGCCACAGGCGCAGGAACGCTCGCGATCAAAGCCGGTTCCTGAGCCACTATGACAAGAGAGAAAACATGCACATGAAATCAGTCTTGCCTTTGAAAAAACGGGGCTTTTCGTCGGTTGGCCTAACGGTTGCGATACTGGCAACATCGCTCACTTCGCTGCCAATGCCCGCGAAGGCCGAGACAAAGGCCAGCTATGACTACGACTGCCAGATCACGGCACGCCGGACCGGAGGTTGGACTCCGAGGGAAGTTCGCTTTTCCCTGAACGAAAGCGATATGACGGTCGTGGTAAGTGATTCTCATTCTGAACTGGAGGGCGACGGGCCGTATCATCTGAAGATGAAGCGAAAGAAGGATGGCACGCTGCGTTTCAAATGGCGGGTGGAACGGCCAACTACGGAGTCGTTTTATGTGTACATTGGCTATTCTGTCACATTCGATGTCGACGAGAAGACCGGTACCTTTCGGGCTGCGGTTCCCTCTGGCGGGCATCGCGATGGACCGGGGACTCTGATCTGCAAGTGATCCGGGAATTCTGTTTGGCCCCTTCGTTCGGGATCTGGGGCAAGCCGCCGTTATGAAAGCTGGTCAGGCGGGCGACCAGTCCAGCCTGCTACCAGACATCAAGGCCGCCAGGGAGTCGGGAGGAAGCATGCCCAGTTGTTCGAAGAGTAATAGATACTCGAACTGGGTATAGTTTTCTGCGATCCGCTCCCCCTCGATCCGGGTCATCATCATGCCGGACACCTTGACGGGGGTCGCGCCATCCGGCCCATCAGATGTCATTTGAAACCGTATCGTGATCCAGTCGTTGTTTTCCACGTGGTCGAGAAAGGTGATGGTAGGGGGACCGGTCAAACGCCGGAAGCCTGCCACCAGATCGGGAAAGTCTTTTCTTGGAAAGACGATATCTTCTCCCATGGCCTCCATTTTGAATTCGTCGAGAAGACGCTTTTCAGCGAAAGTAAAGTTGCCTTTCTCCCAGACTTCGTCAAAAAACTCTCTCATAAACGCAAGTTTCTGCATCTTCACCCTTTAACCAAGATCACCCCAACAAACGGTTCTGAGGCCGCATCATGCTGCGTGCTCCTCGCCGTTTCAACATGTTTCGAGGTGAGCCAGTTTCCCCGGCGTAAACGGGTGTCACGCAGTGTCACTGCTAGGCCATATCAAGCTGTGAACAGGAAGGTCGGGAACTGCGTCAGGGCGCGGGGGCTGGTGAGGGTTTCAAAGCCTGCAGTCTCCCCGTTGTCGGGGCGGCATTGCTCATAAAAGGACAACAGCTTCGCCAGCTTTGCCATTCGGGCCTTGCGGGTCTCCTCGGGCAGAAACGGCGCGTGGGTGGAAAGGTACAGCGCCGGGCGCTGTTCCTTTAGCCAGGGGATCATCTGGGGCAGCACGTCGAATTCTGCGCCTTCGATGTCGAGCTTGACCAGTGACACCCGTGACAGATCGGCCTGGGCTGCAAAATCCTGCCAGCCGATGGTCATCACGTCCGAGCCATGCGCCCCGTCATGGAGGAGGCTCGACATGCTGTCGCCTGCCTCTCCACCGAAAGAGGCCATGCGCGCCAGGCCGAAGCTATCGCTGATCGCCACCGAAAAGGCAGAGACATTGTCGATGCGGTTCAGCTCAAGGTTCCAGGCGAGATGGCGAAAGGCGGTCGGGTCGGGTTCGAAACACATCACCCGTCGCGCCTTGTGGGCGCCGTATAGAACCGTGGGGCCGATCCAGGCGCCGATGTCGAGGTAATCGTGATCTTTATCCAGATGCGCATCCAGAACGGCAAAGGTTTCCGGCTCCCATGTCCCGGCGGCGGCCTTGCGCCAGAACTTGGAATGATAGGGATCAAGCCGGAAGGGCACGCCGTTCAATTCGCCCGGATAATAGCCACGTACCCGATAGTAGGCTTTGCGTGCACGGATCCAGGCCTCTGCGATCATCGCGGTCTCTCCCATTTGCGCACATAGGCCTTGCAGGCATTTGGCGCGGATTTCTTGTCTTGGCCCTTGACCTGCCGGGGGCTGCGCCGCATGTATCTGCACAGGAACGCAACAAAAATTGACAGGGGTCCGATATGGCTTTTGAACTTCCCGATCTTCCTTATGCACATGACGCGCTGGCTTCCAAGGGCATGTCCGCGGAAACCCTGGAATACCACCACGACCTGCACCACAAAGCCTATGTCGACAACGGCAACAAGCTGATCGCCGGCACCGAGTGGGAGGGCAAGACCCTCGAAGAGATCATCGTCGGCACCTACGACAAATCCGCCGTCGCCCAGAACGGTATCTTCAACAACATCTCGCAGCTGTGGAACCACAACCAGTTCTGGGAGATGATGGGGCCGGGCGACAGCGCAATGCCGGGTGAGCTGGAAAAAGCACTGGTCGAAAGCTTTGGCTCGGTCGACAAGTTCAAGGAAGAGTTCTCGGCTGCGGGTGCAGGTCAGTTCGGCTCTGGCTGGGCCTGGCTGGTGAAAGACACCGATGGCGGCCTCAAGGTCACCAAGACCGAAAACGGTGTGAACCCCCTGTGCTTTGGCCAGACCGCGCTTCTGGGCTGCGACGTGTGGGAGCACTCCTACTACATCGACTTCCGCAACAAGCGCCCGGCCTACCTGACCAACTTCCTCGACAACCTGGTCAACTGGGAAAACGTCGCTTCGCGCATGTAAGCCCACGCGGTCCGTTTGATCGCGACAGTAACCTGAAGACCCGTACCATCTCGGTGCGGGTCTTTTTTGGTGTCTATTTGACACGTGTCAAAGCCGACAGGCATTCTTCTCCTGTTAACTGATGAGGATAGGGAAAGGAGAGCCAATGCTCAGATTGCCAAAAGGACTATGGATCATTGTGGCCGATGGCCGCAAAGCGCTGTTTCTGGAGAACGTGAGCGACACCGTTGATGCCGCACTGAACGTGATCCGTGCCGACCAGATGGTGAACCCTGCAAACAGTGAGCAGGGCACTGGTGCGCCAGGGCGTTTCAGCGGTGCGTCCGGCGCGGCCCGTGGGGCTGTCGAGCCGACCGACTGGCACCAGGCGAACGAGGACACATTTGCCGGAAGCGTTGCGGCGCTCGTCAACAAATGGGTGCAGGCCGGGGCCTGTCCTGCGCTTGTTCTGATCGCACCTCCCAGCAGCCTTGGAGCGCTACGCGGCGAATTGAGCCCTGCCGCCGCAAAGCTGGTGATGGCTGAGCTGCCAAAGGATCTGACCAATCACACGGTCACGCAGATTGCGGACGCGGTACAGACGGCCCTGGAAACCGCCTGACAGGTCCCGGCGGGGCCGCGGGGCTGGCGCAGACGCCCCAAAGCATCAGGAGGCGGTGAGGTGGCTCAGGACCTCGTCGCTGCTGGTGACCCAGGTCAGATAGGTCTGTATCTCGGCGTCTGCGAATTCCTGGGCGACTACGTGATCCAGAAGATCGCGCAGCTTGTCCCAATAGCCGTCAATGTTGACGATGATGATCGGCTTGTCGTGCAGGCCCAACTGGCGCCAGGTCAAAACTTCGAACAATTCGTCCAGCGATCCCGGTCCGCCGGGCAGAACGACCACCGCATCGGCATTGTAGAGCATGACCTTTTTGCGCTCGTGCATGGTCTCGGTGACCACATAGGTGGTCAGGTCGGACTTGCCGACCTCGCGCCGTTCCAGGTGAATCGGTATCACACCGAATGTTTCACCTCCGGCTGCCTGTGCGGCGCGGGCCACGGTTCCCATCAGCCCAACGTCCCCTGCGCCGTAAACAAGGCGAAAACTGTGTTCTGCCAGTCCCTTTCCAAGCGCCTCTGCGGCTGCGGCATAGCTGGGCATTGCTCCAAATCGGGATCCGCAATAAACACAGACGGATTTTATACTCATGAGATGGCCTTTCGAGAGGGGATCATGGGGACAGGGGGATGCTGTTTTGACCCCAGATACCCCCATTGGCAGGCTGGCTCAACCAAGCGAGAGGAAACATCTCGCACTAGGGAAGGACCCAAATGGCGCAGACATCTGGAAGTGGAGGTATCGGCTCTCTGGCAATGGGGGGCATAGCCGCCGTTGCGGTAATCCTGGGCGGTGTTGTCCTGATGCAGTTTGCAGGCGGGGATCAGAAGGATCCGTCTGCAGATCGTGCATTGCGCGAAGGGACCAATACCGATGCGGTCATCTCTCCTTCGGCCGAAAACCCGGTGATCGTGTCAAGCACCCAGGTCGGGCAGGAGGCAGCCCCTGGCGCCGTTGCCGAAAGCGACGCGGTGGAGAACGCCACGCCAGACACCGGGTCGGCGCCGCAGGGTGCCGAGGCTGATCTTGGCCCCGGACAACCGGATGCCGCTGTCGTCGAAAACGCCGTAGAAACCGGAGAAGACGCAGAACCTGCGCCGCCCGAGGCTCAGGCGGACCCCGCGGCGGCGCCAGAGCGTTCTGTGGGTCATCAGGACACGGCTGTGGCCGGTGTCCCGGCCGCACCTGCGCCGGTTGCCTCCGGAGCGGAAGGCAACGCCGAAAGCGCGCTGAGCGGGGAAGGAACCGCTGCCCTTGCCGCCCCGCAACTGGACCTCGTACGTGTCGATCCGGAAGGCGCGGTCGTGATTGCCGGGCGCGCTCAGGACGGAGCGCTGGTACAGGTTCTGATCGACGGCGTCGTTCTGGAGCAAACCGTAGTTCAGGGCGGAGGGGAGTTCGCGGTCTTTTCCAGCATCATCCCCAGTGACAGCCCAAGGGTAATCTCATTGCTGGCGCGTGCAGACGGACATGAAGCGGCCTCGGTCGACCAGTTCATCATCGCGCCTGCTGCTCCGATGCCCGCGCCGCAGGTTGCAGATGCCGGCGTGCCGCAGCCCGAAGCCCCGGCGGCCCAGCAACTGGCACAGACATCCACGGAAGAAACATCCGAGGTCGTTGCGAAAGAGGTGAAGACCGTCAAAGAGACGGCTTTGCCGGAGGCTGATGCGCCCGAATCCAACGCGGATACCGCCGAGGCCCAGACCCCGGCGCCGCCGGTGACGGCGCAGGTTGGCGCGCCGGATCAACCGGATGAAGGGGGCTCCAAAGAGCTTCCGGTCCTGACCGCTGAAGCGGATGCGTCGACCCCCGGACCGCAGGAGACCACTGTGCCTCAAAGCCAGCCGGTCGCAAGCGAAACCCCTGCCAGCGCCGAAACCGCACCCGCTCCGCGGCCCGAAACCACGGCTGTTGCGGTTCTGCGCGCCGGGGCGGATGGTGTGGAACTGGTTCAACCTGCCGCGCCGGTCCTGAATGGCAAGGTCGCGCTCGACACGATCAGCTATTCCGACAGTGGCGCTGTGCTGCTGGCCGGGCGCGGTCGCCCTGAGGCCGTGGTGCGCGCCTATGTGAACAATCAGATCAAGGCCGAACTGCCCGTGGCAGAGGATGGCCGCTGGGGCGGCGCGCTGGGCGAGGTGGAGCCGGGGATCTATACCCTGCGCCTGGATGAGGTGGATCCCGCGTCAGGCGCGGTTCTCAGCCGCCTCGAAACCCCTTTCAAACGCGAAGCGCCCGAGGTTCTGCAGCCTCCTGTGCAGGAACCTGGCGTTGCGCCCAGTCAGCCGGTGCCGCTGGTGCGGGCCGTGACGGTGCAGAAGGGCGATACCCTCTGGGCCATTTCCCAGGAACGCTACGGCAGCGGGTTCCTCTATGTGCGGGTGTTTGAGGCCAACCAGGATGCGATCCGCGATCCGGATCTGATCTATCCCGGCCAGGTGTTCAACCTGCCGGAATGATCTCCCCGGAATGACGAATGCGCCGCGTCCCCGTTGCCGGGGGCGCGGTTTTTTCGTTTCACGCCTCGCCTTTGCGGGCCTGCGGCGGTATCTGTTGCCGGTAGTGCCAGTGAAGGATTGCGGTCAGGAGCCACATGAGACGAAACCCAACCACAATCGGCAGCATTTCCGCCGAAGAACGCCGCTCCAGCCTGCGGGTTCTGCGCAAGGTGCTCCCGTATCTCTGGCCGCAGGGGCAGAATTCGGTCAAGATCCGCGTTGTCCTGGCCATGGCCGTTTTGATCCTGGCAAAGGTGATCGCGGTCTATACCCCCGTCCTTTACAAAGGCGCGGTGGATGCGCTGGCGGGCGAAGGTGTGCCGCCGCTTGCGCTGGGCGCCGTTGGTCTGACGGTCGCCTACGGCATGGCGCGGGTGCTGACGACCGGGTTCCAGCAACTCCGCGATGCGATCTTTGCGCCCGTCACCCAGCGCGCCCTGCGGCGTCTGGCGCTTGAAACCTTCCGCCATATCCATCGTCTGTCGATGCGCTATCACATCACCCGCAAAACGGGCGGCCTATCGCGGATCATCGAGCGCGGGGTCAAGGGCGTCGAGTTCCTCCTGCGTTTCCTGTTGTTTTCCATCGGGCCCTTGGTGCTGGAGCTGGCCCTGGTCGCCATTGTCCTGACGGTGCTGTTCGATGCGCGCTACCTGCTGGCCGTGGGCGTCACGATTGCGCTCTATGTCTGGTTTACACTTGCCGTGACCGAATGGCGGGTGAAGCTGCGGCGCGAGATGAACACCCAGGACACGGATGCCAATCAAAAGGCGATCGACAGCCTTCTGAACTTTGAAACGGTGAAATACTTCGGCGCCGAAGAGCGCGAGGCGGCCCGCTATGACGGTGCCATGCGTGCCTATGCCAACGCGGCGCTCAAGACCGCCTATTCGCTGGCCTTTCTGAACTTTGGCCAAAGCCTGATCATCACCGGAGGTTTGATCGCGGTGATGGTGATGGCGGCCATCGGCGTGCAGCAGGGGAGCCTGACGGTCGGCGATTTCGTCATGGTCAACGCCTATATGGTGCAGATCACCGTGCCGCTGAACTTTCTCGGCTCTGTCTACCGCGAGATCCGTCAAAGCCTGGTGGATATGGGAGAGATGTTCGATCTGCTGGAGCAGCCCCCCGATGTGACCGATCGCCCCGGCGCCAAAGAGCTGAAGGTGACCGCCGGTCAGATCCGGCTGACGGACCTGCGGTTCGGCTATGAGGCAGAGCGCGAGATCCTGAAAGGGATCACCATGGAGGCCAGACCGGGACAGACCGTTGCCATCGTCGGCTCCACCGGGTCGGGAAAATCCACCATCGGGCGGCTGTTGTTCCGGTTCTATGATGTCACGGGCGGCGCGCTGACCATCGATGGTCAGGATGTCCGCGAGGTGACGCAGGAAAGCCTTCATGCCGCCATCGGCGTGGTGCCGCAGGACACCGTGCTGTTCAACGACACCATCCGCTACAACATCGCCTACGGGCGCGATGGCGCCACTGAGGCCGAGATCGAAGAGGCCGCGCGGGCGGCACAGATCCATGATTTCATTGTCAGTCTGCCCCAGGGCTATGACACGTCCGTCGGGGAACGGGGGCTGAAACTCTCGGGCGGGGAAAAGCAGCGGGTCGGGATTGCCCGCACGTTGCTGAAAGATCCGCCGATCCTCCTGTTGGACGAGGCAACATCGGCGCTGGACACCGACACCGAGCGCGAAATCAAGGAGGCCCTGGCGCGGGCCGGGCAGGGGCGCACGGTGATCACCATCGCGCATCGCCTGTCAACAGTGGCCGAAGCGGATCAGATCGTGGTGCTGGAACAGGGCGAAATCGCCGAGGCAGGCACCCACGAAGAGCTGCTCCAGCGACAGGGACGCTATGCACATCTGTGGCACCGCCAGCAGTCGGACCAGGATGCGGCCTGACGTGCGGCGCCAAAGGGCATGATATGGATCTGACCTGGAGCCTCTACATTGGTCTTTGTGCGGTGCCCCTGCTGACGCTGCTGCCGCTCTGGCGGCACGAGGGCTGGTGGGTGCGCGCCTTTGAGTTTCCTGCCGTGCAGATCGCTGCGATCACAGGGTGCGCCCTGGCGCTTGCTCTTTGGATGTTCGGCTGGCCTTCGGGCTGGGGGCTTGTGCTTCCGGGTGTTCTGCTGGGCTGCACGGTGTTTCAACTGTCGCGCATCCTGCCCTACACGGTTCTGTTTCCCCACCAGATCCAGACCGCGCGCCAGTCGCGGCCCCAGGATCAGCTGCATGTGCTGGTGGCCAATGTTCTGATGACGAACCGCAATGCCGGAGCGCTTGTTGATCTGATCCGTGCGCGCGCGCCCGACCTTGTGCTGACGCTAGAGACCGATGACTGGTGGGAGGATCAGCTGAAACCAATCGAAAAGGACTATCCTTTCGCGGTCAAAAAGCCACTCGGCAATCTATATGGCATGCACCTTTATTCCCGCCTCGAGCTGGTGGATGCGCGCATCGCCTATCTCGTCGAAGAGGGCGTGCCGTCGATCCACGCGGATGTCGTGTTGCCTTCGGGCACAGGGGTGCGGCTTCATTGCCTGCATCCGGCGCCGCCCAGCCCGACGGAAAATCCCACCTCTGCCGAGCGCGACGGAGAGCTGCTGCTGGTCGCACGGGAGCTGGATGCACGCGCCGGGCCGGTCGTGGTCATGGGCGATCTCAACGATGTGGCCTGGTCGGCCTCGACACGGCTGTTCCAGAAGATGAGCGGGCTGCTGGATCCGCGTATCGGGCGCGGGTTGTTCAGCACCTTTCATGCGGGTTACCCCTTGCTGCGTTGGCCGCTCGATCATGTGTTCTGTTCGGGCGATTTCACGCTGGTGGGTATCCGGCGGCTGGGGCACATCGGCTCGGACCATTTCCCGATCGAGGCGGTGCTGCAGCATACGCCGCGGGCGCGCGGCCTGCATCCCGAACCCGAAGCCAACCCCCGCGAGGTGGAGCGCGCGGAGGAAAAGATCGCACAGGTCGACGCCGATCAAACCGCGCTGCCGTGAGCCGCTCAAAAGAAAGGCCCCGCTTTGGGGCGGGGCCTGTCGTGTCTGCTGGCTGTGGCTGACTACTCGGCCGCGCGAAGGGGCGTCGTCCCGTCCGGTTTGGCATTCCATTTGGCTTCTGCCTCCGATCCGGTCAGTTCATCCCAAAGGAGCTCGGTCGTGGGCAGCTTGCGGGCCTTTTTCGCAAGGCGCATGTCCTGGGCGATCCGGCTGGAGCGCCCGCCGGTCAGGCGCGCCAGAAGGCGGCCCATCCAGGACACGTAGGTCGAGAGCCAGACCCGGATCGACAGCAGCGAGGGCGTCACCACCAGTGTCAGAACGGTCGCGATGCCAAGGCCGAAGACCACGGCGGTGGCCAGCTGTTTCCACCAGAGTGCGGTGGGGCTGTCGATGGAATAGCCGCCGTTGATGAAGTCGAGGCTGATGCCGAACATCATCGGGGCAAGGCCCGCCATTGTGGTCACCGTGGTCAGCAGCACCGGGCGGATGCGCGCCTCGGCGGTGCGGATGATCGCCTCGATCCGGGGCATGTGCTGGCTATATTCCTGATAGGTATCGATCAGAACGATGTTGTTGTTCACAACGATCCCCGCCAGCGCGACGATGCCGGTGCCGGTCATGATGATCGAGAACGGCTGCTGCATCACCATCATGCCGATCAGCACCCCCGTGGTGGAGAGAACCACCGCCAGCAGCACCAGCGCCGAATTGTAGAAGCTGTTGAACTGCGCCAAGAGGATCACGAACATCAGCCCAAGCGCCCCGGCAAAGGCCTTGGACAGGAAGGCGCCGCTTTCCTCCTGCTCCTCCTGATCGCCGGTCCATTCCCAGGTGATGGAACTGGGGAAGGGATCGCTTTCGTTCAGCCACTTGGTGATCTCGGCAAGCCGTTCGTTGGCGTTTACCGGAGCAATCCGCGCGCCATTTTCCAAAGCAGTTTCCACGGCGCTCGACGTTTCAGCCTGATCAAGCGCGAACAGGATGAACTGCTGACCATTCGGACCCGTGTATTCACCCTGTGTCCCATCCGGCGCGGATTTGACCAGCGCGAGGATCCGGTCTTCTCCGCTATCGGGATCTGCTGCCACGATCTTGCTCAGGCCCGGTTCAAAATCTGCCTTCACATCATAATACCGCTGTTGCTGCACGCGGCTGATCTTGGCCAGCTTGGGCACCGGCTTGCGGGTGATGAAGTTACTGAGCGGCACAAGGCCGTCTTCGGTGCGCACCTTCAGGGTATCCAGCGTCGACAGAACCCGGTCTTCGTCCGGCAGCCGCACGCGGATCTCGATCTCCTCGTCGGAACTATCCACCCGCATGGTGTCCAGCAGAATGCCGCGGGTCACCAGCTGTACCATGGCGCCCACGATGGCCACATCGGCGCCGTAGCGGCCCGCCTTTTCCACATCCACGTCGATCTGCCAGTCGATGCCGGGCAGCGGCAGGGTGTCCTCCACCAGAGTGAGGCCGGGCATGGCGTCGAAATGCGCCCGCGCGGTTTCGGTGGCGGCTGTCAGATCTTCCCAGCCGTCGCCCTTGATGCGCAGGTGGATGGGCTTGCCCGAGCCGGGACCCTGCTCCAGCGCATTGAGTTCCGTGATGAAGCCCGGAAGCTTCACCAGCTCGGCATTCAGTTCATCCAGCACCGTGTTGCCGTCAAAGGCGGTGGCGGTGACCTCCCGCGTCAAGAGGCCGAAGAACCAGGTTTCGGTCTGTTTGGGGCGGTCTTCCCAGGGGATGATCTCGAACTGGACCTGACCGATGGTATCCTGCGGCGACTGCCCGCCGCCGGGGCCACCGGTGTCCAGCCCGCCTTCGCCCGCGAAGGAGAAGACATTGATCACCGCCGGGTGCGCCTGGATGACCTCTTCGGCCTGGCGGACCATTTCGTCCTTTTCTTCGAGCGCGATATTGCCCCGCGCCCGCACGAATGCGGTTGCCTGTTCGGGCTCGGAGTCCACGAAGAATTCGACGCCGAGGTTGTTCTCGCCATACATCTTGAACACGCTGGAGATGCCGATCACGACGGCAACAACCGTCACCAGCGGCATGATCGGGTTGCCCGCGATGAACTTGATGACATAGCCGAAGGGGGTATGGCGGTAGCCTGCAGAAACGGATTTCGGCTTGCGCTCGATCCGCGCCGCGCCCAGCGTGATGGAGGCTGAAAAGGCCGAGAGTGTAAACACCAGAGCGCCAAGGATGGCGGGCAGGGCGGCTGGCATGGCAGCGGCCGCCTGTTCCGGCAGCAGGTAGGCCGGGTTCAGCATCTGCATCGCGCCGCCGAACATGCCCCAGATCGCAGGGGGCACCAGCAGGGCGCGGACCGGCCACCAGGGCAGAACCGCGCGCAGCCCGCTCGAAGTGCCCTCGAAGACGCGGCTGATGCGCCCCGAAACCCCGCCCATGACGGGCAGGTAGACCAGCGCCACCACCAGCGAGGCGGACAGGACGAAGATCAAGGTCACCGGCAGCATGCCCATGAACTCACCCGGAACGCCGGGCCAGAACAGCATTGGCAGAAAGGCGCAGAGCGTCGTCGCGGTCGAAGACACCACCGGCCAGAACATCCGCTGCGCCGCCTCCACATAGGCGTGCATCGGGCCAGTGCCCTCCTTGATGCGCTTGTCGGCATATTCGACCACCACGATGGCGCCATCCACCAGCATGCCGACGGCCAGGATCAGACCGAACATGACGATGTTGGAGACGGAAATCCCCATCAGTGCCAGAAGGGCGAAACACAGAAGGAAGGAGGTCGGGATCGCAAACCCCACCAGCAGCGCCGCACGGCTGCCCAGCGAGGACAGCACCACGATCATCACCAGCGCAATCGCTGTCAGGACTGACCCTTCCAGCTGGCTGACCATGGATCCCACCACGCGGCTCTGGTCGTTGGAGGTGCCGACCGAGATGGCCGCGCGCAGCTCTGGTGGCCATTTCTCCTGCGCCTTGGCCAGGGTCTCTTTCACCTGATCCACGGTGTCGATCAGGTTGTAGCCCTTGCGCTTCACCACCTGCAGGGCGACCGTGTCCTCTCCCTCAAAGCGCGCGGTGCCCTTGCGGTCTTCGAAGGTGTAGTTGATCTGCGCCAGCTCGCCCAGTTTCACCACCCGGTCGCCATTGGTCTTGATCGGCAGGGCGTAGATGTCGCGCACGTCGTCAAAGGATGACGGGATCTTGATCGAGAAGGTCCCTTGCGAGGTCTCAACCTCGCCCGCCGCGATCAGCTGGTTGTTGTTCTGAACCACGGTGATCAGTTCAAGCGCGGTCACGTTGTAGGATTCAAGGCGCAAGGGGTCGATCACCACCTCGACCATTTCATCGCGGTTGCCTGCAATGGGCGCCTCAAGCACCGCATCCAGGGCTTCGATGTCGTCCTGCAGCTGCTTTGCCACCCGCGCCATCGTACGCTCTGGCACATCGCCAGAGAGGTTCACGATGACAATGGGAAACTCGGAGAAGTTGATCTCGGTGATTGCGTATTGTTCGGCGCCATCGGGAAAATCCGCCTGGGCCGAGTTCATGGCATCGCGCACATCGGCGATGGTTGCGCTCTTGTCCCAGCCAAAGTCGAATTCCAGCAGGACCCCGGCATAGTTCTCTGCCGCCGTCGAAGTCATCTCCTTCAGCCCGTCAAGGTCGACCAGCTCGGATTCCATCGGCTTGATCAGCAGGCTCTCGCTGTCTTCAGCAGAGATGCCGGGAAACTGCACCGAGACATGCAGCATCGGGATGTCGATGTCAGGCTCGCCCTCCTTGGGAAGGCTGACATAGGCAAACCCGCCCACAAGGAGCGAGATTAGGATGAACGCCAGGACCATGCGGGCGCGGTCTGCGGCCCATGAGACGATTCCGATCATTGGCCGGGCTCCCGGTAGCTGGGATCAACGGCGACGCCTTCGGTCACGAAGTCCTGTCCGACGACGATCACATCGGCCTCGTCCGGCAGGCCCGCAACCCAGACCCCGTCGGCGGTGTCACGCAGCAGCTCGATCAGCGCGAATCCTGCAGTCTGGTCGTCGCGCACGATGCGCACGCCAAGGCGGCCCTCGTTGTTGAGCGTCAGCGCGGATTGCGGCAGCTTGTGGGCCCTGGTGCCTTCGGCCGAGATGGCAATGTCCGCCGTCTGACCGTCCCGGATCCTGAGGTCGCTGTTATCGACGACGATCTCCACCTCGAATGTGCGGGTGGTGGGATCGGCCGAGCGGCTGACAAAGGTCACCTGGCCCTGAACGCGCATGCCGTTGGCCAGTTCGGCACCGGCAAGGGCGCCAAGCTCGACCCGGTTGACCTCGGTTTCCGGAACAAAGCCGACCAGTTTGATCGTGTCGAGCTGAATCACCGTGGCGCAGAGGCTGCCGGGCTGCATCAGGCTGCCGACTTCGGCCGTGTCGCTTTCCAGAAGGCCGTCAAAGGGCGCGGTGATGGTCAGGCGCGAGATCTCCTTGGCGGCGGCGGCAACGGCGGCCTGGGCGGATTCGATCCCGGCGCGGGCGGTTTCCAGGCCGCTCTTAGCCGTTTCAACTCCGGCCACCGCAGACCGTTCTGTCGCCTCTGCGGCCGCCAGGCGGGTTTCGGAGGCATAGCCCCCTTCGGAAAGCTTCTGCGCGGCCACCAGGTTGATCTGGGCTTCATGCAGGCGTGCCTGCGCTTCTTCAAGGCGGGCTTCGGCCTCCGGCGCACGGGCTTTCGCCTCGGTCAGGCGGGCCTTGGCCTCCTGATGGGCGGCATGGCGCGTTCCGGGGTCCAGCTCACACAGAAGATCACCTGTCTTGACCTGAGCCCCTTTGCGCAAAGGTTCGGAGATGACAGTCGAGGTGGTTTCTGCGCGCACCTCGACCTGGCGCGCGGCCTGTGTCTGTCCGCGCAGGATCACGGCGCTGTCAAGCGGGCGTGCCTGACTGCGCAGGGCCACGACACCAATGCGGTTCTTGACCGGTGCCTCGGGGGCGGCGCCTTGTGTGTCCGCTGCGGGTTCAGCAGGGGGAGGCGCGGCGGCGTCACTGGCGGTTCCGCCGCGGGCAAATGCAAAAAGATCGTCCCGTTCAAAGACGAGAAAATATAGTCCGACAGTCACCGCGATTGCAGTCAATAGGGGTATCAAACGCATTTCGGGCCTTTCTCAAGGAAATGAGCGTATTCCGACCAAAGATCGGGCTTTTCAAGAGGGTTCCGCCAGACACCCGGGCAAAGACATAAATATCATGTAGTCATTGTCCATACTAAACAAAGCGGTTCATTTCATATTTTTCGCTTTCGTTCCGAGTTGCGGCAGGAATGAACGCCATGGCGGCTCTTGGCTTGGCCCCAAAGGCACGATATGAGAAGCAGCAAAGCACAACATGCCGGCCAAGACCGGGCTGACCAGGGACATTTTCATGAGCGATACCGACAGTTTTATCGACGAGGTGACAGAAGAGGTCCGCCGCGACCGCTTGTTCCTGATGCTCAAGAGATATGGCTGGGTTGGTGGTCTGGCCGTGGTGCTGATCGTCGGCGGAGCGGCCTGGCGGGAATACAAGATGGGCCAGCAACAGGCGGCGGCGCAGGACCTTGGTGATGCCATTGTTGCGGCGCTTGCTGCGGATGCGCCCGAAGAGCGCGCCGCCGCATTGGCCTCGGTTTCTGCCAACACCGAGACGGGCGCGGCGATTGCCAAGATGATGCAGGCCGGAGCCCTGGCCGAAGCGGGTGACGCGGAGGGGGCCGTTGCCTTGCTGTCCGAGGTCGCCGCGACCGGTGATCTGGAGCTGATCTACCGTCACATTGCCAGCTTCAAGGCCTTGGCCCTGCAAGCGGATACACTTGGGGTGTCCGATCGCAGGATCCAGTATGAAGCGCTTGCACAACCCGGCGCTCCGCTCGCGCTTCTGGCCTCCGAGCAGCTTGCCCTGCTGGAGGTGGAAGAGGGTGATCCGGAGGCGGCCATCCGGCGCCTGCAGGCGATTGTTGCCGATGCCACGGTCAGTCGGGACTTGAAAGACAGGGCAACTCAAGTGATTGTCGCTCTTGGTGGAAATCCGGATGGGACCGAAGCGTCTGACGGGTGAGCCGAAAGAGAAGGCCGACCGTGCGAAAGCTGCGCGGTCTTAACAGGACATGCGGGGCAGGACTATGACGTCAGCTAATTTCTTTTTTGGTGCCAAGATGCGCTGGCGGGCGCTGATCTGTGGCACGGCCCTTGCAACTGTTCTGACAGCCTGCACCGAACCCGAGATCATCCTGCAAGGTCAGCGTGAGGATATCCGCGCCGATGCCAAGACGGAGATTGTAAATCAGTCAAAGCCGATCTCTCTGCCAAATCAGACCGTGAATGCGTCATGGGCGCAGACCCACGGCCTGCAGGCGCAGCGCACCGCGCATCCTGCCCTGAGTGCTGCCCCACAGCTGGCCTGGGCGACCCCGATCGGGCAGGGCGATGGACGTCGCCAGCGGATTACGGCGCGCCCCGTGGTGGCAGATGGTCGGATCTACACGCTCGACAGCGGCGCGCAGGTGTCGGCGGTCTCCCCGTCCGGTCAGGTTCTGTGGCAAGCGGACCTGATCCCCTCCCGTGAGGGGGGCGGTCAGGCGACTGGTGGCGGCATGGCCTACGACAAGGGTGTGCTGTATATCTCCTCCGGTTATGGGCTTCTGACTGCTCTGGATGCGACCAGCGGCAAGCAGATCTGGCGTCAGGAACTGGAGGCGACCGGATCGGGCGAACCCATCGTGCGCGATGGTCTGGTCTATCTCGTGGCCGGGGATGACACCGGCTGGGCCGTGCATACCTCTGATGGCCGGATCGCCTGGCAGGTGGAAGGCGCCCCGAGCCCCTCGAACGTTCTGGGCGCGCCAGCACCCGTGGTTGCGGGGGACTATGTGATCTTTGCATTCGGCTCCGGTGATCTGGTGGCCAGCTTCAAACGGGGCGGCGTGCGGCGCTGGAATGCCTCGGTTGCCGGTCAACGGGTCGGCACCACTCTGGCGCGGATCAGCGATGTGACGGGCTCGCCTGTCGTGGTGGGCAAGCGCGCCTTTGTCGGCAACCACTCCGGGCGCACCGTGGCCATCGACACCGACAACGGTGACCGTATCTGGACCGCGAACGAAGGGGCAATTGGCCCCGTCTGGCCTGTCGGCGGCAGCCTGTTCCAGATCAGTGACCGCAATCAGCTGCTGCGTCTCGATGCGGCCAGCGGCGCCGTTATATGGGCGGTGGATCTGCCCGGCTATCTCAAGGACAAGCCCGGCAAACGGGGCGAGGTGGTTGCACATTACGGCCCGATCGTTGCCGGAGGGCAGGTGATCGTTGCCTCCAACGACGGGCAGATTCGCCAGTTCGATCCGCGTGACGGCAGCCTGGCGCGCACGGTCGAGGTGCCCGGAGGGGCCACGACAGAGCCGGTTGTTGCAGGCAAAACGCTTTATGTGGTTTCCTCCAAGGGGGATCTGCTCGCTTTCCGGTAAAGGCGAACAACCCTTTCCCAAAGGCACCAGATGCGCTATTGGGCGCGTCTGAATCGCAAAAAGTTGGTACGATGTCCTTTACCCTCGCTATCGTGGGCCGCCCGAATGTGGGCAAGTCCACCCTGTTCAACCGCCTCGTGGGCAAGAAGCTGGCCCTGGTCGACGACCAGCCGGGGGTGACGCGCGACCTGCGCGAGGGCGAGGCGCGTCTGGGGGACCTCAGGTTCACGGTGATCGACACCGCCGGTCTGGAAGATGCCACCGACAATTCGCTCGAAGGACGGATGCGCCGCCTGACCGAACGTGCGGTCGATATGGCCGACATCTGCCTGTTCATGATCGACGCGCGCACGGGTGTGACCCCGGTGGACGAGATGTTCGCCGAGATCCTGCGCCGCAAATCCGCGCATGTGATCCTGGCGGCGAACAAGGCAGAAGGGGCTGCCGCCGATGCGGGCGTGCTGGAAGCCTATGGACTGGGTCTTGGCGAGCCCATCCGCCTGTCCGGTGAGCACGGCGAGGGGATGAACGATCTTTATGCCGAACTGATGCCGATTGCCGAGAAGTTCGAGCAGACCGCTGAGGATCACGCGCCCGTTACCGATGTGAGCGTGGACGAGGACCTGAGCGAGGAAGAGGCAGAGCGGGCCGCCCCTGTTCCGACCCCGGAAAAACCTCTTCAGGTGGCCGTTGTCGGCCGCCCGAATGCGGGCAAGTCCACCCTGATCAACAAGATCCTTGGCGAGGACCGGCTGCTGACCGGTCCCGAGGCCGGGATCACCCGCGATGCAATTTCGCTGCGGATCGACTGGGCAGGCACGCCGATGCGGATCTTTGATACCGCTGGCATGCGCAAAAAGGCCAAGGTGCAGGAAAAGCTGGAAAAGCTGTCCGTGTCTGATGGTTTGCGGGCGGTGAAATTCGCAGAGGTGGTGGTCGTGCTGCTGGATGCGGAGATCCCCTTTGAACAGCAGGATCTGCGCATCGCGGATCTGGCCGAACGCGAAGGGCGCGCCGTTGTCGTTGCTGTCAACAAATGGGACGTCGAGGACAACAAGCAGGAAAAGCTGAAAGCCCTTAAAGAGGCTTTTGCACGCCTTCTGCCGCAGCTGCGCGGCGCCCCGCTGGTCACGGTGTCCGCCAAGACTGGCAAGGGGCTTGATCGGCTGCACGATGCCATCCTGCGCGCCTATGAGGTCTGGAACCGCCGGGTGCCCACGGCCGCGCTAAATCGCTGGCTCATCGGCATGCTGGAGCAGCACCCGCCGCCGGCGCCGCAGGGCAAGCGGATCAAGCTGCGCTACATGACCCAGGCAAAGACCCGCCCGCCGGGGTTTGTCGTCATGTGTTCGCACCCCGACAAGATCCCCGCCAGCTACACCCGCTATCTGGTCAATGGGTTGCGCGAGGATTTCGATATGCCGGGCACGCCCATCCGTCTTTACATGCGCGGGCAGGGCGACCAGAACCCCTACAAGGGCAAGAAGAAGGCCGCGCCCTCCAAGCTGCGCAAGCATATTCAGGGGCGCCGCGACTAGGTTTGCACCCCGACTCCGTGATCGCATGTCGTATCAGGCTTCCCGGTTTCGGGATGCCCTGAGGCGTCATGCACGTTTTGCGTGTTGCGGTGCATTGAAATTCGTTGCCAAGCCGTTAAAATCGTTCATGTTGCCTGCCGTTCTGGGGCGGCCCATGCCTGCGCAGGATCTATTGAGAACAATTGCCCCGCTGATTTCACGGGGGCGTCACAGAGCGTCATTAAGGGAGGTCTCATGGACCTGAGAGCTTACACGCGTGATTACACCCAAAAGGACAACCGCCTGGCGTCCTTGAGTTATTTTGGCACCTTCGCGGTTTACTTCCTGTCGTTGTACCTTGCGATCGCCCATGTGGAGCAATGGTATGTCCTGCTGCCTGCAGGCATCGTCTTTGCCTTCGCGGCGGTGCGGCTATATGTGCTGCAACATGACACCGGCCACCACTCCTTGTTCGAGACCCGTCGCCAGAACGAGATAGCAGGCCATGTGCTGTCGCCCTTCACCTTTGCACCCTTCGAGGTGATGAAGCAGAACCACAACCTGCATCATGCCAATATCGGCAATCTGGAGCATCGCGAAACCGGCGAAATCCACACCATGACCCTGCGGGAATGGAAGGAAGCAGGCGTCTGGGAGCGTCTGACATATCGCCTCTATCGCAATCCTCTGATCCTGGTGCCCATCGGATCCGCCTTTACCTATTTCATCCGCTATCGCTGGCCCAAGAACACCAGCCAGTTCGGAATTGCCGGTGTGCTTGTCCACAACCTCGTGATCATCGCGCTGATTTCGCTGCTCTACTACGTGGCCGGGGCGACCGGGGTGCTGGTCTGGTTGGTCTTCTCTTTCATTGGCGGCATGATCGGGGTTTTCCTTGTCTATCTGCAGCACAACTTCGAGGACACCTATTGGGATCGCCGCCCGGATCTGAACCCGCAGGTGGCGGCCTTGCAGGGATCGTCCTGTCTGGATTTCGGGTGGTTCTTTGATTTCGCGGTGGCCAATATCACCCTGCATGACATCCACCACTTCAACGCGCGCATCCCGAGTTACCGCCTGCGCCAGTGTCACTACAACCTGCCGCCCGAGGTGGCCCCGCGCCGGATTTCCTTTGGCGAGGCCATCCGTGCGTTGTCTCTGAAACTGTGGGACGAAGATCAGAAACGGCTGGTTCCCTTTCCCGGTTAGGTATTCTGTGGCATCGTACCAGTCTTGAAACTGTCGTGATGCGATGTGTTGGGCAGAAAAGATCAGCAATGAAAGATAGATATGACAGCTATTCGTGAACTGTCCGGCGTCGGCCCGGCTCTTGAAAAGGCATTGCAGGCGCAAGGGGTTGCGTCGGTTGAGGATCTCGCGGCGCTGACCGCCGAAGATCTGGCGCAGGTGAGCGGAATTGGAAAGGCGCGTGCCGCGCGGCTTCATCAGGCGGCAACCGATCTGCTGGGCGCCCGGTCTGCGCCTGCCCGCAAACGCCCTGCTGAGCCTGCTGGCCAAACCGCTGGGCCGGATGTGCCGCAGGATCAGGCTGACGACGCGCGCAGCCCTAGTGCAGAGGCGGATCTGAATGCGGCGTTGGCGGCCGCAGAAGCTGCGCGTCTGGCAGCCGAGGAAAAGGCCGCCAAGGCGAAGATCAAGGCGCGCAAGGCTGCGAAAAAGGCCGAAGCGCTGGCGCTGGAAATGGCCGAGGCCCGGACCAAGGCCAAGGAAAAGGCAAAACGCGTAAAGGCCAAGGCCCGCAAGGCAATTGAGCGGGAAAAGGCCAAGGCGGCCGCAATTCTGGCTCAAAAGACTGGCGATGAGGCTGAAAAGCCCGCCAAGTCCAAATCTGGAAAAGGCAAATCAGCCAAATCCAAGTCCTCCAAGAAGAAGGCCAAAAAGGCCTAGGGGCTTTGTCCCAGAAGCTCCGCGGTGGCTTTGGCCAAAAGAAAAACCGGCCCCCAAAGAGGGCCGGTTTTTTCGTTGTCCACGTTGCGGCTTTAAATCAGGCCAGCGTGCCTTCGGCGGTCAGTGTCAGCTTGCCACCAAGGTAGGGCGCCAGGGCTTCGGGCAGCGTGACCGATCCATCCACCTGCTGACCATTTTCCAGAACCGCGATCAGGCAGCGACCCACGGCAAGTCCCGATCCGTTAAGGGTATGAACGAACTCCGGCTTGCCGCCGCCTTCGGGGCGGAAGCGGGCGTTCATGCGGCGGGCCTGGAAATCGCCGGTGGTCGAGACGGACGAAATCTCGCGGTAGGCATTCTGTCCGGGCAGCCAGGCTTCGATGTCAAAGGTGCGGCGCGCGCCGAAGCCCATGTCGCCGGTGCAGAGCACCACGGTGCGATAGGGAACGCCCAGCTTCTCAAGGATCCCTTCGGCGCAGGCCAGCATGCGTTTCTGTTCGTCATCCGACTCGTCCGGGTGGGTGATCGAGACCATCTCGACCTTTTCGAACTGGTGCTGACGCAGCATGCCGGATGTATCGCGGCCCGCAGACCCGGCCTCTGAGCGGAAACACAGGGTGTGCGAGGTCATGCGAATGGGCAGGGCGCTGGCGTCCAGGATCTCTTCGGCGACGGAGTAGGTCAGCGGCACCTCGGAGGTCGGCACCAGCCACCAGCCGTTGGTGGTCTGATAGCTGTCCTCACCAAATTTGGGCAATTTATCCGTGCCATACATGGCCTCGTCCCGCACCAGAACAGGCGAGTTCACCTCGGTCAGGCCGTTTTCGTCCACGTGCGTGTCGATCATGAACTGCGCCAACGCCCGGTGGATGCGGGCAACGGCCCCTTTCAAGAGCACAAAGCGCGCGCCCGAGATCTTGGCGGCGGTTTCAAAGTCCATCGCGGCGGCAACGCCTGCGATTTCGAAATGCTCCTTGGGAGCGAAATCGAAATCTGCGGGTGTGCCCCAGCGGTTCACCTCGACGTTGTCGTTCTCATCCGCGCCATCGGGCACATCCGCGGCCGGGCTGTTGGGCAGGCGGGCCAGCATGTCTGTCAGCTTGGCGTCCAATTCCTTGGCCTCGGCCTGAAGGGCGGCGACTTCGGCCTTCTTGCCCGCAACTTCGCTGCGCAGGCGCTCGAATTCTTCATTGTCGCCCTTGGCCTTGGCCGCGCCGATCTCCTTGGCGGCCTTGTTCTGAGCAGCTTGGGCTTCTTCGGCGGCCTGGATCTTGGCCCGGCGCGCCTCGTCTAGGGCCAGCACCTCAGACGATACAGCCGCATCCCCGCGCCGCGCCAGAGCGGCGTCAAAAGCGGCAGGATTTTCGCGGATCGCGCGGATGTCATGCATGAGGGTGGCTCCTGTCTGAGAGGCAGTTTTGAATCAGTGCCAAACCTATGCCCGACCCGCACCCAAAGAGGAAGAGGGCAGAGCGGGGTTTGTACACAGGTGTTGCACGGCGGAATCTGCTGATCATTGCACCGCCTTTGCCTTGCAACTGCCCATGCCAGCGCATAGGTTCGCCTGCAAAATCAGCGGCCCGCCTCGGGCCCTCCCAGACAGAAGGAATATCCCCTTGGACGCAAATGCGATTGGCCAGTTTCTCCCGCTTATTCTGATCTTTGCGATCATGTACTTCCTGCTGATCCGCCCGCAGCAGAAGAAGATGAAAGAACACCAGAAAATGGTCTCAGACCTGCGCCGCGGCGATCAGGTTGTGACCCAAGGCGGGCTCATCGGCAAGGTCTCCAAGATCAAGGATGACAACGAGGTCGAGGTTGAACTGGCCGAAGGCGTCAAGGTGCGTGTTGTGCGCTCCACCATTGCGCAGGTCCTGTCCAAGACCGAGCCGGCAGCCTAAGGCGCCCGACCATAAATATCTGAAAAGGCAGGGCAATGCTGCAAATCGATCTCTGGAAGAGGGTGCTGATCTGGCTGGTCTGTGTGGCCGGCCTTTTGCTGGCCCTGCCAAATGCGTTCTACACCCGCGTCGAGCAGGCCAATGATGCCGTCGTCGCCATCGAGATGAAGGGCGAGACGCCCGAACGTCTTGAAACAGCGGCGCAATGGCCGGAATGGATGCCCTCGGGGCTGGTCAATCTGGGCCTCGATCTGCGCGGTGGCGCGCATCTTTTGGCCGAGGTTCAGGTCGCGGATGTCTATGCCGCGCGCATGGAGGCCTTCTGGCCCGAAGTGCGCAATGCTCTGCGCCCCGAGCGCGAGACCGTTGGCAGTTTCCGTTTGCAGCCCGGCTCGGCCACGGAGATTCGCGTCAAGATTTCCAAACCCGAAGGGATGCCGCGCGCTTTGGAAGTGGTGCGCGGGCTTGCCAATCCCGTGACCACGCTGACCGGCGCGGGTGCGACCGATATCGAAGTCTCCGCCGAGGGTGACATCCTGATCGTTCGGCTGACAGAGGCCGAACGCCTGGCGTCCGACGACCGCACGGTGCGTCAATCGCTGGAAATCGTGCGCCGCCGGATCGACGAAGTCGGCACCCGCGAGCCGACGATCCAGCGCCAGGGCGCCGACAGGATCCTGATCCAGGTGCCGGGTATCGGCTCGGCCTCCGAGCTGAAAGAGATCATCGGCACCACGGCGCAGCTGACCTTCAACCCCGTGGTGGGCCGGGGCAACGATGCGGACGCCCGCGCCGGGACTGGCAACAAGGTGCTGCCCTCGCTCGACGAGGAAGGTACCTACTACACGGTCGAGGCGGCTCCGGTCGTGACCGGCGAGGATCTGGTGGATGCGCAGCCGTCCTTTGACCAGAATGGCCGTCCTGCGGTCACGTTCCGGTTCAACACCTCCGGCGCCCGCCGCTTTGGCGATTACACGGCGGAAAACATCGGCTCTCCCTTCGCGATCGTGCTGGATGATGAGGTGGTCTCGGCCCCGGTGATCCAGGCGCATATCGCCGGCGGCTCCGGCATCATCACAGGTAATTTCACCATTGAAGAAAGCACGAACCTGGCTGTGTTGCTGCGCGCGGGGGCCCTGCCTGCAGGGCTGGAGTTCCTCGAAGAGCGCACCATCGGTCCCGAACTGGGCCAGGACAGCATCGATGCCGGCAAGATCGCGACCATCGTGGCCTTTGTTGCGGTGCTTGTCTTCATGACCCTGTCCTATGGTCTGTTCGGGATCTTCGCCAATATCGCGCTGATGCTGAACGTGGCGCTGATCTTTGGCGCGCTCAGCCTGATTGGCGGCACGCTGACCTTGCCGGGCATTGCCGGGATCGTGTTGACTGTCGGTATGGCGGTGGATGCCAATGTGCTGGTGTTTGAGCGGATCCGGGAGGAGCTGAAAGGCGGCCGCGGTCCGGCAAGGGCCATCGACGAGGGCTATTCCAAGGCGCTGAGCGCCATTCTGGATGCGAACGTCACCACCTTCATCACTGCGGTGATCCTCTTTGCCATGGGCTCGGGCCCGGTGCGTGGCTTTGCGATTACCCTGGGTCTGGGCATCATGACATCAGTCTTTACCGCGATCTTCGTCACGCGCCTGATGATCGTCATGTGGTTCGAACGGCGCCGTCCGAAAACGATTGAGGTGTGATATGCGGCTGAGACTTGTTCCTGAGAATACCTCATTCGACTTTTTCAAGCGCTGGAAGCTCTGGCTGGGCCTGTCGGCCTTCATGGTGGTGGTGGGCTTTGCCTCCTTCCTGCTTCAGGGGTTGAACTTTGGCATCGATTTCCGCGGGGGCACCACGATCCGCACGGAAAGCACCCAGGAAATTGATGTGGGTGCCTATCGCGATGCGATGAGCCCACTTGGCCTTGGCGATATCTCGATCACCGAGGTGTTCGATCCGACCTTTGAAGAAGATCAGCACGTCGCCATGATCCGCATCCAGGCCCAGGACGACGGCGAGGCGATCTCTGGTGAGGTGATCGAACAGCTGAATGCGGCCCTTGCCACCGTCGCCCCCGAGATCAAGTTCGTCTCGGTCGAATCCGTCGGCCCCAAGGTCTCGGGTGAATTGGTGCAGACAGCTATCATCGCCGTGGTTCTCGCGATCGGGGCGGTGCTGGTCTACATCTGGCTGCGGTTCGAATGGCAGTTCGCCCTGGGCGCGGTGGCTGCCCTCGTGCATGACGTGATCCTGACCATCGGCATTTTCTCGGAGCTTCAGATCAAGTTCGACCTTGCGATCATTGCGGCGCTTCTGACCATCGTCGGCTATTCGCTGAACGATACGGTGGTGGTTTTCGACCGCGTGCGTGAGAACCTGCGCCGCTACAAGAAAAAGTCGCTGGCAGAGGTGCTGAACCTGTCGATCAATGAAACCCTTAGTCGCACCGTGATGACCTCGGTCACAACGCTGATCGCGCTGATCTCGCTTTATGTGCTGGGCGGCGACGTGATCCGCGGGTTTGTCTTTGCGATGATCTGGGGGGTCATTGTGGGCACCTATTCCTCGGTCTTTGTGGCCTCGACCATCCTGTTGTGGCTGGGCGTGAAACGGGACTGGTCCAAACCGACGACGCCAACCGGCAACCAGTTCGCCAATATCGACGCCTGACCGTCACGTGCAAAGACAGCAACCAAAGGCCGCAGGTTTCGCTTGCGGCCTTTTGCTTTTGCCCCATCTTTCCCCGTGTTAGACATCCGCAAACCAGCCTTACGGGAGAAGCCTCATGCGCCTGAATGAAGTCACCTATTCCGATGCCGTGCCGGTGGATGGATACGGAGAGGGGTTCTTTCGCATCGGCGGCGAGGTTCATCATGGTGCTGTGCTGACGGGCGCAAAGGGGACGGCGGCCTGGGGGGGCTACGAGGATCGCAAGGCGCTTCTGGCCCTGGCCGGGGAAGTGGATGTTCTGTTCATCGGAACTGGGGCCGAGGTCGCGCATATCCCCGCCGACCTGCGCGCGTCGCTGGAAGGGGCCGGGCTGGGCGTCGAGACGATGAACTCTCCCGCTGCCTGCCGCACCTATAATGTGCTCCTGTCCGAGGGGCGGAGGATCGCTTTGGCGGCATTGCCGGTATGAGGCCTCTTGCCGCGCGGGCGAATTCGGCTTTTGCGCGGGGCGGCAATGGGATAGTCAGTCATTCATGACATTGAATGTAACCGATCTTGCGATTGCGCGCGGCGGTCTGCCGGTGCTGGACGGGCTCAGCTTTCGGCTGGAGCCTGGCCGTGCCCTGATCCTGCGTGGGCCGAACGGGATCGGTAAGACAACGCTCCTGCGCACCATTGCGGGGCTGCAGCCGCCGCTTTCGGGCCGTATCGAAGGCGCCGAGGATCAGATCGCCTATGCGGCTCATTCCGACGGGCTGAAACAGGCGTTGAGCGTGACGGAAAACCTGACCTTCTGGGCCAGTGTCTTTGGCACCGCATCGATTGAACCGGCGCTAAACGCGTTTGATCTGGTGGCGCTGAAAGACCGGCCCGCAGGGGCGCTTTCGGCGGGGCAGAAACGCCGCCTTGGCCTGTCGCGGATGCTGGTCACGGGGCGGCCTATCTGGGTGATGGATGAACCCACCGTGAGCCTGGACACCCGTGCAGTGGCGATGTTCGCGGATGCGGTGCGCGCCCATCTGGGGCAGGGGGGATCGGCGCTGATCGCCACCCATATCGATCTTGGGCTGGACGAGGCCGAGGTGCTGGACGTGGGTGCCTACAAGGCCGCCCTGCCAGCGCTCGATGATTTCGACGAGGGCTTTTTATGATCGCCCTGTTGATGAGGGATCTGCGCCTTGCGGTGCGCGCGGGCGGCGGCTTTGGCCTTGGCCTGGCCTTTTTTCTGATCGTGACGGTCATGGTGCCTTTTTCGGTGGGGCCGAACTCTGAACTGTTGACCCGCATCGCGCCGGGGGTGTTGTGGCTGGGAGCACTGCTGTCTTGCCTGTTGTCGCTCGACCGGCTGCTAGCGCTCGACTGGGAGGATGGCTCGCTTGACCTTCTGGCGACCGCGCCCCTGCCGCTGGAGGCGGTGGTGAGTGTCAAGGCGCTGGCGCATTGGATCACCACAGGCCTGCCGCTGGTTTTGGCGGCGCCGGTCCTCGGCGTTCTGCTGAACCTGCCTGGGCAGGGTTTTCTTTGGCTTGTTGTCTCGCTGTTTCTGGGCACGCCAGCCCTGTCGGTGATCGGCACCTTTGGTGCGGCCTTGACCGTAGGGCTGAAACGCGGGGGGCTTTTGCTGTCGCTTCTGGTGATGCCGCTTTATGTGCCGACTCTGATCTTTGGTGCCGAAGTCGCCCGGCGCGGCGCCGAAGGGATGGCGGTGCAGACGCCGCTGTTGATGCTGGCGGGTATTTCGGCGGCTGTCATCGCGCTATTGCCCTTTGCCAGCGCGGCGGTCTTGCGTATCAATCTGCGCTAGGCAGGCTGCGACGAAAGAGCAGGGCAAGAGAGACTTGAAAACACGGGAGCGGGGAACAAGATAGCCACCATGTCCATCTGGCAATACGCAAATCCGAAAAAATTCCTCACCACCACCGAACGGGTGATGCCCGTCCTGTGGGGCGTCTCAGGCCTGTTGATGGTCGTGGGGCTTATCTGGGGCTTCTTCTTTACGCCTGATGATTTCAGGCAGGGATCCACGGTCAAGATCATCTTCCTGCATGTGCCCTCGGCGCTGATGGCGATCAACGCCTGGTTCATGATGCTGGTCGCTTCGCTGATCTGGCTCGTGCGCCGCCATCACGTCAGCGCCCTGGCAGCCCGGGCTGCTGCCCCGGTGGGCGTGGTTATGACGCTGATCGCCCTCGTGACAGGAGCAATCTGGGGGCAGCCCATGTGGGGCACCTGGTGGGCCTGGGATCCGCGCCTGACCTCCTTCCTGGTGCTGTTCCTTTTCTACCTTGGCTATATCGCCCTGTGGGAGGCAATCGACGATCCTGACACGGCTGCGGATCTGACCTCGATCCTGTGCCTTGTGGGATCTGTTTTCGCGGTGCTCAGCCGTTATGCGGTGAATTTCTGGAACCAGGGGTTGCATCAGGGGGCCTCTCTGAGCCTCGACAAGGAAGAGAACGTCGCCGATGTATTCTCCAACCCGCTTTATGTCTGCATGGTGGGCTTTGGTCTGTTCTTCATCGCCTTGGTGTTCTATCGCACCGGAACCGAAATTCGCGCGCGCCGTATCAAGGCGCTGATGGCCCGTGAAAGGATGGAGGCATGATGCCCGATCTAGGAAAATATGCAGAGGCGGTGCTGTCGTCCTATGCCGCCTCGATCCTTTTATTGTTGCTTCTGGTGGTGGTGACGCTCTGGCGCGGCCGCCGGGTGCGCGCCGAGATGGAGCGGCTTGAACAGCAGCGGATGAAGCGCAATGGCTAAGATCTCTCCCCTGATGGCGGTGCCCGTGGTGGTATTCGCCGGTTTTGTCGGCCTTGCGCTGGTGGGCATGTTCCGCGAGGATCCCGAAAGCCTGCCCTCCGCGCGCGAAGGCCAATCCGCGCCGCCCGTGGTGCTGGAGGAGTTCCCCGGCAAGGACGGTTTTGACGATGCCACCCTGCGCGATGGCACGGTGAAACTGGTGAACTACTGGGCCAGCTGGTGCGCGCCCTGTCGGGCCGAGCATCCGACGCTGGAAGCCTTGTCTGCCGAGGGCGTGCCGATCTATGGCGTCAACTACAAGGACCAGCAGGACAACGCGGCTGCTTTCCTTGAGGAACTGGGCGACCCTTACACCGCCATCGGCCGGGACGAGAAGGGCCGCATGGCATTGGACTGGGGCCTTTACGGCGTGCCGGAAACCTATGTGATCGACGGCGAGGGCAAGATCGTGTTGCGCTTTGCCGGGCCGATTACAGCTTCGGTGGTGGAAAAGACGCTGCGCCCCGCCATGGAAAAGGCGGCGGGCCAGTAAGCCAATCAATTGATCATTGAAAACGACGCCCGCCTTTCGAGGCGCATTCTGTTTTCCTATTCCAATTTCTGATGATCCGGTCGCCTTAGGAACTTAGAATATCTGTGAGCAAGGAGGCCAGCATGGACGAAGACGAGGTGCGTGGCATTTTCGAGGGCGTAGAAGAGTTGTATAGCTCTTCGTCGAAATTGATCTTAGCAATTGACAGAGTGACAGACGCTGATGAGCGGCGGGACCTACGCAGGAAGTTTGCCGTACTGATAGCGGATATCGAGAAAAACTTTGTCTACGATCTGTGTAGGGCGTATCCGCAGTATTCAAAATTGAAGCCCACGGCAGGAGGCGCAGAGGGGCCGTGAATTGTGACCTCACTCGAAAAGTGACAGTTCCAACTCCAGCCCTGTGCCCAGCCAGATGCCGTGATCGCGGTGATCGGCCAGCTCGTCGCCGGTTTCGGGATGGGCAAAGACGATGAGCCCATCACGGTTCAGCGCCAGCCAGGGAAGGAGGTCTGCAAACTGCTGAGGCGTCGCGGCCAGCTGGCAGGACCACATCGGGTGCGGGCCAACCAGCTTGTCATGGACGCGGCCCATCTTGACGCCGAACAGCTCTGATGCGCGCTGGCACAGGACCAGCGCCTGTTCCACCGTTTCCGCATCGAAATAGACATGGGCGTGATAGCCGGTGATGCTGCTCGAAACCTTGAGGCCGGTCTCTTTCAAATCATTCATGCGCTAGTCCTCTTTCACGGATCTCTTTGACCCCCAACAGAAAAGGCGACCCGCTGGGGCCGCCTTTCCCATGTACCTGTGTCGAAAGCCTTACGACTTTGCGAGGTTACGCAGCACGTAGTGCAGCACGCCGCCGTGTTCGATGTACTCGATCTCGGGCGCGGTATCGATGCGGCACTTGAGCGTGATGGTCTTGGTGGTGCCATCCGCGTAGGTGATGTCGCAGGGAACCTCCTGCTGCGGCTCGATGGTGTCGAGGCCGCGGATCGAGACGGTCTCATCGCCGGTCAGTTTCAGCGACTTGCGGGTATCGCCAGCGGTGAACTCAAACGGGATGACGCCCATGCCAACCAGGTTGGAGCGGTGGATACGCTCGAACGACTCGGCGATCACAGCCTTCACGCCCAGAAGCGCGGTGCCTTTGGCCGCCCAGTCGCGCGAGGAGCCTGCGCCATACTGTTCACCGCCAAAGACCACCAGCGGAATACCGGCTTCCTGGTAGGCCATCGACGCCTCATAGACAGAGGTCTCTTTGCCATCGGGGCCTTTGGTGTAGCCGCCTTCGACGCCGTCCAGCATCTCGTTCTTGATGCGGATGTTGGCGAAGGTGCCGCGCATCATGATTTCGTGGTTGCCGCGGCGCGAGCCGTAGGAGTTGAACTCACGCGGGGCCACCTGACGGTCGATCAGGTACTGACCGGCCGGGGTGGTTGTCGCGAAAGAGCCCGCGGGAGAGATGTGGTCGGTGGTGACCATGTCGCCCAGGATCAAAAGCGGCTTGGCGCCCTCGATGTTCGAGATGGTGCCGGGCTCGGTACCCATGCCCTGGAAGTAGGGCGGGTTCTGGATGTAGGTCGAGGTCGCGGGCCAGTCATAGGTTTCCGCATCGGTGGTCTCCACCGCCTGCCACTTTTCATCGCCCTTGAAGACATCGGCGTATTTGGAAAGGAATGCTTCGCGGGTCACGGTTTCCTGCACGAGGTCCGCAACTTCCTTGGTGGTGGGCCAGATGTCCTTCAGGTAGACGTCCTTGCCTTCGGGGGTCTGGGCGATCGGCTCGTTGGCCAGATCGATGTCCATGGTGCCCGCCAGCGCATATGCGACAACCAGCGGCGGCGAGGCCAGGTAGTTGGCGCGCACATCGGGGCTGATACGGCCTTCGAAGTTGCGGTTGCCTGACAGGACCGAGGTCGCCACCAGGTCGCCTTCGGCGATGGCTTCGGACAGCTCGGGCTGGATCGGACCGGAGTTGCCGATACAGGTGGTGCAGCCATAGCCGACCAGGTTGAAGCCGACCGCATCCAGATGCTCCTGCAGGCCCGCGGCCTCAAGATACTCGGACACCACCTGCGAACCCGGCGCCAGCGAGGTTTTCACCCAGGGCTTGCGGTTGAGGCCCAGCTCATGCGCTTTCTTCGCAACCAGACCCGCGCCGATCATGACGTAGGGGTTGGAGGTGTTGGTGCAGGAGGTGATCGATGCGATCACGACCTTGCCCGATTCCATGGTGTAGTCTTCGCCCTTGACCGGTACTTCCTTGCCCATCGGGCGCTTGAAGGTCTTTTCCATCTCCTGACGGAAGGCGGCCTGCGCGTTGGTCAGCGGCACGTAGTCCTGCGGGCGCTTGGGGCCCGAAATCGCCGGAACGATGCTGCTCATGTCCAGCGACAGCGTGTCGGTATAAACCGGTGCGTAATCCGCGTCGCGCCAGAAGCCGTTTTCCTTGGCGTAGGCTTCGACCAGCGCGATACGGTCTTCGTCGCGGCCGGTGTTGCGCAGGTAGCGGATGGTTTCGGCGTCGATCGGGAAGAAGCCACAGGTTGCACCATATTCCGGCGCCATGTTGGCGATGGTGGCACGGTCCGCCAGCGGCAGACGGTCCAGACCTTCGCCGTAGAATTCGACGAATTTGCCCACAACGCCCTTGGCGCGCAGCATTTCAACGACTTTCAGCACGAGGTCTGTGCCGGTGGTGCCTTCGACCATGTCGCCGGTCAGCTCGAACCCGATGACTTCGGGGATCAGCATGGAGATCGGTTGACCCAGCATTGCGGCCTCGGCCTCGATGCCGCCAACACCCCAGCCCAGAACGGCGGCGCCGTTGACCATGGTGGTGTGGCTGTCGGTGCCGACCAGCGTGTCGGGGTAGGCGACTTCATTGCCGTCCTGATCGGTGTCGGTCCAGATGGTCTGGGCCAGGTATTCCAGGTTCACCTGGTGGCAGATGCCGGTTCCGGGGGGGACAACGCGGAAGTTGTTGAAGGCGCCCTGACCCCATTTCAGGAACTGGTAGCGCTCCATGTTGCGCTCATATTCGCGGTCCACGTTCATCTGGAAGGCGCGCGGGTTGCCGAATTCGTCGATCATGACCGAGTGGTCGATGACCAGATCAACCGGGTTCAGCGGGTTGATTTTCTGAGCGTCGCCACCCAGGGCCTTGATACCGTCACGCATCGCGGCAAGGTCCACAACGGCGGGAACGCCGGTGAAATCCTGCATCAGAACGCGGGCCGGACGATATGCGATTTCGCGCGGGTTCTTGCCGCCGTTTGCGCCCCATTCGGCGAAGGCCTTGATGTCTTCCAGCGAGACCGAGAAGCCGCCGTCCTCGAACCGCAGCATGTTCTCCAGCACGACCTTCAGAGCCGCCGGCAGTTTCGAGAAATCGCCGAGACCCGCTTCGGTGGCTGCGGGGATCGAGTAGTAGGAAATCGACTTGCCACCGGCGCTGAGCGTGCGGCGCGTCTTGGCATTGTCCTGTCCGACGGTGATAGGCATGTTGGCCTCCCTCTGGATGTGAAAATGGGGAATTCGCTGCAGGCTATCTGCAACAGGTTGGCTGTTGTTTCAATAGGGGAAACGCCGCACCGTGCAATTTTTGTATGCAATAGTACACAAAACTTGCCAAGGGGGCAGGAAACGGGTTTGAAACAGCTCTCAAGAATGATTGATTGGCCTTGTCGGCGTGGCTGAGTTACATCCATACCAGAATAGGGCAGCGCCTGCGCTCGCGAGACGAAGACCGACAAGGGATATGAAGCAAACGATGAAGACCTTTGCCGCCTTGGCCAGCCTCCTGTGCTTTGCGTTTCCGGCGATTTCTGTCGCCGAGCCCAGGCCGTCTCCCATCGTAGTGGAACTCTTCACCTCGCAAGGCTGCGCATCCTGCCCTCCGGCAGATGCCTTGATGCACAAGCTCTCTGAGCGCGATGATGTCCTGGCGCTGGCATTCCATGTGGACTATTGGGATTACATCGGCTGGAAGGACATCTTTGCCGACCCGGCCTATACCGCCCGGCAAAAGGCCTACGCACAGGCCATGGGGCACCGGATGGTGCATACCCCGCAAATGATCGTGATGGGGCAAGAGGATATCGGAGGCGCTGATCCGATGGCCCTGGCCGACGCCATTGCGCGCCACCGCGCCGTGCCCAGTTCCGTTTCGCTTTCAATGCACCAAAGCCCGAGCGGAGTGACGATTTCCCTTCGCCCAGTCACGGGCGCTGCGCCTCGTTCAGCTGTTGTCGATGTCATTCGCTATGCGCCGCTGAAACGGGTTGCAATCAGCCGGGGCGAATTGGCAGGGCGCACGATTGACTATGCAAATATCGTTGAAGAGTGGACGCGGCTGGCGGACTGGAATGGCGCGGAAGACCTCACTTTGACCGTGCCTTTGCCGGGGGATCACTCCCTCGCGGTGCTGGTGCAAGAGATCAACAGCGGTCCGATCCTGGCGGCGGCGGCGTTGAGAAGCGAGTGATCCGCAGTCTTGCGGCTGATGAAACGTCGGCGACGGAGGGGCTGGCACATGATCGTTATCGCCGACCCGACCGCTTGATCACGTGATGTAGGGTTTCCAGCGTCGGTGGATCCAGAACCACTGCCCCATGTTCTGACGGATGACGCTTTCAAGGTCATCGCAAATCGCGCGGGTCATGGTGACTGGATCAGAGGCGGGGATCTCCGGGTTCAGCAGAATGTCGAAGTCCAGCCCATTGTCCTGGCGGATCCCGTAGACTGGGATCAGCGCGGCGCCGTATTTCAGGGCAAGTTCGGCAGGCACCGTTGATGTGATGGCCGGTTTGCCAAAGAACTCGATCTCTTTTCCGCCGTGGGCGTGTAGGTCGGCGACAATCGCGATATTGCCACCTTTCTTGAGGTGCCTGACCATTTCGACCATGCCGCGTTTGCCCTGCTCGAACATGGGCTTGCCGTTGCCCTCGATGGCGCGGACATAGTGCGTGTTGAAGTAGGGGTTCGCCATGCGCCGGTAGAGGGCGCCCATCGCAAACCCCTTGGCGATCAGCCCGGCGCGCGCGGCATCGTAGTTGCCAAAATGGCCGGTGACGAGGATGACCGGACGCCCTTCGGCCTGAGCCTGCTCCAGGGCGGCCAGACCCGGACCGTGGATCGGGGCCTTGAGTGCGCGTTGCAGAAACGACTTGCCCGAATATAGCTCGGCCAGGGTCCGACCGGCATTGTCGGCCACATCGCTGCAGATCTGGTCGACGCTTTCTTCCGTCAGCTCAGGGCAGGTCAGCGCCAGGTTCTCGCGAATCCTGCGCTCGAATCCGACCAGAGGCGACAGGATACGGACCAGACGCCCCATTCCGGCGACGCGCCAGCGATAGGGAAGTATCTGCATGGTACCGATGAGGGCTCGCAGAAACAGATTGCTGGCAAAGTATTTGGCCTTTGCCGGGGATGAAAGCTCTGAGGCTGAAATGGGCATGTGTGGGACCGGCCTGTCTGGCTTGTGACTGCGCGAAAAGGTGCACCGTGAACAGTGTCGGGCGATGCACCATAATCGGGCATGTCAGGAGGTGCAAGCGAGGTGGTCTGCTGGTCGGCGTGCCTGCGGCGAGCGGACCCCCGCCGCCCCTGGCGACTCCACTCGGTCCTTTTGAGTTAGGATTCCTCTTCCTCGTCGGAACCCAATTCAATCTCGCCGTTGTCCACCAGGTCACGCATGGCGCTGACGATCAGACCAAAGGCCGCCTCGCCATCAGAGCGTTTGACCTTCCCGCGCTCCGCGACTTCCTCACGGATGTTGGTGGCCATACGGTTGGACATGTTTTCCAACAGGAATTCGCTGGTTGCGACATCCTCTTCGTCAGTGGCAAAGGCAATGGCCGTCACCAGATCGGGCTGCGCCAGAACGCGCATCAGTTTGGGCACATCCAGCGGCTTCATGCGCTGCGCGATCAGACCATAGGTGTAGATGGCCTTGCGGACATCTATCGCAAACTCCTGGTCTTCCTCTTCGAGGGCGCTGAGAACCTCGTCGCGCTTGGCAGCTGCGGCTTCGGTCAGGATTGCCCCGACACGTTTTCCGGGCGACACATCGAAAGCCAGATCCGGGCGTGCCTCGACCTGGGCGGCCAGCGACAGGCCGATCCGATCCACGGTTTCGGGCGTGACATTGCCGGTCTGGCTGACGGCATAGGCAATGCGCCGGGCAACCGGGCCGGGCAGGGCGGCCAGCATCTGGGCCGCTTTGGCGGTATCGAGTTTTGACAACAGAACTGCGGCGACCTCGGTGCTTTCGGCTTCGGCCAGCGAGGCGAGATCTTCGGGGGGCAGCTGTTTGAGGCGATCCCAGGGATTTCCGAACTGGCGCACGCCGGCCTCTTTGCGCAGGCGGCTGGCCGTGAGGCGGCTGATCTTGCCGTCCATGGCCGTCAGAGCACCTGCCAATCCGTTGGGGAAGGTCAGGCCCACATTGTCAAGCATTTCGGCAAATTCGCTGGCAACCGCATAAAGGGTTTCGCGGTCGACGATCCGCATCTTGCCCATCTGCTGGGTCAGTTCCATTTGCAATTCGTCGGGAAGTTCCTCGATCGGGATGTCCGCCCCTTCATTAAGGAGCAGGCGCACAACGATCGCGGCTTTTGCCTTGCCGCTCAGCTTGACCGGGGCACCGCCCATGGATCCGCCCATTGGATTGTCCATTCCCATGCCGCCCATAGGGGCAGGTGCCGAAAAATCGCCAAAGCCATCCCCACCTGTCGCCATCGGGAGCGCCAACATCTGGTCGTCTTGCATCTATAGGACCCTTGCCAAAAAGATTCTCTTTCTGTGGGGTCCACACTAGCTCGGCAGCGGTAAAGAAAGGCTGAAGCTCAGTAGGTTGATGTCTGACCGGTCTCAAGCGCCTTGCGCAACGACACTTCCGGCCAGCCACCTGTGCCGCCGCGATTGCGGATTTCCTTCCACTGGGCCAGTGCGAGGCCGAGTTTCCCTTCCTCGACAAAGCCTTGCCCCATATAGGAGCGTGCCAGAAGATTGTCGGGGTCCGTTGCGATGGCCTGTTCATAATACTGGTTTGCAAGCTCCAGACGGCCCAGCTTGCGATGGGTGAAGCCCCAGTAGGTCAGAACGCGGGGGGATGCCTGATCGGGCATTGCGGTGAGCACCTCCTGGGCCTCTGCGAGGCGTCCGGCATAGGCCAATTCGCGCACCGCCCCAAAAAGGGTATCGGGGTCCAGTGACGAATTTTTGGGATCAACGCATTTCCCGGATTTCTGGTCCCAGACCTTGGCGCCCTTGCACTCCTTGGTGGTCTGGGTGGGTTTCGGGGCGGACCAGTCGTCTCCGCCTGCGGCAAAGGCTGCGGCAGGAGCCATGAGCAAAGCGGCAATGATCGTCAGGCGCATCAAAAGGATCCTTGTAATACCAGGTCGAGGCCAGCCTATCCGCAATTTCGACGGGCATGGGACACGATTTTTTGAACAGGCGTCCATTCGCCTACGCCGGATCAGGTCATGGCTGCCCCAAAACCAAAAACGCCCCGCCAATTTGGCGGGGCGTTCAGTTGGAAAAGCGGGCGATCCTATTCGCCAAAGACCCGCTTGAAAATCGTATCCACGTGTTTGGTGTGATAACCCATGTCGAACTTTTCCTTGATGCCGTCTTCGCCAAGGGCGGCAACCACTTCGGCGTCGGCCAGCAGCAATTCCTGGAAATCCAGACGCTCTTCCCAGACCTTCAGCGCGTTGCGCTGCACCATGGAATAGGCGTCTTCGCGCGACACACCGGCCTGGGTCAGCGCCAGCAGCACCCGCTGAGACATCACGAGGCCGGGGAACTTGTTCATGTTTTCCAGCATGTTCTCGGGGAAGATCAGCATCTTGTCGATGACGCCGGTCAGCCGGTTCAGGGCAAAGTCCAGCGTCACGGTGGCGTCGGGGCCGATGCCGCGCTCAACCGAGGAGTGCGAGATGTCGCGTTCATGCCAAAGCGCCACGTTCTCCATCGCCGGGATCACGGTCATGCGCACGAGGCGGGCCAGACCGGTCAGGTTCTCGGTCAGCACCGGGTTCTTCTTGTGCGGCATCGCCGAGGAACCTTTCTGGCCCATCGAGAAGAATTCCGCACCTTCCAGCACCTCGGTGCGCTGCATGTGGCGGATTTCAATGGCGACGTTTTCGATCGACGAGGCAATCACGCCGAGCACGGCAAAGAACATCGCGTGGCGGTCGCGCGGGATCACCTGGGTCGAGATCGGCTCGGGGCGCAGGCCCAGCTGCGCGCAGACATGTTCTTCGACACGCGGGTCGATATTGGCAAAGGTGCCCACCGCGCCCGAAATGGCCCCGGTTGCGATCTCTTCGCGGGCCTGCATCAGACGCGCCTTGTTGCGGTCCATTTCCGCGTAGAACCGCGCAAAGGTCAGGCCCATTGTGGTGGGCTCGGCGTGGATCCCGTGGGAGCGGCCGACGCGCACGGTGTTCTTATGTTCCATCGCGCGCTTTTTCAGTGCGGCCAGCAGGGCGTCCATATCGGCCAGCAGGATATCGGCGGCGCGCACAAGCTGAACGTTGAGGCAGGTGTCCAGCACGTCCGAAGAGGTCATGCCCTGATGCACGAAACGGGCTTCTTCCGAACCCACATGTTCGGCCAGGTGGGTCAGGAAGGCGATGACGTCATGTTTGGTGACGGCTTCGATCTCGTCGATGCGGGCGACGTCGAACTCCACGTCCTTGGCCTTCCAGACGGCCTCGGCGTTTTCGCGCGGGATCACCCCCAGATCGGCCATTGCGTCGCAGGCATGCGCCTCGATCTCGTACCAGATGCGGAACTTGGTCTCGGGCGACCAGATGGCGACCATGTCGGGGCGGGCGTAACGGGGGATCATCGGCGGAGGCACCTTTCGCGATTGCGGGAACACTTGCGCCGCGTCATAGACCGCCCTGTCCAAAGGAACAAGTCACCGAAACGGGGGCGAGACCTATTGTCCACCCCCGTTTCGATGCTGGCGCGGTGTAGCAGGGGCTGGTTCAACCCCGGCTGATGCGGTCGAAGACGTCCTTGTTCTGGCAATAGGCCGGGGCCGCGTCCAGATGGTCATGTTCGGCCTGAAGACGTGTGCAGCCACCCTGATCCTCGCAATGGCTGCAGCGCATGATCGCACGCATCAGCTTGGGGCCTTCGTGCTCGGGATCACGGGCGATGATCTCACCCATGTCGATACCCAGGCGGTCTGCCATGCCGTTTACCAGATCGGTGCTGTGCTCCAGCTTTTTGATCAATCCCATCGTGCGTCTCCTATCGTGCCTGTTCGGGTGCGAGTGCATTGCAACCGATCTTGACGAAAGTGCCGGTCCCGGCCTTGATATCGATCAACCGGGGCCGGATTTGCGCAAGACGCGTGTCACATCGGAGACTTGTCGATGGTGATGACCCTGGCGCCGCTTTCCAGCGTGCGATGCACGGGGCATTTGTCGGCGATCTCAAGCAGCCGGGTCCTTTGCTCGGAACTCAGTGGCCCACTGAGGCAGATCTTGCGGGTGAACTGGTCGATCTTGGCCGGTCCGGAAGGTGCGGCATCCTGGGCGTGGACCTTGTCGTGGCAGACATCGACAGCGACCGTTTCCAATGGCCAGCCTTTGCGGCGGGCATACATGCGGATGGTCATCGAAGTACAGGCACCAAGCCCTGCGGCCACAAACCCATAGGGCGACATACCGCGGTTGGTGCCGCCATAGGCGAGCGGTTCATCCGCCAGCATGTGGTGATGGGGGCCGGACTGGATATCCTGCAAAAACCCGTTCGGATCCGCTTCTGCGACCCGTACCACGCCTTCGGGGGCGCCGGGGGGCGGGGCAGGCGGCGTCATCTCGATATAGCGACGCGCCCAGGCGGCGATCACCTCGGCGGCGTATTCTGCATCTTCCGCGCGAGAGATCAGGTGATCGGCATCGTCCAGCGTGACAAAGCTTTTGGGATGTCTGGCGGCGGCAAAGATCTCGGCAGCGTTGTCGATGCCTACCGTTTCATCGCGCGGTGCATGCATGACGAGAAGGGCGGCGTCCAGTTCTGCAATCGATGGCCCAAGGGCAGAGCTGCGGATATCATCCAGAAATTGGCGGCGAATGGTGAAGGGGCGCCCGCCAAGGCAGACCTCGGCGGCGCCAGCCGCCTCGATCCGGGACAGGTCCGCGCCGAAATGGTCGGTCACATGTTCGGGGTCAAAGGGTGCGCCCAAGGTCACGACGCCCCGTGCCGATGGGATGCCCGCCCGCGCGCGCAGTACGGCAGCGCCGCCAAGGGAATGGCCGATCAGCAGCGCAGGCGCCATGTCGCGCCCCGCGAGATACTGCGCGGCTGCAATCAGGTCCGCCACGTTGGAGGAAAAACTGGTGTTCTCGAACTCTCCTTCGGAATGGCCCAGCCCGGTGAAATCAAAGCGCAGGACCGCGATGCCCATGGCAGCGAGGCGCCCGGCGATGCGCCGCGCCGCGGGGATATCCTTGGAACAGGTGAAACAATGGGCAAAAAGCGCTGTTGCCAGCACCGGACCATTCGGCAGGTCCAGGCGCGCGGCAAGCGTGCTACCGGCGTGGCCGGGAAAACGGATACGTTCTGAGGGCATGGGAGATTGGCCTTTGGGTTGCTTGCGCCTAAGGTGCGCCAGCGGCGGGGTGCCGACAAGGTTTCGCCCCGTAAAAACACGCGAAGGTGAAGGAACGGGATCGTGGAGCGGATAGAAGGCATAGGCGCGTATCTGCGGCAGGACGCACGCGATCATGACATGTGGGGCCGCCTGGCCCTGTTCTGCGCAAACGAGCCGCAGGCCTTTGGTCGCAATCCCGAGACCAGCCACGTGACGGGATCGGCCTTTGTGCTGTCGCCGGATCTAGGCTCGGTTTTCCTCACTCACCATCGCAAGCTTGATCGCTGGCTGCAACTGGGCGGTCATTGCGACGGCATAGCCGATGTGGCCTTTGTCGCCTTGAAGGAAGCCTATGAAGAAAGCGGCCTTGCCCGCATAGAGCCACTGTCGGGCCGGGTGTTCGACGTCGATATCCATGAAATCCCCGCCAACGCCAAGGAGCGCGCGCATCTGCATTATGACGTGCGCTACCTGTTCCGCGCCGTTGCCGGAGAGATTGCGCAAAGCGAAGAGTCACACGCTTTGGAATGGGTGCCGCTAGACCGCCTGCACGAAAGAACCGACGCATCCAGCGTACTGGTGCTGCGTGACAAGTTGCCCATGGCCCTGAACCCGGCAGGCTGAAAATGGCCCGGGACGCGAACATGTGGAAAACTCGACAGCCGTCATCGATCTTTTGATCAAATTCGTGCTAGCAGGGTCCCATGACAGAGATTCTCCAGAAACAGATCCCGCATAATCCACTTGAGCCGCAGCGCCTGCCGGGTATTGCGCCGCTGGCCGTTGGCGATTGGCTGACGCCTGACGATGCCTTTGCGGCTCAGATGGCGGAACGTGAACGCCTTATCGGGACGGCGCGAGACCGGGTTCTGATGCTGGATGAAAGCGGCCGCGCGGCTGCCGAGGAACTTTTGGAAACCGTGCTGGATCATCTTTATGGCGGTGTGCGGGGGCAGGTGGCGCGGCCGGATGGCGCAAGGGTCGAAATCGACTGGGCAGATCCCCTCGGCTCCCTTGGGCGCATCACCCAGCAGGACTTCTGCCTCCTGCAAAAGTCGGAAGGCGCGCCGGAGCATATCCTCACAGGCGCTGTTCTGTGTTTCCCGGCCAGTTGGACCCTGTCAGAAAAGTTCATGCGGCCCCTGACCGCGATCCATGTGCCGGTTGACAGCTACGATGCCAAGCTGGCCGCGCGGGTGCAGCGGCTTTTTGATGGGGTTCAGGTCGGCAGGCCGCTTTGGCGGTTCAATGCGCTTTGGTACCATGAAGCAGACCTGCATCACCCCCGCAGCGCGAACACGCCCCGCCCCAAACCAAAGGCCGGTCAGGCGGGTTATCTGCGCAGTGAAAAACAGACGATTCTGCGCCTGCCCCGGACGCGGGCGGTGATCTTTGGCATTCACACCTTCGTCCTGAGACGTGCTGACGTCCTCGGCCAATGGGCCGATGGGGCGGGGGGCGAAGAGCAACTTCACACCGCAGGCTGATGGGTCAGTTCGGGGGCAGCCAGAACGCCCGCGCCGCCGCCTGAACCATTCCCGTGCCCTGCAAAAGGCTGACAAAGACGGCTGCCGTGAGCAGCTGTGTTCTGGGCTTCAACCGGCTGCCCCGCATCAGTTCCACAAGAAGCAGTAAGACGGCAATCGGTGCCGACAGCATGGCGATCAGGCCCGTCGCGGCCCAGCCCATGATATTCTGCCGCTCCCAGGGTTCTGCGGGCAGGCGCAAGGCACTGAGATCGATCACCTGGTCACCGGGCGCTGCTGCGCGTGTGATGCGGCGGTTGCATTTCCGCTCAAGATCATCCGCCATGTCATCCACGGCCGCAAAGCAGTCCTTCGCATGGGCGCGAGGCTGAGATTGGCGCTCTTCCTGACCGGTTTCCGGGAAGAGTTTCAAAGATGTACGAAGACGATCCGGGGTCTTGAAGGGGGAAAGGGCCTGCGGAGGCTCTGTTGCCACGGAGTGTTTCCGGGGCTTTGCTGGGGAGTGTCCTGTGCGGATTGCGGCAGGTCGGCTCAGCGTGGTTGGCGCTGAAATCCGAGCGTCCGTTTCGGTCGTCCTTTGCTGATTGTCTGGGATCGGCTGCTCTGCCAATTGGAATACACCCAGGAAGTCACCTCGGCTCATGGCAATGGGGGCGTCCTGCCAGAAGACAACCGACGGCGACAGGGCCTCGGTCAGGCGTCTCAACAGGACGGCAAGCAACAGTTCGGTGATTTCCTGATCGCAGACCTGCGGAAACAGGCGCGTGATCGCAACGTCCAGAAAGATGGCGGGCGCCGGGATGCCCTCGGGAAGCTGAACCCCCATGCGCAAAGGCAGGCGCCGCAGGCGCAGAACCACGTGATACTGATCGCTTTCCAATTCGATCCGTCCGGACGCGCGGCTGTTGATCTGCGTCGGCGGATGTCCGTAGTCATCCAGCATGTCGACGGCCTGCACCAGCCCTTGATTGAGGAGCGTGTCGCTGCGGGATTTGAACCCGAGACGACCTTTGAACTGTTCTGCTTCTTGCATTCTCAAGCCTCCTACCTTCCGGGTGCCTTGGGGCCAGATTACCGACCGAAATGGCGCAAAGTGAGGCGGGAAGAGAGAATTGTTTCTGGAAAGCGTCCAATCCAGTCCGGCAGGGGGTGATCGAGTTTAATTAAATTTTTTCAGATATTTGCGAGGATGGTTTTTGGACATTGTGAAGAATTGAGGCCGAAAGGGGGCGTCGGCCAGCCATGTTGATGCCACATGAGTTACGGCTGCAGCCACCTGGGATGCGTGTCATCGTATGGCATCTGTTGCACCGCGCATGCCCTTTCAGCCGTCGATCTGTCGCCCCATTATGGCCAGCGATTGCTGGTAAACGGTCGCCGCGTTCCACTCTTTCAACACCTTGAAGTTCGGCTCTCCCTGTTGATAGCCCTTGCCGCGCTTCCATCCTCTTTTGCGCAGGTAGTTGGCGGTAGAGGCCAGCGCATCCTCCATGTCGTAGAAGTCGACACGCCCATCACCGCCCCAATCCACCCCGTAGCTGAGCGCGTTTCCGGGCAGGAACTGGGTGTGACCCAGCTCACCATGTTTGGCCCCCAGCGTTTGCGGCGTGATGGCGCCCTGGTCGACCAGTTTCAACGCGCCAAGGGCGTGGGGGCGGAAAAAGTCAGAGCGGCGGCAATCATAGGTCAGCGTCACGATAGCCGAGACCACCTGGCTGTCACCCATGAAATGGCCAAAGGCCGTTTCCATCCCGTGAATGGCGATCAAGACGCCAGCGGGGACGCCGTATTTCTTTTCCAACGCCGCAAAAAAGGCCGGATTTCGGGCCTTGCGTTTGCGTCCCTGCGCCACGATGGTGGCGGATCCGCGCAGTTGCATGAATTTCTCCAGACTGTAGCGAAAGCTTTTCTGGTTGCGGTCCGCTGCGATGGTCCGGCTGGCATAGCTGGCGTTTTGCAGTGCTTTCAGACCTTTTGCCCGCACCCCTGCGCGTTGTGCCTCCTTCGCGAAATCGGCTTTCCAGGCCTCGAATCCGGCAGATGTATTGCCGCAGGCCGCGGCAAATGAGACGCCGGGAAGGCAGGTTGCAAGAGACAGGCAGAGAACAGGGAGAATTCGCATGGGTTTGGCTTTCAACAGGCTGGAACGCGCCAATCCTAGCGAGACAGAGTGGAAATTCCATGGGAAAGCCAGCGCGTTTGGCCCCGTAGCCCGGGTTCAGTCAAAGGCGGTGGGCGCGGCCAGGGCCAACCCGTCGCCAACCGCGGTCAGGGCTTGTCCGCTTTCGAAGGTGGCATTCGGGAACAGTGTTTCCATGTGTGCCTGCAAGCAGGACAGCAGCGAAGAGCCGCCGACCAGCACGATCCGGCTCACCTCCGCTCGCGCCAGTTCTGCCATGCGCAAAGTGTCCCGAGCAGCCTCGGTCAGCTCTTCCATCTGCGCGCTGAGAAGGTCGCTCAGCTCGTCGCCGGCCAATGGGGCCTGCAGCCCGCGTTCCAAAACCGCAAGGTTGACCGGCGTAGAAGGGGTACCTGGCTGATTGATCGCGATTTTCGCGCGTTCCACCGCAAAAGCGATGTCATGGCCAAGCTGATCTTCCAGAGTTGAGACCAGCCTCGAAAGCTTTTCTGGTTCCACCGCCTGGCGCATCAGGTCGCGGGCGGCGCGCAGTTCTTCAGGCGTATAGAGGAAAGGGATCATCTGCCAGCTGGACAGATCATTGAAGACCCGGTTCGGGGCGGGGAGGGTGCCGGGGCCGAAACTGTCGCGGATCTGGCTGCCACGGCCGAGCAGCGGCATCGCTTTGGAGAGACTGATCCGCTGGTCGAAATCGGTGCCGCCAAGGCGGATGCCATGCGAGGCGAGGATCTCTGTCGCCCCATCGGTCTCTTGACGGAAAGCCGTGAAATCCGAGGTGCCCCCGCCGATGTCCACGATCAGGCCGATGCCAGCCTGCGGCCGGGTCGCCCGCAGCGCCGCCTCCGGCTCCAGCATGAAGCGGACGTCCTCAAACCCGGCCCTGAGATAACAGGAACGCAGGTCCTCTTCGGCGCGGGCGTTGCGTGTGTCATTCCGGCTGTGAAAGCGCACCGGGCGCCCCGATAGCGCATGGGTGAATGTCATGCGGGTCTGGGCCTCGGCCCGCGATTTTACCTCGCTGAGGAAACGCGCAATCACATCGGCAAAGGTCATGCGTTCCCCTCCCAGCCGCCGTTCCTCATGCAAGAGGGGCGTGCCGAGAAGGCTCTTGAGGGCCCGCATGAAACGGCCCGCCTCGCCCGCAGTCAAAGCGCGAATGGCACTGTTGCCAATGCGCATGCGCCCGTCCTCGGCATCAAAGAAGACCGCTGTCGGCAAGGAAGTCTCGCCCGGCGCCAATTCAATCAGGTAGGGCTGTCCCCCCACCGCAACGCCCGCAGCGGAGTTGGACGTGCCAAAATCGATACCGAGAGTTGCAGGCGCGACGAGAGGTTCCTGTTGCGCCATGGCCTGTCTCCTGTTGGGGCAAAGGTCGGTCGTTTACAGGTGGGGCGGAAGGGTTTCAAGCCACGTAGTGGGGTAGGGGAAGGAACGACGAGCGGCTGACGCTGTTTCTGCGTCAAGCCTCTTGCGCTTCTGGCAAGGAGACCCGGAAGGTTGCCCCCTGTCCTTCCTCGGAGATGACCGAAAGCATGCCCTTGTGGTTTGCGCATATGCGCAGACTGAGGGTGAGGCCGATGCCAGATCCGTCATAGTCGGATGAATGGTGGAGCCGTTTGAATAGCTCAAATATCTGGCGCTGATCTTCCTGCCTGATGCCGATCCCGTTGTCCGATACCTCGATGTCTACCATTGCGGCCGACGTTTTCGGTCCGGTTCTTATGTGTACGACGGGCCGGTTTCCAGCAGGCTGAAACTTGATGCCGTTTGTAATGAGGTTCTGAAACAGGCAGCGCAGTTGCATCCGGTTTCCGATGACGTTGGGGAGCGGAGCAAAAGAGACATCTGCGCCGGAATGTTTGATCTCTCCCTTGAGATCATCCAACAGTTCCGCAATCAGGTGGTTGAGGTCGATGCTGTCTTTCCTGGTTCTGGCGCCCAGGACTCTGGAATACTCCAGAATGTCTGTCATCTGATCCATCATGCGGCTGGCAGTCTTCTGGCTTTGCTGAAGCAGCAGCCTGCCTTCTTCGTTCATTCCCGCGTTTTCCAGCTCCAGCTCGTGCAGCAGCAGGTTGAGTGTGCGCGCCGGCGATTTCAGATCGTGCGAGACCGCATAGGTGAATTCGCGTTGCTCGCGACTGATCTGATCGACATGCAACAGGGCCGCCTTCATCTTTATGGCGTCTGATACGCAGTCGGCGAGTTGTTGCAACAGCGACAAATCATTGTCACTCCAGGCCCGCGGCTTGCTTTCAATCACGCACAGGGCGCCAATCGGCTCTCCGCTGGGCATGTGCACGGGGACGCCCAGATAGGCGATGACCCCAAGGTCTGGAATGGCGAGATTGTCGCGGACAAGAGGCGTGATGCGCGCGTCTTCAACTATCAGGGGCGCGTTGGCGCTGACGACATGTTGGCAGAAGGAATGAGACAGCGGCGTTTGCCGCCTACTGGACCAAGGCTCGCCCAGCCCGAGGTGGCTTGTAAAGAACTGACGATCGTTTTCGGGATCAACTGTGGACACAAGGGACACCGACGCACCAGTGACGCGTTTGGCCAGTTCGGTCAGGTTGTCGAACGCATGGTGCTCTGGGCCGTCAACCAGGCCGAGTTCGCTGAGGCTGAAGCTTTGCACGTGTATTATGGCTGTCCTGAAGGCTGACTATGTATCTTGTTTCACACTAAGCAGCCCATTCTAAAGGATGCGTTAACGGGATTACCCGATTCCAGCCCTTTGTCGGCGGCACTCAGCGCAGTGACGCCTCAAAAGAAAAGAGCGCCCGCTGGGCGCTCTTTCCGAAGTCATCCGACTGCCGATCTTAGCAGCTGTAGTACATGCCGTATTCGACCGGGTGCGGGGTGTGTTCGTAGGTTTCCACCTCTTCCATCTTGAGCGCGATGTAGCCCTCGATCTGGTCTTTGGTGAACACGTCGCCCTGCAGCAGGAAGTCGTGGTCGGCCGCTAGGCACTCCAGCGCTTCGCGCAGGGAGCCGCAGACGGTCGGGATGTCGGCCAGCTCTTCTGCGGGCAGATCGTACAGGTTCTTGTCCATGGCTTCGCCCGGATCGATCTTGTTCTTGATGCCGTCCAGACCGGCCATCAGCAGGGCAGCAAACGCCAGGTAGGGGTTTGCGGCCGGATCGGGGAAGCGGGCCTCGACGCGCTTGGCTTTCGGGCTTTCGGTCCACGGAATACGCACGCAGCCAGAGCGGTTACGAGCCGAGTACGCGCGCAGAACGGGGGCTTCAAAGCCCGGGATCAGACGCTTGTAGGAGTTGGTGGACGGGTTGGTGAAGGCGTTCAGCGTTTTTGCGTGCTTCAGGATGCCGCCGATGAAGTACAGCGCTTCCTGAGACAGGTCTGCGTACTTGTCACCTGCGAACAGCGGCTTGCCGTCTTTCCAGATGGACATGTTGACGTGCATGCCGGTGCCGTTGTCGCCTGCGATCGGTTTCGGCATGAAGGTTGCCGATTTGCCATAGGCGTGCGCGACGTTGTGGATCACGTACTTGTACTTCTGCAACTCGTCCGCCTGCTTGGTCAGGCTGTCGAAGATCAGGCCCAGTTCGTGCTGGCAGGAGGCAACCTCGTGGTGGTGCTTGTCCACTTTCATGCCGAGGCGCTTCATGGTCGACAGCATTTCGGAGCGCAGGTCCTGCGCTTCGTCGATCGGGTTCACCGGGAAGTAGCCGCCCTTGACGCCGGGACGGTGGCCCATGTTGCCGGTCTCATACTCGGTGTCGGTGTTCCAGGAGGCGTCGCTCGCATCAACTTCGTAGGAGACTTTGTTGATGGTGTTCGAGAAGCGCACATCGTCAAACAGGAAGAATTCCGCTTCCGGGCCCATGAAGGCTACATCGCCAATGCCCGAGGATTTCAGGTAGGCTTCGGCTTTCTGAGCGGTGCCGCGCGGGTCGCGCTCGTAGGCTTCACCGGTGTCGGGCTCAACGACCGAGCAGTGGATGCAGATGGTCTTTTCCGCGTAGAAGGGATCGACATAGGCGCTGTTGGTGTCCGGGATCAGCTTCATGTCCGAAGCTTCGATCGACTTCCAGCCCGCGATCGAGGAGCCGTCGAACATGAAACCCTCTTCGAGGAAATCCTCGTCAACCATGTCGACGTCCACCGTGACGTGCTGCAGCTTGCCGCGTACGTCGGTGAACCGGATGTCCACATAGGCGACATCTTCGTCCTTGATCAGCTGAAGAACTGCGTCCTTGCTCATTTTGTTTTCCTCTCCGTAAGAAAAATCTGTGTCGTCTGTGCGCTGCCATCGGATGCGGCCCTGAACGGGTCCGGCGGGCAGGCGGTGTTGGAATGTTAAAGCGCGTCGGGGCCGGTCTCGCCGGTGCGGATGCGGATGGCCTGCTCAACGGGGCTGACGAAGATCTTGCCGTCACCGATCTTGTCGGTCTTGGCGGCGTTCACGATGGCCTCAATGGCAGCGTCCACCTGATCGTCGTCCAGAACCACCTCGATCTTCACCTTGGGCAGGAAATCCACCACGTATTCGGCGCCGCGATAGAGTTCGGTGTGACCCTTTTGGCGACCAAAGCCCTTGACCTCGATCACAGAGAGGCCCTGAACGCCCACGTCCTGCAGTGCCTCTTTCACCTCGTCCAGTTTGAACGGTTTGATGATGGCTTCGATCTTTTTCATCTCGGGGGCTCCTCACAACCTTGTCGAAGGTGGTCAGATCATTTCTAAATGCCGTGGACAATGGATACTGCTCAAGTTGCCGGAAAATCAGCCTGCAAAACAGGCATGCATGATTAAAAAATAGTCTATGCGCACAAAAACTGTGCGGTTTTGAAACGCAAGGGGCGAAAGAATGACCGAATTGCTGACCGCTGCCCAAATGCGCGCCATTGAACAGGCCGCCATCGAGTCAGGTGAGGTGACCGGCCTAGAGCTGATGGAGCGGGCCGGGCAGGGCGTTGTGGAGGCCATTTTCGAGGAATGGCCAGAGCTGGACACCCCCGGCAAGCGCGCCGTGGTCCTCTGCGGTCCAGGCAATAATGGTGGCGACGGGTTCGTCGTAGCGCGATTGCTGAAAAAGCGTGGCTGGGAGGTGGAGGTTTTTCTGTACGGAGATCCGGCCAAGCTGCCGCCGGATGCGAAGGAAAATTATGAGCGGTGGTTGGGGGGGAACCAGGTCGACTGCTCGGTTGACGGCGATGAAGGGGATTGGTCTGAGAATGCCTATCAGGAAGCCGTGCGGGCAGATCTGGTCATTGATGCATTGTTTGGGATTGGCTTGTCACGTCCGATTTCTGGTGAGTTGCGGTATCTGATTGGCCGGTTTGGCGAGAAGCGCCGCTATTTCGAGCGCCTTGTCTCAATTGACGTGCCGTCTGGTCTGTGCTCGGACAGTGGTGCATGTCTTGGTGATCCCAGGCAGGCAAGGTCTTTTGGTGAAGATCTGGTCTGGGGCGGAGTATCTGCACTTGCGGCTCACATGACAGTGACTTTCGATAGTCCGAAGGTGGGTCACTTTTTGGAAGACGGCTCGTCAGCCTGCGGTATTGTGAAAGTGGTCGATATTGGAGTTCAACAATATCGTGCTACTGAGATTTCCAAAAATTCACTGCATCGCGTTCTAAGGGAGCCTGATGTCGAGTTGTTGTGCCAGACGCCCTTGGTTCAAGACAAAAGGCCATTCTTCTCGAGGCCTTGGGTTTGGGCTGCCAAGTCTGAGGGGCACAAATTCTGGCATGGCCATGCCCTGATCCTGACGGGCGGTTCCGGTAAGACAGGTGCAGCGCGGCTGTCTGCGCGCGGCGCGCTTCGGATCGGGGCAGGGTTGGTGACGCTGGGCGTGCCGCCAAGCGCCCAGCAGGAGGTTGCCTGCCAGATCACCGCGCTGATGTTGCAACGCGTTGCCGATGCCGAGGCTTTGACAAAGGTTTTGGAGGATTCTCGTCTCAATGCCCTGTGTCTGGGGCCGGGAATGGGCCTTGATCGGGCGCGGGAGCTTGTGCCTGCGACGCTGGCGGCCAAACGGGCAACCGTGCTGGACGCCGATTCGCTCTCGGCCTTTGGCGAGGCGCCGGAAGACCTGTTCGCCATGCTGCATGAAAACTGCGTCTTGACGCCCCATGGCGGCGAATTTGCGCGGCTGTTTCCAGATATCGCAGAGAAGCTGAACGCGCCCGCCACCAAAGGCCCGGCTTATTCCAAGGTGGACGCGACGCGCGAGGCCGCCGCGCGGGCGGGCTGCGTGGTGCTGTTCAAGGGCGCCGATACGGTGATCGCTGCGCCGAATGGGCGCTGTTCGGTGAACGCGGCGCATTACGACCGCGCTGCGCCTTGGCTGGCGACCGCCGGGTCGGGGGACGTTCTGGCGGGTTTCATCACCGGCCTTTTGGCGCGAGGCTTTGCCCCGATGCAGGCGGCAGAAAGTGCCGCCTGGCTGCATGTGGAATGCGCGCTGGAATTCGGCCCCGGACTGATCGCCGAGGACCTGCCGGAACAGATCCCCGCCGTCTTTCGCAAACTTGGGCTTTAGGCGGCCGGGCGCAGGTCGGTGCTGGCGGCCTTTGAGGTCGCGATCTCCATGCCGCCCGCATAGATCACATGGGGCCGGTCAAAGCTGAGAATGCACAGCTCCAGCATCTGCAGGCCCTCGTCGCGGATGAATTCATCGTCAATCAACTCGAACGCGGGGACAACGGCCTGGGGCTGTCCGAACATGGCCCTGGCGCGCCAGTCCCGGATCAGCACCTGCTGATTGATGGGAAGCAGCAGGTCGCGTCCGGGCTGGGTATGGCCCAGGGACCCGGCGGCAAAGGTGACGCCATGCATCAAGCTGCGCGTTTTGCGGATCCCCAAGACGGATGAAAAGCCTTGCGTGCGGGTGATGATCTGATCGCCGGGCTGCAAGGTCTCAACGGGGATTTCGCCATCCTGTGTCTGAACCATTGTGCCTTGGGTCAGCGCGACCGAGGTCTGCGCCCCAATGCTGTCGCTGCGTTCGCGGCGGGTTTGAATGATGCGCGCAAGAATGTGCTGCGCAGGCGGATTCGCTTGCGTTTTCATTGGGGTACTCGCTCTGCCTCAGTGTGCTTTATTTTTTTTGCCCTTTATAAGCCCGAGACCCCTCAGACGTCTGCGGGTTTTTGCATGGATGAGCCAAAGGCTTGAAAACCATGTGTCATTCTTGCCGCAATGGAGAAGTTTCAAGGCGGTGCGATTTTCTCTCGCATCCTTGGGCGGGCTTTGCTATTGAGCGGCTCACGCAGCGCCTCAGGTGCTGCGCCCGTGCGGGTGTGGCGGAATTGGTAGACGCACCAGATTTAGGTTCTGGCGCCGCAAGGCGTGGGGGTTCAAGTCCCTTCACCCGCACCATCATCCATAGCAGATTCGTGTATTCGCGCTTTGGCTGTGAATAACCGTTTGTTTCCGGAGAGATATGCCGTGCGCTGGCAACGGGCTGCGGTCAACCCGAAGGCTCAACCGGGAAACTGAACTTGAAACAGGTTCCGCGCCCCAATTCCGATTGAATGGTCAGGACGCCGCCCCAGTTTCCCGCGATTTTCTTTGCTATTGCCAACCCGAGACCGCTGGCCTCTCCCTCTTCACGAGGTTGCAGCCGGGCAAAGGGTTCGAAGATGCGCTGGTGGAATTGCGGATCTATGCCTGGCCCGTTGTCCGCAATCTCGAAAACGGCGGTCGTGTCTTGAAGATGAGCCGTGACACGCACTTTGGGCGGGCGCTCCTCGTTGTGCTGCACGGCGTTGGATATCAGGTGGTTGAAGCAGGCCTCAAAATCCTCTTCCGCCACCTCAATATGCGATAGCTCTGGGGCGATGGAAATCTCAAACCTGTCCTGCGGCAGGTGTCTGTCGGCAATGTCGCTGATCTTTGCTGTGACATCAATCTTGCAGAACCTGGCCGCCGGGTCTGCCACCAGGGCATATTCAAGAAGACCTGCCAGCATGCTTTCCATCAGGATGGCCTTGGCCGTGATCAGATCCAGATACTCGATTGCCTGTACGTTGGCGGTGCCGCCTTCCTCTTCGAACTCTTCGACAATCCATTCAGGAAGCGTTTTCATTGCACGCAGCGGCGCGCGCAGGTCATGTCCGATTCTTTGGGCTATGAGGTTCACGTCTGCGCGGGTCCGCGCGCAGCTTTTGCAGTCATCACCTCTGTTCATGGCGGCACGAAACATGACGCGAAGGTCCTTGTCGTTAAGCGCGATGGGGTGGCGGGCTGAGAGGAAGTCAGTGGGGAGCGCTGACGCTCAAACGCGGGCGCGCTCGGATTTTTCGTGATCGGTCAGAGGGGTGCTCTTTGATCTTGGAAGGCCGCCTGGGATCGCATGTGGGGACGTGGGTCTTGCCCCATTTTTCGGTGCGAGGATTTCGGTTATGAGATGCGGTTTCAGATCGGACTTGGTCACGATCCGTCTGACACCTGCGGCGCTCGCCTTGTCCCACATGAAAGGCGAGGGCCAATCGGAGACTATGATGATCGGAATGTCGGACCATTTCGAGGAGAGGGCCAACTCCATCGCAAAATCCGCTCCCTTTCCATCCGGCAAGGAGTTATCCAGCAGGATCAGGGAAATCAGTTCGGTTCTGACGGCCGTCCTTGCCTCCTGCAAGGTGCTTACAACTTTGATCGTGATGCCGCTCACTGCAAGCCGTGTGGTGCGATACATCATTTTCTTGTCGAAACTGTCGTCCTCGACGATCAGGCACTTCGGCGACGTTTCCTTAAGACCAACATGGCCCATACTGATACTCCACATGTTCAACGGTGAACTGCTTGGCTTGGGTGGATTGGCTGCAAACAAGCTGACCAACAGGTTATCGGAATACTGTAAAGATATCCTTAAGGGTAAACACTTGGATAATTGGTAGAGGCCGGGTGTTTCGGCAAAATTCCATGAATCAAAGGGCGCTGGCCATTGATGATTGAAGGGTGGGTGTTTGGTGGCCGCTGAATGGCTCAAGGAAATGCGACCATACCATCGGCCTCTCTCGAGCTTGCCTGTGCGTTACATTGGACCGAAATGCCGGAAATCCCCCACAGTTTTGGCGGATCAACGCCTCATTAACCTGCTGCAACTTAAGAATGTGCGGACCGCGAACAGAGGAGAACGGGCCATTCGTGGCCCTGATGCGTTGAGACATGGAACAGGAAATCCCAAACCGTCGCAGATCCAGATCGGAAGTAACCCCGCAGATCGAAGACGGCGGGCTGTTCAAGCATGAGTTGCAGGATGTTTCCGTGGACCTGAACCCGGTCTTTGGGCGCAACAGTCGCGGCGATCTTCTGATCAAAGGGATCGCTCGCCCCGAAAAGGAAGTGGAAGTCGTTTTTGCCGGGCGGCGCCTGCCTGATGCGGCAGACCTTTATGAGCGCGTAAAGCAGCTGGGATTGGCAAGAGGGCCGCGGGCACGGTTTCAGGTCAGTATCCGCGGGAACTGGCGCTTGCGCTTTGCGCCGGACGAGAGCGGCTGGGGCGTGAAGAGCTATCAGCTGCTGGCGGCGCAATGGGCCTATTTCGACGATGAGGGAGAGCCGCTTCTGTGCGGCTGCCTGCCCGTGCCGATTCAGAACCACATCATGGATCGGGCCCGAGCAGCCCAGGCGGTCCAACTGGCCCAGGCCAAAGCGATGGCTGCTGTGCGCGACCTGCAGGGGCAAAACGGGGAAGCCGCAATGTGACCAATGCCGCGTTGACGGAACCTGCGCGAGCCATGATCGGGGCGGCCAGTTCGTTGCCCAGATCGAGGATGCGGAGCTGTTCATGCCGGACGTGCAGGTTGCCCTCATCCCGGTGATGCACCGCGGGCATAGCGCAGCCCTGCTGGCAAAGGGGGCGGCCGGGTATCAGGCGGCGGCTCTGCGCCGGTCCACGATATCCATCAACAACTCGAAATGATTGAAGGTCGCGGTGTGAGGCAGCTCATCAACCGGTGTTTTCCGGTAGCCTTCGGTGAACAGGGCAAAGGGCACATCCGCCGCATCGGCCGTTGCCGCATCGACCTCACTGTCGCCTACATAGAGCAAGGCGGCAGCCTCCAGTTTCTCGAACGCCTTGAGGAGCGGTGCCGGATCGGGTTTCTTGACCGGCAGTGTGTCCCCGCCGATGACCACGTCGAAGAACGACGTCAGATTCAGCGCCTGCAGGATCTGCAGGGTCGGCTCAAGCAGCTTGTTGGTGCAGACACCCAGCCTGTACCCTTGATTGCGCAGTGTCTGAAGGCAGTCGATGACGCCTGGGTATGGCTGTGACAGATCCGCAGGATGAGCCGTATAGTGCTCCAGCATCCGGGCCTGCATGATCTGTTCCTCGGCTGAGGGGATACCACGCTCCTGCATGACAAGGCGTACGAGATTGGGAATGCCGTTGCCGATGAAACTGGTTACGCGGGCGAGGGTCAGCGGTGCATGTCCGAAATCTTCCAGCATCCGGTTGGCGGCGGCGTGGATGTCCGGCGCGCTGTCGATCAGAGTTCCGTCAAGGTCGAATACGATGGCCTGGCTCATGCGGGTTCCTTCCATTTGATCGAACATCCCATCGAGGGCACCTGATCGCGCGGTCCATGACCGGTTTTGGCGATCTGGCGCATGGCTTCGAACAGCTCTCGCGGGGCATCAGGTGGGGCGGGATTGCGCCCCGAGGCATCCAGCCGCCCGCGATACTGCAATTCGTCGGCTGCGTTGAAGCCAAAGAAATCCGGCGTGCAGGCTGCCTCCCAGGCGCGGGCGACGCTTTGGTCCGCGTCGTGCAGGTATGGGAAAGGGAAGGCCCGGTCGCGGGCCAGCTTGCTCATGTTCTCGAAACTGTCGCGCGGATAGGTCTGCGCATTATTGGAACAGATTGCGGCCACCCCGATGCCGAGTTTCTGCAGATCGCGGGCATCCCGCTCGATCCGGTCCAGAACGGCGATCACATAGGGGCAGTGATTGCAGATGAACATCACCAGCGTGCCCTTGGGGCCTGCGATATCCGTCAGGCTGTAGGTCTTGCCATCGGTGGCAGGCAGACGGAACTGCGGCGCGTGCCAGCCGAAATCGCAAATGGGAGGGGAGACGGCCATGAGTTGGTCCTTTCGTTACGCGGTTTGGGGCTGCGGCAAAAGCTGGGCAAGGGCATCCACACCGCCAAGCGCGGTCACATCTCCAATCACGCAGCGAGCGCCGGTGAAATCGTCGCCATCGGTATAGATCGACGGCGTGACAATCGTGGCAATCCCGGCGGCCTCTGCGCTGCGCAGCCCGTTGGTGCTGTCCTCGAAGGCGAGCGCATTTTCTGGGGGCAGCCCAAGACGTTTCAGGGCCAGGTCGTAGACATCCGCTGCGGGCTTCTTGGCCGCAACCTCATCGCCGCAGGCAATCACCGAAAACAGGGTGTTTGCTGGCGCACCGAAACAGGCTTTGCAAAGGGCATCCACATTGGGGCGGCTGGTCGTTGTGGCGATGGCAACTTTCAACCCTGCATCCTTTGCCTCTGCGATCAGGGCAGCAATGCCGGGACGCAGGTCCAGGCCGCCGTCACCCATCAGGCGGACATAGCGGTCTGTCTTCGCTCTGTGCAACGCGGGGATGTCGATTCTGTCCGGGGCAAGGCCGAGGTCGCGCATGTGGTGGGCGATGCGTTCCTTGCCGCCGGTGGTCTGAAGCAGGCGGCGGTAATCTGCCTCACTCCAGTGCCAGTCGAGCCCTTTTTCGGCGAAGGTCTCGTTGAAGGCGCGCCTGTGCAGCTCTTCCGTCTCAGCGAGCGTACCGTCCACATCGAATATGAGTGCCTCAAGCGGCATTGGCTGCCTCTCGGATGGCGCGGATGTTGGTGCCGTAGGGGGCGGGATTGTCGACCGAACCGCCCTTGAAGACGGCGGATCCCGCCACCAGCACATCGGCGCCGGCGGCGCGCACCTTTGGGGCGGTTGTGGGATCGACGCCGCCGTCGATCTCGATATGCACGGGGCGGTCGCCGATCATCTGGCGCAGGGCCGCGATCTTGCCCGTCATGTCGATGAACTTCTGCCCGCCGAAACCGGGGTTCACCGTCATCACGCAGATGAGGTCGGTCAGATCCAGAAGATGCGCCACAGCCTCGGCCGGGGTGCCGGGGTTCAAGGCCACGCCCGCCTTCATGCCTGCGCCACGAATGGCCTGCAGGGTGCGGTGAATATGCGGGCCTGCCTCGATATGGGCGGTCAGAACATCGGCGCCCGCGTCGGCGTAGGCCTCGATGTAAGGATCCACCGGCGCGATCATCAGGTGCACGTCCATCACCGTCTTTACATGCGGGCGGAAGGCTTTGACCGCCATCGGCCCGAAGGTGAGGTTGGGGACGAAATGGCCGTCCATCACATCCACATGCACCCAGTCTGCGCCTTCGGCCTCGATGGCCCGGATTTCCTGGCCGAAGTTGGCGAAATCGGCAGAGAGGATGGAGGGTGCGATCTTCACGCTGCGGTCAAAGGACATCGGGGAGCCTCGTCATGTCGGGGAGGAGGAGGGCGCGCGACACGCCCCCCGAATTTGCTGCGCCTGGGCGAGATCAGACCGCCAGCGCGCCGCTGCTGTAGCGTTTCGCCATCTCATCCAGATCGATCGGGGTTATCCTGGAGGCGTTGCCCGCGGTGCCGAAACGCTCGAACCGGTCGAGGCAGAGTTTCTCCATCTCTTCCATCGCGGGGATGGTGAACTTGCGCGGGTCGAACTCGGTCGGTTTTTCCTGCGCTACCTTGCGGAACTGGCCAGTGATTGCCATGCGATTATCGGTGTCGATATTGACCTTGCGCACGCCGGATTTGATGCCGCGCTCGATCTCTTCCACCGGTACGCCATAGGTCTGGGGCATCTCGCCGCCGAATTCGTTGATCAGGTCCTGAAGGTACTGCGGCACCGAGGACGAACCGTGCATCACCAGGTGCACATTGGGGATCTTGGCGTGGATCGCTTCGATCTGGCTGATCGCCAGGATGTCGCCGGTGGGCTTGCGGCTGAACTTATAGGCGCCGTGGCTGGTGCCGCAGGCGATGGCGAGCGCATCGACCTGGGTTTTCGCCACGAAATCCTTGGCCTGATCCGGGTCGGTCAGCAGCTGCTCTTGTGTGAGCTTGCCCACCGCGCCCGATCCGTCCTCTTCACCCGCTTCGCCGGTTTCCAGCGAGCCAAGCACGCCCAGCTCGCCCTCGACCGAGGCACCGACCCAATGGGCCATGCGCGACACGCGTTCGGTGATCTCGACGTTGTAGTCATAGGATGCGGGCGTCTTCATGTCCGCCTCAAGCGAGCCATCCATCATCACGCTGGTAAAGCCGTGGCGAATGGCGGACAGGCAGGTCTGTTCGTTGTTGCCATGGTCCTGATGCATGCAGATCGGTATATGCGGATACATCTCGACCAGCGCCTGAATCATGTGCCGCAGCATGATGTCACCGGCATAGGAGCGCGCGCCCCGGCTGGCCTGCAGGATCACCGGGCTGTCGCATTTCGCGGCGGCCTTCAGGATCGCAAGACCCTGCTCCATGTTGTTGATGTTGAACGCGGGCACGCCATAGCCGTGTTCGGCGGCATGGTCGAGCAGTTGACGAAGAGTGATAAGTGCCATGAAAACCTCTTAGGCCGCTTCTGCCGCGCCTTGCAGCGCCGCAATGCCGGGGAGCGTTTTACCCTCCAGCCATTCCAGGAAAGCCCCCCCGGCGGAGGAGACATATGTGAAATCGCCAGATACACCGGCCATGTTGAGGGCTGCAACCGTGTCTCCACCCCCTGCGACAGAAACGGCCAGCCGTTGGCGGGTCAGGTCGGCGGCGGTCTGCGCCAGGTGCCTGGTCGCCAGGTCAAAGGGAGAGAGTTCAAACGCCCCCAGCGGCCCGTTCCACAGGATTGTCTTACAGGAGGTCAGCACCGACTGGAACCGTTTCAGCGCGCGCGGCCCGGCATCCAGGATCATGGCGTCTTTTGGACAGGCAGTGGCGGGGGTGATGTCATGGGCCGCACCGGCGGCAAAGTCATGGGCGGCGACCACGTCTTCGGGCAGATGCAGCGTGCAGCCTGCAGCCCGGGCCAAGCCGCGGATTTCCCGCACCGTTTCGATCTGGTCGGCCTCATGCAGCGAGCGCCCCATCGGCGCGCCATCGGCAAAAAGAAAGGTATTGGCCATGCCGCCGCCGATGATGATGTGATCCACCTTCTGAACCAGGTTCTTCAGCACGGCGATCTTGCTGGAGACCTTGGCGCCGCCAACAACTGCCACCGCCGGGCGTTTGGGGCATTCCAGCGCTGCCGACAGGGCTTCGATCTCCTCGATCATCAGCGGGCCTGCCACGGCGGGCAGAAGGTGCGCCAGCGCCTCGGTTGAGGCATGGGCGCGATGGGCGCAGGAGAAGGCATCGTTCATGTAGATATCGCCAAGCTTGGCCAACTGCGCGGCAAAGGCCAGATCATTGGTGGTTTCCCCCGCATGAAGACGCAGGTTTTCGCAGAGCATCACCGTGCCATCCGTCAGACCCCGGCTGCGGGCGACGGCCTCATCCCCGATCAGTTCGGGACAGAAACGGACCGGGCGGCCCAAGGCGGCGGCGAGGGATGGGATCAGCGGTTCGACGGAATGCTCCTCCGTATCGGTTCCCGGTTCGGGGCGGCCAAAGTGGGTCAGGATCACCAGCCGTGCCCCTGCGGTCAGAAGCGGTTTCATGCCCTCGGCAAAGCGGCGGATGCGGGTGTCATCGCTGACGGTGCCGTCATCACTCATCGGCACGTTGAGGTCGGCCCGCACCAGAATGCGGCGGCCTTTGACGGTGGCGAGGTCGATCTGCGGCAGGTCCATCACTGAAGTCTCCCCATGGCATTGGCCGTATCCGCCATGCGGCAGGAAAAGCCCCATTCGTTGTCATACCAGGCCATCACCCGCACCAGCCGCGCGCCCATCACCTTGGTCTGGTCGGCGGCGAAATTGCAGGAATGGCTGTCATGGTTGTAGTCGATCGAAACCTTGGGTTCGGTCTCGTAGCTGATGATCTTTTGCATGTTGCCTTGGGCGGCCTCGGCCATGATCGCGTTCACATCGGCCTCGGTCACATCGCGGGCTGCCATGAAGGTCAGGTCCACCGCTGACACATTCGGGGTGGGCACCCGGATGGCGGACCCATCCAGACGGCCCGAGAGTTCCGGCAGAACTTCGCCGATGGCCTTGGCCGCGCCGGTGGAGGTCGGGATCATCGACAGGGCGGCGGCGCGGGCCCGATATAGGTCCTTGTGGCGCCGGTCGAGCGTGGGCTGATCGCCAGTGTAGGAATGCACCGTGGTGACAATGCCGCTTTTAATGCCGATGGCATCGTTCAGCACCTTGGCCAGCGGGGCGAGGCAATTGGTGGTGCAGGAGCCGTTTGAGACGACCAGCTCATCGCTGCGCAGGTCACCGTGGTTGACGCCGTAAACCACGGTACGGTCGGCGTTCTTGGCCGGGGCCGAGATCAGCACCTTGCGCGCGCCCTGTTTCAGGTGGACCGTGGATTGTTCCTTGGAATTGAAGACGCCGGAACATTCCAGCACCACGTCCACGCCCTCCCAATCGAGTTCCTCGGGGGTGTAGGTGGAGAAGACCTTGATCGGGCCACGGCCCAGATCCAGCGTGTCGTCATTGACCGCAACCGGGTGCGGGAACCGCCCGTGCACGCTGTCATAGCGCAGAAGATGCGCATTGGTCTCAATCGGGCCGGTGGCGTTGATCTTCACCACCTCGATGTCGTTGCGGCCGCTTTCGATGATATGGGCCAGGGTGCAGCGTCCGATGCGTCCAAAGCCGTTGATGGCGACTTTCGTGGTCATGCCTTCGTCCTTTTCTCGATCTGTCGGCGGGCAGAGGCGGCGATGGCCTCGGCCGTTATGTTGAAATGGCGGTAAAGCTCCTCGGCGGGGGCAGAGGCGCCAAAGCCGCTCATCCCGATGAAGCCGTCGCCGCGCTCGAGGAACAGCTCCCAGCCCTGGCGTATGGCGGCCTCGACACCGACCCGTGGCGCACTGCCGCGCACCGCCGCGCGATAGTCCGGAGACTGGGCCGCGAAGGCTTCGAAACAGGGGGCCGAGACGACGGCGGCCTTGATCCCGTCCTGTGCCAGCAGATCCGCGGCCTCCATCGCGATCTCGACCTCTGATCCGGTGGCGATCAGGGTCACGTCACGTGCACCGCCGCCGCGCAGAACATAGGCGCCCTTTGCGGTCAGGTTCTCGGCGCTGTGGTTGCGGCGCAGGGTCGGCAGGCCCTGACGCGACAGGCACAGAACCGTTGGGGTGGTTTCAGATGTGGCCGCCATTTCCCAGGCCTCCGCCGTTTCCACCGCATCGGCAGGGCGGATCACGTTCATGTTGGGCATGGCCCTGAGCGATGCGATGGTTTCCACCGGCTGATGCGTCGGGCCATCTTCGCCAAGGCCGATGGAGTCATGGGTCATCACGTAGGTGACTGGAACCCCCATCAAGGCCGACAGACGCATGGCGGGGCGGCAATAGTCGGCAAAGGCCAGGAAGGTGCCGCCATAGGTCACGAACCCGCCATGGAGCGCGATGCCGTTCATGGCGGCGGCCATGGCATGTTCGCGAATGCCGTAGTGGATGTAGTCGCCGCTGAAATCCTGCGCCGTGATGGGCCGCATGGCGCTGGTGCGGGTGTTGTTCGATCCCGTCAGGTCCGCCGAGCCGCCGACGCTGTTGGGAAGGGTGGCATTCACCACCTCCAGCGCCATTTCTGACGCCTTGCGCGTCGCGACCTTCGGCGCATCGGCGCTGAGACGCTCCTTATAGGCGGTGATCGCATCACGCAGGGCATTGGCGTCCGGTGAGGCAAGGGCGGTGTCGAAATCCGCGGCCTTGGCCGAAGCCGCCTTACGCGCTTCCCAATCCTTGCGGGCCTTTTCGCCGCGCTTTGCCACCTCGCGCCAGGCATGGCTGACGGTATCCGGGATAACAAAGGGCGCATGGGGCCAGTCCAGTGCTGCGCGGGTGGCGGCGATCTCCTCGGCGCCCAAAGGTGCGCCATGCACCTTGTGGCTGCCACCCATGTTTGGCGCACCCTTGCCGATCACCGTGCGGCAGGCGATCATTGAGGGACGATCATCTGCGCGCGCGGCGACGATAGCGGCGGCGATGGCTTCGGGCGCGTGGCCGTCCACGGCCTGCACATGCCAGCCAGCGGCCTCGAAACGCTTCTTCTGGTTCATGGAGGTGGACAGATCGGTCGGCCCGTCGATGGTGATGCGGTTGTCGTCCCAGAAGACGATCAGCCGCCCGAGGCCCAGATGCCCGGCCAGATCGATGGCCTCGTGGCTGATGCCTTCCATCAGGCAGCCATCGCCGGCCAGCACATAGGTGTAGTGATCGACCAGATCATCGCCAAACCGCGCCTGCATCATGCGTTCGGCCATGGCCATGCCGACGGCGGTGGAAATGCCCTGACCCAGGGGGCCGGTGGTGGTCTCGATCCCCGCCGCATGGCCGTATTCGGGATGGCCCGCGGTGCGCGCACCCATCTGGCGGAAGTTGCGAAGCTGATCTGCGTCCATGTCCGCATAGCCCAGAAGATGATGGATCGCGTAGACCAGCATCGATCCGTGTCCCGCGCTCATCACAAAACGGTCGCGGTCGGGCCAGTCGGGGCGGGAGGGATCGATCCTGATGAATCGGTTGAACAAAACGGTGGCCACATCCGCCAGCCCCATGGGAGCGCCGGGATGGCCGGAGTTCGCCGCCTGCACCGCATCCATGGTCAATGCGCGAATGGCATTGGCCATCAGGGTTTCGGTCGTAACGACAGGGGTTTGAATGGTCATGGCAGGTCTCCTCAGGCCCGTTTCGCGTCATGGACCAGCCGGTGCACCATGGGGGTGAAGATCAGCTGCATGGCGAGGTCCATCTTGCCGCCCGGAATGACCAGGCTGTTGGCGCGGGTCATCCAGCTGTCGTGGATCATCGACATCAGATAGGGGAAATCGATGCCGCGCGGGTTCTTGAAGCGGATCACCACCAGGCTTTCGTCCGGGGTGGGGATCCAGCGCGCGATGAAGGGGTTGGAGGTATCCACCACCGGCACGCGCTGGAAGTTGATGTCGGTTTCGGAAAACTGCGGGCAGATGCAATGCACGTAGTCCTGCATCCGCCGCAGGATGGTTTCTGTCACGGCTTCGGTCGAATAGCCGCGCGATTCCCGGTCACGGTGGATCTTCTGGATCCATTCGAGGTTGATTACCGGAACCACCCCGATCTTGAGATCCGCAAAGGCGGCAAGGTTCACCTCGTCATTCACCACCGATCCGTGCAGGCCTTCGTAGAACAGAAGATCGGAATCGTCGGGAAAAGGCGCCCAGGCGGTGAATTCTCCCGGTGGCACACCGGTTTTCTCGGCTTCTTCGGCGTCATGCACATAGGTGCGGGTGCGCCCCTTGCCGGTCTCGGCGTATTCGCGAAAGACGCGCTCCAGCTCTCCCAGCTCGTTGGCGTCATAGGAGAAATGCGAAAACGTGTGATCGCCCGCTGCCTGCCGCCGCTCCAGCTCGGCGCGCATGTCGGCGCGGTTGTAACGGTGAAAGGCGTCGCCTTCGATCGAGACGGATTTGATGCCTTCGCGGCGAAAGATCTGGTCGAAGGTCTTTTTCACGGTCGAGGTGCCAGCCCCGGAGGATCCCGTGACACTGATGATCGGGTGCTTGATGCTCATGTCGATGTCCTGAAGGTAGTGGGATCAGGCGCGGAAAAGCCCGCGCGATCCAAACAGCGCCGATGTCTCTTCATCCGGCAGATCGTGGTAGGTGGCGACCCGCGCGACCTTGTTGGCCGAGCCAAAGACGAAGGGGGTACGAATATGCAAGCTGTGCGGCACGGCATCCAGGATGGGCTCCTGCCCATCGGTGGCGCGACCACCCGCCTGTTCGATCAGCATGGCAATAGGCGCGCATTCGTAGACATAGCGCAACCGGCCCTGGCCGTAGCCCTGCCTCTCGTCGGCTGGATACAGGAAGATGCCGCCACGGGTCAGGATGCGATGGGTTTCCGCCACCAGGGAGGCGATCCAGCGCATGTTGAAATCGCTGCCCATCGGGCCTTCGCTACCCGCGACACGGTCGTCGATATAGGCGCGGATCGGTTTGCTCCAATGGCGGTAGTTGGAGGTGTTGATGGCGTATTCCCGTGAATCCGGCGCGATCACGCCCAGCGTGCCAAGCAGCCTGAACTGGCCGGATTCGGGGTCCAGAACGTATTTCAGCACGCCGTTCCCAAGGGTCACCATCAGCGCGCACTGCGGCCCGAAGATCGCATAGCCCGCTGCCAGAAGATCGCGCCCCGGACGCAGGAAGGAGGCCTCGGGCGTGTCGGCTGCCGGATAGATCCCGAAGATCGTCCCGATCGAGACATTGGTGTCGATATTGGAAGAGCCATCCAGCGGGTCGATTGCAACGGCGAATTGGCCATCCGGATTCATGGTGACCACGCAGTCCTGCTCTTCGGAGGCATAGTGGCGGGTATTGCCCTGGGCGAGCGCCTCCATGAAGGCTTCGTCCGCGATCACATCCAGCGCCTTTTGCGCGTCACCATCGGTGTTGGTGCCGGCCGCGCCACCCAGGTTTTCGTCGATGCCGCCGCGTGCGATACGCCGGGCCAGCGAGGCGGCCACCCCGGCCAGCCGGTCGAGTTCCGCAATCAGCGCGGGGTCGGCGCCCTGCGGTACCTGATCTAGAGTTTTCATGTGGTGGTCCTCCCTCTCGAAAGAACAGTTGCAAGAAAGTGAATTTTTATGGAATTTAAAAAATATGAACCATGATTAGGAAAATTCGAAAATGCGCCGTGATGCCATCACTCTCAAACAATTGCGCGCGCTTCTGGCGGTGGCGGAAACCGGTTCGCTGACAGCGGCTGCGGATCTGTTGCATCAGACGCCGCCGACAATTCACAGCCAAATCAGGAACCTGGAGGGCGCAGTTGGAGAGGCTCTGCTGGAGCGTGCCAGTGATGGCACCGGGTTCCACCCGACAGCGGCCGGCCAGGAGATGCTGGCTGCCGCCCATCGGATCGAGGCGAATTTGTCGCATGCGGAACGCCAGATCCTTGCCTTGGCAGAGGGGCGTCGTGGCCATGTGGTGCTGGGTACGGTCTCAACGGCGAAATATTTCGTGCCCCGTCTGGTGCGCCTGTTGCAGGATCGGATCCCGGATGTGGAGATCTCTTTGCGGGTGGCCAACCGGTCGGAGGTGATCCAGGCGCTGGGGCGGGGCGAATATGATCTGGCGATCATGGGGCGGCCGCCGCGCAGCGTGATCCACCGTGCCATTCCCCTGGGGCCGCATCCGCATGGGATCGTTCTGCCGCCCGATCATCCGCTGGCGCAGGAGGACGGCTACGCGCCGCACCGGCTGATGCAGGAGACCTTTCTGAGCAGGGAAGAGGGCTCGGGCACGCGGATCCTGATGGAACGGTTCATTGAACGTCTGGGGGAGGGGCAGACACCAAAGAAGGTTGAAATGCCTTCCAACGAGACCATCAAACAGGCGGTTCTGGCAGGATTGGGGATCGCCTTCCTGTCGCTGCACACCGTGCATGACGAACTTGCATCTGGGCGGTTGGCGCTGCTCCGGGGACGGGATCTGCCGGTGATGCGCCATTGGTACCTGATCACCGGTGCCGCCAATGGCGAGGAGGTGCCTCCGGCGACCAAGCTCTGCGCGCAGGAAATCGACGCCTTATCAGGTGTTTACTTACCGACGTTCAAGGCGTGAGTTTAGCGGGTGAGCGCGGCATAGAGCTGCGGCAGACGTTCCGGCAGGCGTTCGACCCGGTCGAGGATCATTGCGCCGCGCGGGCCAAAGATGCGTTGCACATAGGCATCCGCACCGGGATCCAGCGTCAGGCAGAAAGGGGTGATGCCGCTTTGTGTGGCTTCCTCAACCGCGCGGCGGGTGTCGGCGCGCAGGTATTGTGGGTCGCGCACATCGATATCGGCGGGGGCCCCATCGGTCAGCACCAGCATCAGCTTGCGCGCGGCCTTCACCCGTTTCATCTGCGCCGTTGCGTGGCGGATCGCTGTTCCCATGCGGGTGGAAAGCCGCCCTTCGGCGCCCATCAGCCGCGCGGTCGCCAGATCCTCCCATGGCTGGTCGAAATCCTTGAACCTCTCGTAATAAACCTGCGACCGCCCGTCCGAACAGAAACCATGGATCGCAAAGGCATCGCCCACCCGGTTGATCGCCTCCGACAGAAGCACACAGGCCGATTTAGTCAGGTCCATCACGGTAGAACCATCGCCTACGGGATCGTTCGTTGATTCCGACAGATCCAGCAGCACCATGACGGCGGTGTCGCGGGTCTTGTGCACCTGGCGCATCATTACGCGCGGGTCGGGCTGTCGGCCCATGCGGATGTCGATGGCGGCCGTGATCGCTGCGCCGATGTCGATTACATCGCCATCCTCCAGCTTGCGGATGCGCTGCATGCCTTGCGGGCGCATGGCATCAAGCCGGTGTTTCAGCCGCTCCATCACCGGGCGGTGTTCGGCCAGAATCGCCTCCGCCCCGGTTGGGTCGCCCAGACGCGGGCGACGCTCCAGCACCGTGGCCCAGGCCGGGCGCATCATTTGAATGGTGTGATCAAATTCATCATACATCACCGGCGGAGCCAGTGGCTCGCGACCTTCCTTTTCGTTGAAGCTGTTGCCGTCGTCATCAAAGATTTCCGCCGACTGCACCCAGATTTCCTGTGCGTCATCGCCTGCGGTTTCCACCTCCACCTCGTTTACCATTTCGCTGACCGAGACGTATTTGCGCACCTGCGGGGGCGGGGCGTATTCCGTGTTGAACTCCTGCTCCTCGAACTCCCACAAGAGCCGGTTGTCGCAGCGGTAGGGGCAGGAGGGATGATCGGTATAGGCGGAATATGGCTGGGCGCGCAGGCGTTCGGCCAGGCGCAGGCCCAGATCGCGGGCGGCTTCCGCGTGCGTCAGATCCAGCTGCGCGAATTCGCCCTGTACCCAAGACGCAAGATCGCTTTCGGCTGGCTGATCCGCCAACAGGAGGGCGCGGGCAATGCGGTCGAACTCTCCGGCGATGCCGGGGGCGGTGTCCTTGTGAAACGGTGCCCAAAGATCACGCAGCCGGGGCAGGCGGGCGATGGCAAGGCTTTCTGCGCGGGCGTCCTCAATGAGCCCGATCATGGCCGATTGCAAGGCGTTCAGCCCCTCGCCCTGAATGGGTTTGCGCAGGCAGGCCAGATGCGCGGCCAGATGTGCGGCCTGCGCGCGGTAGAGATCCAGAGCCGCCTGATCCCGCCAATCGTCCAGCGCGTCCGGCAGGTGCAGGCTGTAGCCCTCGTAATAGGGGCGCAGGCCTGCGCGATCTTCGAAGTCACCTGCGGTGGGGGTGAGCATGAAATCCCGCCCCCAAAGCGCGCGCAGATACATCATCAGCCGCCGCTGCACGTCGATCAGCAGGGTGCCCTTGCGTTCGCGCTGAATGATCGCGCGGCTTTCTTCGGTTTCTAGCGAGAAATAGGCCAGCAGCTCCTTGAAGTTGGTCCGGTGCGCCTCCACCCCCCAATCGGCCCAGCGGCGCAGGCCGCCGAGGGTCAGAACCTCCAAGAGGTCGGAAAGGTGGTCCAGCATGGGCCGTACGGCGCGGGGTGCGCGGGCCAGAAGATGCTCCAGAAAGCGCAGGTAGGCCATGAAGAGCGTGGCATCGCCAAGTCGCATCGCGGCCTGCGGAGATGTCTCCAACAGCCGGGCAATCACCGCGCCCGAGGTGCGGGAGGCAAAGCCCAGCAGCAGCGGCAGCAGATCGCTGAGGACATCCTCGCCCAGATCGCGGGCAAGGGCCGGTGCGGCCTCGATCCAGGCGATAACCGGATCCAGGCCCCGGCCCAGTTGCATCAGGGCCTCAGAGCCGCGCAGCCAGGTGTCCAGGGCGCGGGGCGACAGTTTGCGCCGCGCATCGGGCAGGGCGGCCAGCAGGACCTCGGCGGCCACGGGCGGCAGGCTGTCCAGCAGGCCCGCGTGATCCGCGGGCAGGGCCTCAGAACCAGGTTGCAACAGCGGCATCGAGAGCATCGCGCATATCCGGATCATCGGTGATGGAATTGACCAGCGCCATGGAGCAGGCGGCGCGCGGGGCGATGCCACCCTTGATCAGGCGGCCGGCGTGGATCAGCATGCGGGTCGAAACCCCTTCGTCCAGCCCGTGGCCCTTGAGGTTGCGGGAGCGCGCGCCAATCTCGACCAGTTTTCCGGCGGTTTCGGGATCAATACCGGCCTCATGGGCCAGGATTTCGGCTTCGCTCTCCCCTTCGGGCCAGGTGAAGTTCATCGCCGCAAAGCGTTGTTTTGTCGACTGTTTCAGGTCTTTCATCAGGGATTGGTAGCCGGGGTTGTAGCTGATCACGATCAGGAAATCGGGGTGCGCCTGCAACAATTCGCCCTTCTTTTCCAAGGGCAGAACCCGGCGGTCATCGGTCAGCGGATGGATGGCGACAGTGGTGTCCTGTCGGGCCTCGACAACCTCATCCAGGTAACAGATCGCGCCATGGCGGGCGGCAAAGGTCAGCGGGCCATCCTGCCAGCGGGTGCCGTCGGCATCCAAGAGATAACGCCCCACCAGATCCGAGGCGGTCATATCCTCGTTGCAGGCGACGGTCACCAGCGGGCGGCCCAGTTTCCAGGCCATATGTTCCACGAACCGCGTCTTGCCACAGCCGGTCGGCCCTTTCAGCATCACCGGGATACGGGCATCCCAGGCGGCGGTGAACAGCTCCACCTCGTCGCCGGTCTGCCGCCAGAAGGGCGCATCCGTGACGCGGAATTCGTCAAGCATATCTTTCATGGCGGGCTCCTCCTGCTGGCCGGGGAATTTGGTCTGGGCTTGGGATTTGCTGCCCGGCCACGAGGGAGTACCGGGCAGCAAAGGGGAATCAGATCATCTGACCGCGGTAGACGACCATGTTGGCGCCCTGGCTTTGGGTGAAGTTGTCGTATCCCAAAAGGCGCACGTGGTGCTTGGGATTGGCGGCGTGGCATTCGTCCAGCTCGGCCAGGATGGCGTCCACGTCGGTTTCGCCAAACATCGGCAGCTTCCACATGTACCAGTAATAGCCGGAGGCATTGCTGGGTTCGGTGTGTTCGATCGCCGGGTTCCAGCCGTTGGTGACGATCCATTCCACCTGTTTACGGATCTGGTCCTTGGTCATTTCCGGCAGGTAGGAGAAGGTCTCCATCTTGCGGGAGGCGGGATCCGACAGGCGGGAGGGGTAGTCCTGAATGGTGCTCATGGTCTTGGTCCTTGTTGTGATGTGTTCGAGAGAGAGCTGCCGGGATCAGCGGTGCTGCACGTCCAGCTTGTCGACGGTGTCGAACTCGAACTTGATTTCCTTCCAGGTCTCCATCGCGGATTTCAGTTCCGGCGAGTGTTTGGCTGCGGCCATCAGGATGTCCTTGCCCTCCTTTTCGATCTCGCGGCCCTCGTTGCGGGCTTGCACGCAGGCTTCCAGCGCCACGCGATTGGCCGCAGCGCCCGCCGCATTGCCCCAGGGGTGGCCCAGGGTGCCGCCGCCGAATTGCAGGACGGAATCATTGCCAAAGATCGAAACCAGCGCGGGCATGTGCCAGACGTGGATCCCGCCCGAGGCCACCGGGAAGACGCCCGGCATGCTGCCCCAGTCCTGATCGAAGAAGATGCCCATCTCGCGGTCTTCCTTGACGAACTTGTCGCGCATCAGGTTGATCCAGCCCAGCGTCGCGTTGCGGTCGCCTTCCAGCTTGCCCACGACCGTGCCCGAATGCAGGTGGTCGCCGCCCAGCAGGCGCAGCAGTTTGGCGAGAACCCGGAAGTTGATGCCGTGGTTGGGGTTGCGGTCCATCACCGCGTGCATGGCGCGGTGCACGTGCAGCAGCATCCCGTTGTCGCGGCACCATTTCGAGAGGGAGTTATGCGCCGCCCAGCCGATGGTCAGATAGTCGGACATGATGATGGGGGTGCCGATCTCCTTGGCGAATTCGGCGCGCTTGAACATCTCTTCCACCGTCGGAGCGGTGACGTTCATGTAGTGGCCCTTGCGCTCACCGGTTTCGGCCTGGGCCTTGTCGATCGCTTCCTGACAGAACAGGAAGCGATCCCGCCAGCGCATGAAGGGCTGGGAGTTGACGTTCTCGTCGTCCTTGGAGAAGTCCAGACCGCCGCGCAGCACCTCATAGACGGCGCGGCCATAGTTCTTGGCCGACAGGCCCAGTTTCGGTTTGATGGTGCAGCCCAGCAGGGGACGGCCGTATTTGTCCATCTTGTCGCGCTCGACCTGGATGCCGTGCGGCGGGCCAAAGCAGGTTTTGACGAACCAGATCGGGAAGCGCACGTCCTCAAGGCGCAAGGAGCGCACGGCCTTGAAGCCAAAGACGTTTCCGACGATCGAGGTGAAGACGTTGACGACTGAGCCTTCCTCGAACAGGTCTGCGGGGTAGGCGATGAAGGCATAAAAGGCTTCGTCCTGACCCGGCACATCCTCGATCCGGTAGGCGCGGCCCTTGTAGTGGTCGAGATCGGTCAGAAGGTCGGTCCACACGGTCGTCCAGGTCCCGGTGGAGCTTTCGGCGGCCACGGCGGCGGCGGCTTCTTCGCGCGGGACCCCGTCCTGCGGGATCACCTTGAAGACGGCGAGGACGTCAGTTTCCTTGGGGCTATAGGCGGGATCCCAGTAGGTGGACCGGTATTCCTTGACGCCGGCGTCATATTTCTTGGCTGGTGCATGCATGTTCATGGCTTGTCTCCTCCTCGTGGCTGCCGGCAGGGCAGGCCACTTCATCGGGGATCAGGAAGCCACAGTTGATGAATATACAAAAATGAATAGTTTTTATTATCAGAATAGATTATTGTTTATTCATGAGGTATTCCCTTCGCCAATTGCAGATCTTTCAGGAGGTTGCACAGCATCTCTCCTACACGCGCGCGGCCGAAATGCTGCATCTGACCCAACCTGCCGTCTTTGCCCAGGTACGCCAGCTTGAGGATCAGACCGGCCACAAGCTGATCGAGAGGAAGGGGAAAACCCTGTTTCTGACCGAAGCCGGTGAGACGGTACTGCTGTCTGCGCAGCGCATTCTGGGCGAGGCAGAAGATCTTGATATGCGCCTTACGGAACTGCGCGGTCTTGCGCGTGGACGCCTTCGCCTGGCGGTGGTTTCCACGGCGAAATACGATATTCCCGCGCGGATCGGAGCCTACAGCAAAAGCTATCCGGGAATCGACGTGGCCCTGACGGTGTGCAACCGCGAAGAGATCCTGTCGCGGTTCGACCAGAATGCCGACGATCTTTATGTGCTTGGCACGCCACCGCATGAATTGGAGGCCGAGATCGAGCGGTTTGCGGAAAACCCGCTGGTTGCGATTGCGCCGCCGGATCATCCGCTGGCCGCTCAAACAGGGCTGACTATGAAAGATCTGGCTGAATACCCCTTTCTGACACGGGAAAGCGGGTCGGGAACACGGCTGGCGGCGGAGCGCTGCTTTGAGGAGGCCGGGGCCGCGCCGCGCGTACGGCTGGAACTGGGCGCGAATGAAGCGGTCAAACAGGGGGTCATTGCCGGGCTGGGCCTTTCGGTTCTCAGCCGGTCGACGGTCGCGCTGGAGCTGCGGCACGGATACCTGACCGAACTGGACGTCGTGCCTTTTCCGATCGTCCGGCACTGGCATGCGGTCTGGCCCAAGGCCAGGCAGTTGACCTTGGCCGCCGAGGCCTTCCTGCAGCAATTGCGGGCGCCAATCCAAGGCGAAGGCGAAATTTCTGCATAAAAGATGGGGCCATGCAGGAGGACTTTAACCTATGTTTACCGAATCTGCCGAAAGTGGAACCGACAAGAAACAGAAAGTTTTCCCAATGAACGTTGCGCAGATCGGCTCTTCTCTTTCGGATTTTGCAAAAGCTCGTGCAAAGCGCGTGCAGTCCATCTTCGAAGATAACATCAGCTTGCCGTTCCTGGGCGATCACGCCGGTGGCCTGAATCCTGTCGAAGCGGTCTTTGCCAAATACGATCTTGCGGCGATCTCTCCGCGCGAAATCGATCAGTTGGCGTCGGACCTGGCCGCGGCCTTCTTTGACGACATTGAATTTCTTCGGGTGCTCATGAAACGGGGCGAGGCCTCCCTGACCAAAGCGCAAGAGCGGTTTTCGGGGGAGGGCTACAGCGTGTCCGGGTTTGACCCGACCGGAAAGCTGGATTTGCTACAGGTCAGCCGGGATCAGCTGAGCCTGTCCAGAGCCTTTGGTGGAGCGACGCAAGCTCAGGAGAGGTTCATCTCAAAGCTAGAGCGGATTGTGCTGCGAGGCGCGCATTTTGCGAAAGTCAGGACACAGGCGACCCAGGGATCAAAGTTGCTCGTCCTGTCTCAGGCCCAGCGGGTCTGACGGCGGCATCCCTCACCGAGAACCGCCCTTTTGGCCGGATTCTGGCATTGGGATGCATCGGTGATCACGATAATTTTGGCATCAGGCGGCGCAGCCGCCAGTAAAGATTTCGTGTGCACTGACGCACATGTTACGGGCCGTGAAGAGGGATGCGTGCAGCGCAATCCTGCTTTGCCCCAAGCGCATGCGCTATGTGATCTGCTTTATATAACGAGACCTCAAAAGGCGTCAGAGTGTCTGGAACTGGTGGGGATTGGCAAGAATCTGCCCAGTTTTCGAGGCGGTCCCGGACTGTCAGCGCGAACAGGATTTCAAGAGTGCTGCGGCGATTGCGCCAGACCTATGTTCAGGGCTGGTGCAGTCGCGAAAGACGGGGCTGCCGTGCCGTATGAAAACGTCAGGAGACACCTTAATGACACAAAAATTCGCTTCCCGAGCGCTTGCGGCCTCTGTTGCAGCCACGCTCGCGGCGCCTGCATTTGCGGGCCCGACCTATGAAAACAGCACTGGCGGTTCGTTCAGCTGGTATGGTCAGTTCAACCCGGCCTTCCAGTACTACGATGATGGCACCGAGACCTATGACCGTCTGGTTGATAACACCGGGTCCAACTCGCGCATCGGGTTCTGGCTGAAGCAGGCCTACGGGGAAAACACGCTGACCTTCCGGTTTGAAACAGCCTTTGGTCTGCGCGCATCTGATGGCGTAAGCCAGACAACCACCGGCGACAGCCTGAGCTGGACCCGCACCAACATTCGCCATGTGGATTTCCAGTTCGACACCGCACGCTACGGCAAGTTCTCGGCCGGTCAGGGCTCCATGGCGTCGGACGGTATCGCGGGCAGCGACGCTTCGGGGACCGGAGTCGCGGCGGGTGTTGCTGTTGCAGATCCGGCGGGCGGTTATGCCTTCCGCACCGCGGGCGGCGCTTTGAGCGGCGTATCGGTCGGCGATGCCTTCACCGACTATGACGGCGGTCGCCTGGGTCGTGTGCGCTACGATTCGGCCGACTTTGGCGGTTTCACCTTCTCGGCCTCCTACGGGACCGATATTCTGAAAACCAACAATGACCGCGAAACCTATGACATCGCGGTGCGCTATGGCAGCGAGTTCGGCGATCTGGCCGTGGACGCAGCTCTGGGCGCGGCCTGGACCGAAGAGACCGGCAAGGCCGACAAACGCGATGTCGTCGGCTCGTTCTCGGTTGCGCATAAACCCACCGGCCTGTCGCTGTCCGTTGCCGCGGGCGAGCGGGATATTGCGGGCAGCTACGCCTATGCAAAGCTGGGGTACAGCGCCAATCTGATCGCCGCCGGTTCGACCTCCTTCTCGGTCGACTACTATGACGGCTCTGACATGGTCACCGTCGGCGACTCGGCTGAATCCTGGGGCGTTGCTGCGGTTCAGAAAATCGACAAGTACAACGTCGAAGCCTATCTGGCCTACCGCGATTATTCCTACTCGGACACCTCTGCGACCCAGTATCAGGACAGCAACGTGATCCTGGCCGGCGCGCGCTGGAAATTCTAAGTCTGAACTGTAGGTTCCACGACGACAAGGCACGCCCCGCTATGGGGCGTGTTTTCTTTTGAAGGCTCCGTGACGGGGCGGAAACAGGCAGAAAACCTGCCCAATATGACTCTGAAGCTGGCAATGCCCCTTGCACCGAAGGCCCCGGCCAAATAGAAGGCCACAAATTGTCTGGGGGCGGAGCCTGCGCGCGCGCCCCGAATCTCTATGGGGTATAGGATGCAGGTCACCGAGACGCTGAACGAAGGTCTGAAACGCGGCTACGCCATCACTGTCACAGCTGCCGAGCTGGACGAGAAGGTCCAGGAAAAGCTGGTCGAGGCACGGCCGGAAATCGAAATGAAGGGTTTCCGCAAGGGCAAGGTCCCGATGGCGCTGCTGCGCAAGCAGTTTGGCCAGCGTCTGCTGGGCGAAGTCATGCAGGAAACCATCGACGGCGCGATGAACAAGCACTTCGAAGACAGCGGCGACCGTCCGGCCCTGCAGCCCGAAGTCAAGATGACCAACGAAGACTGGAAAGAGGGCGACGACGTCAACGTCGAGATGTCCTACGAGGCGCTGCCCGAGATCCCCGAAGTGGATCTGTCCGTCATCGCAGTTGAAAAACTGGTCGTCAAAGCCGAAGACGAAGCCGTTGACGAGGCGCTGAACAACCTGGCCGAAACCGCCAAGGACTTTGAGGCGCGTGACGAAGGCGCAGCCTCCGAAGATGGCGACCAGGTCGTGATCGACTTCGTGGGCAAGGTTGATGGCGAAGCCTTTGACGGCGGCTCGGCCGAAGATTACCCGCTGGTTCTGGGCTCCAACTCCTTCATCCCCGGTTTCGAAGATCAGCTGGTTGGCGTGAAGGCCGGTGAAGAAAAAGACGTGACCGTCACCTTCCCCGAAGACTACCAGGCTGAAAACCTGGCCGGTAAGGAAGCCGTGTTCTCCTGCACCGTGAAAGAGGTGAAAGCCCCCAAAGCGGCCGAGATCGACGACGAACTGGCCAAGAAATTTGGTGCCGAAGATCTGGAAGCCCTCAAAGGCCAGATCCGTGAGCGTCTCGAAGCCGAATACGCCGGGGCAGCCCGCGCCGTGATGAAGCGCGCCACCCTCGACAAGCTGGACGAACTGGTCTCTTTTGATCTGCCGCCGTCGCTGGTCGAAGCCGAAGCCAAGGACATCGCGCACCAGCTGTGGCACGAGGATAACCCCGAAGTGCACGATCACAACCACGGTGAAATCGAAACCACCGAGGAGCACACCAAACTGGCCGAGCGCCGCGTGCGCCTTGGTCTGCTTCTTGCCAACCTTGGCGAGAAGGCAGAGGTTCAGGTGTCCGACGCCGAAATGACCCAGGCCATCATGGCGCAGGCCCGCCAGTATCCGGGCCAGGAACGCCAGTTCTTCGAGTTCATCCAGCAGAACGCTCAGATGCAGCAGCAGCTGCGCGCGCCGATCTTCGAAGACAAGGTGATCGATCACGTCTTTGCACAGGCAAGCGTGACGGAAAAAGAGGTCTCCAAAGAGGACCTGCAGAAAGCCGTTGAGGCGCTGGACGACGAATAAATCGTCCCTCGCCTGAAAAATGCAAAGGCCGCTCGAATGAGCGGCCTTTTTCTGTTCTGGTCTGATCAAGGACTCTGATTATGGATGCATCAGGGGCGCAGGCCCGTTTCCTGGAGCATGCCGCGGCGCTTGGCTTCGTAGTAATAGCCGCGCGCATAGTGCCTGATCGCGGTATCCTCACTGTCGTCTGACAATATCCACGCGCCCCGCAGGTATTTCACAGCGAATTCCAAATTGGTGTCCGCATCAAGCAGATCGCTCGGCTCGCCCCCGAATCCCATGGCCCGCGCGGTCGCTGGCAGGATCTGGAGCAATCCGTAATAGGGTCGGTTGATCGCCTCCGGCCTATGGGTGCTCTCGCGTACCGCCAATCTGTGCACCAATGTCCGTGGCACCTCGTAGTGATCCGCCCAGTAGTTGATTTTTTGCCGCAGGTCCGGCGTTTCGTTCGGATAAAGCGGCGGCGAATAACGGGTTGTGGCTTCAGTTGGTTGGCTACAGCCGGTCGCGAGCAAGGCACAGGAAAGTAGGATTGATACGTGACGTCGAAGCATCCGAAGGCTCTCTTGCAAAATGGGGTTCGCGCAGAAAGTAGAAGCAGAGCTGAAGGCTCACAATCGGGTCCTGTTTCCGACGGGTGCATCGGCAAAAGCTCTCCTGTCGTCGGCGGAACATTTCCTATTCGGCAGGCACAGACCGTGAATTGGACAAAAGTCCCTACAATTCGATTTTCTAAGGATTTGTTCACTTTCGAGCAAAATGCGAAAATCACCACATATTGAGGCACAAGACCCTCAGAGGGGCTGCGCCGCTTTCGCCTGCGGTTCGGCCTCCAGCCAGAGCAGTAAGGGGCCGCGCCTGTTTCCCACATATCGCGGCCCCACCTGCTGTTGGGGTGTCCTCATCCATCCCGGTATCGACGTTCCCAGCACCAATAGGCTGGATGCGTGGCGCTCTAGCCGGTCACGGGATGGCCGCGGTTCTGCATGCAGCGCACCACGTAATTGCGCTGCGCCTGTTTGACCTGAATGTCGCCGACCGCAGCCCCGGCCATCGCGCCCGCAATCGCCCCGACCAGCGCCTTGTCGCTGTTTTCCGTTGCCCCTACGAGCGCACCGCCAGCACCGCCCAGAGCTGCACTCTTGCCGATGTGACCCTGACCAATCTGCTGCGCTTCGGCCTGGCATTGCGCCAGATCCGCCTGATAGGTCGGGCCAGGGGTTCCTGCCAGAGAAAGAGGTGCATCAACTGGCGGCGTATCGCAGCCTGCGAGGGTGGCGGCGCAGAGGCCTGCTATGGCGAGAGATCGAACCATCATTGTCAGCTTCCTTTGTCAAAACGCGCGTCCGTTGCTCTGATGCTATGATCGGCGGGGCCAGCATTCCAGTGGGAAGAGTGTGGGAAATGCGGCACGGCAAGATCGTGCCTAGCCAAGCGCGCATGGCACATTGATCTTGCAAGGCACAAGGCTATGATTGTCATGGTCATTTTTTAAGGATTTTCGATGCGGCGTCTTAGACAGCTATCCGGTTTTGGTCTCTTCTGTTTGGCTTTGTCACAGCCTGTTGCTTCATCCGAGGTGGATATCGAAACGGCTGACCTTTCCCGTGAAGAGCTTGTGGCCCGCATCATTGCCGCCGGGACCTCGGCATCCGACCGGCGCCGCACGGGGGTCGAGATCGATGGCTGTATGGTCACCACCTTTGCCCATGAGCCCTACCAGGACTTTGGCTGGGTATTGCATACCCTTTTCGAATTCGACATCGGGCTGGTGCAGATAAGCCGGTCGCGAGAGGGCGAGTTGAGTATGTTTGTCAAGGCCAACTCCATAAACCCCAATATGGCCTTGGTGATTTTCGAGGCTATCCCGCCATACAAGGTGCCCCACGAAATGCCTGCCTATAGAGAGCCAAAGACCCCCGTCAGGCGTTCGGACAGAGAGGGTCCCATCGAGTATTTCTTTATCGAAAACGAGGATTTCTTGGTGCTGATGGAAAATGTCACCGGTCCACAGCAAGGTCGCGACTTTGCCCGTGGCCTGATGCGGTTGCGCAGTGAATACTGTCTGCCATCGTCGTCGTAGGGTAGGCCACAAGAAGAAAAAGGCCGCGTCCCATATGGGCGCGGCCTTTCTGTTTGTCTTGCGGATCCGATGGGATCAGGCGTTGGTTTCTTCTTCGCCTGCGGCTGCCGGAGAGGCGTCGCCTTCGTCGTCGTCGGACGCGGCAGAGCCGATGTCGTCAAACAGCTCGGAGATTTCGAATTCCGCAGCGGCTTCCTCTTCGGCGGCCAGTTCCTGGATGGACTTGCCAGAGGCCTGCAGCTCGGCTTCTTCGGCCGAGCGGGCCACGTTCAGGCTGATGGTGACCATCACTTCCGGGTGCAGGTGCACTTCGGCCTCGTGCAGACCAAGGGACTTGATCGGCTCGCGGATGATGACCTGCTTGCGGTCCACGGAGAAACCTTCCTCGGTGGCAACTTCAGCTGCATCACGCGGGGTGACGGAGCCGTAGAGGTTGCCGCCATCGGAGGCGGAGCGAATCACGACGAACTGCTGGCCGCCCAGCTTTTCGCCCAGAGCCTCGGCTTCTTTCTTGGTCTCCAGGTTGCGCGCTTCAAGCTGCGCTTTCTGGGATTCGAAAGCCGCGATATTGGCTTCGGAAGCGGTCTTCGCCTTGCCCTGGGGCAGGAGGAAGTTGCGTGCATAGCCGGGCTTGACGTCAACGACGTCGCCCATCTGGCCTAGCTTGGCCACACGTTCAAGAAGGATAACTTGCATGTCGAGGTCTCCTTACTTCACGGCGTAGGGCAGCAGGGCGAGGAAGCGGGCGCGTTTGATGGCGCGGGCCAGTTCACGCTGCTTCTTGGCCGAAACGGCGGTGATACGGGAGGGAACGATCTTGCCGCGCTCAGAGATGTAGCGCTGCAGAAGACGGGTGTCTTTGTAATCGATCTTCGGCGCATTGTCGCCCGAGAAGGGGCACACTTTGCGGCGGCGGAAAAACGGTTTGGCTGCCATGGTTTAGCGTCCTTTTCTCAAGCGTTGATCAGCGGCGTTCACGGCGACCTTCACGGTCGTCACGCTTCTGCATCTGAACCGAGGGGCCTTCTTCGTGCTCGTCGACCTTGATGGTCAGAACGCGCATCACGTCTTCGTGCAGGCGCATCAGGCGTTCCATTTCCTGGATCGCTGCCGCAGGGGCGTCGGTGCGCAGGAAGGCATAGTGGCCCTTGCGGTTCTTGTTGATCTTGTAGGCCATCGTCTTGACGCCCCAGTACTCGCTGTCGACGAGCTTGCCGTCGTTGTCAGTCAGTACGGCGCCGAAGTGTTCGATGAGGCCTTCAGCTTGCGAGTTGGACAGGTCCTGACGCGCAATCATTACATGCTCATAGAGGGGCATGCGAACTCCTGTTTCTGTCTGGGCGCATTTCATAGACCGGGCTGTTGTCCCTTCCGCGGCCAGGTCACGAGAGGCTGCGCGGATCGAAAATCGTGCGGAAGGAAGCCCCCATATACAGCCTTTGCCGTGGAGGGCAAGCCATATTGCGCCCCAAGTTCGATCGGAGTTTGGCCCGCATGGATCTGCAAGGCCCGCGCGCGCCGTGACGGGCGGTGTGACCGGTTCCGCTGTTGGGCGGAAGATTTCCGCACAGGCCGGTGTCCGATCCAGTGTTCGATCAAGAACACGTTATGTGGAGTTTTGCCCGTATCATTTCGTCGGCAGTTGCCACAATTGTTTTCACATCAGTTCACACCAACTCGTATCGGAGTTCCTGACCATGAAACACCTTCTGCTTGCCGCTGCCCTGACCGGAGCAACCGCAACCGCTGCTGTCGCCGCGCCCGAGAAATACGCTCTGGACGCAAGCCACAGCCAGATCCTGTTCAGCTACAACCACCTTGGCTTCTCCACGACCTGGGGCATGTTCTCGGGCTTTGAAGGCGAGATCATGTTCGATCAGGAGGATCCTGCCGCCTCCAGCGTGTCGGTCTCCATGCCGGTCATGTCCATGTTCACCGGCTGGGAAGGCCGTTTTGATCACTTCATGTCCAAGGATTTCTTTGAAGCCTCCGAGGATGAAATGGTTTCCTTCACTTCGACCGGCATCGAAGTCACCGGCGAGAACACCGCCAAGATCACCGGCGATCTGACCCTCAATGGTGTGACCAAATCGGTGGTTCTGGATGCCAAGCTGAACCAGACCGGCGACCACCCGATGGCAGGCAAGCCCTGGGCCGGCTTTGACGCCACCACCACCCTGGTGCGCAGCGACTTCGGCCTCGGCAAGTTTGCCCCCTACGTGAGCGACGAAGTTGAAGTCCAGATCTCGATCGAGGCGATGAAAGCCGAGTAATCGGTTTTCACGGCCTTCAGTTGGTATCGAACGCCGCGCCCTCTGGTGCGGCGTTTTCATTTGCAGCGGCTCACGCGCCGGTCAGGTCGTCTGTTGCGCGCCCGGACCGGGGTGCGGGCCGACCGGGAGATTGCCCTGGGCCGAAAAGCGGCGGCGAGGCACAGGGCAGGTCGGGGGGCAGGCCGAGGATTGGTCCGATCTGGACTTGCCAAGGCGATCGGCCGGGCAATGCCGGCGGTTTGCAGGTCTGCTCTCCTTCTCTGGCTTACGGGCCTCACTTGACCATTCCAGCCCGTCACGGACAGACAAAAGGCCCCGTGAAGGGGCCTTTTGGTGGATCTTTCGGGGATGCGCCTGAGCGACGCTGTCTGTCGGCGCAGGGCTGTCAGCCGCAGATCACGGAGCGCCCTTCTTGGCCGTGAGGGCAACGTCGATGTCCACCGCAAAGGCAAGGGTCCCTTCATCCTGTGTGCCCTGGCCGATGTTGAAGTCCAGCCGGTTGACCCTTGTCGTGCCGCGCATGGTGGCCGTGTCCCCGGCAAATGTCAGCTCGAACGGCAGGGTGATGGGCACGCTTTGATCGCGGATGGTCAGCGGTCCGGTCGCCTCATACCCCGTTTCGGTCTTGACGATCTCGCCTTCAAAGCGCGCGGTCGGATATGTCGCGCTGTCAAAGTAGTCGGCCCCCATGGCCTGATCGGTCACCGACCCGAGGCTGAGGGACGGTATTGCGATTGTCACCTCCACCTTGCCTGCGGGCCCCGGCGCGGACGGCTCTTCAAAATCGATCACTGCGTTCCAGTCTGAAAACTGTCCCTCGACGACACTTCCCATCTGGGTGATGGAGATCCCGAGTGTTCCCGTTTCAACTTGCCAGCCGCCAGCGGCGTCGGTCGCTGCGCCAACGGGCGCCGCTGCGTCTTGGGTCTCGGTAGTCGGCGCGGTTTTCGCGGTTTGCGGTGCGTGTTCGCCTGCGTCACCCAAAATGCTGCCCACCACCAGGACGACAACAAAGATTGCAACTGCAACGGCTGCCGGACGCAGGCTGTGCGTCTGTGCGGGAGGTTGCGGCATCGCTCCAGAGCCGGGTAGCATCCGGCGCAGAGTCGAGTCCTGGTCGATCACATGGTGCTTCAGTGCGCCTGCAACATGGAGGGCCAGCGACGCGGCTAGGGTCCAGACAAGGATCTCATGCGCGCCGCCGAACAGATGAGCCACCTCTTCTGATTTCGGAACGAACGGCAGCGACTGACCAAATGGCCAGAAAATCGGTGCGAACCCGGTGGTCGCCGCATGATGGATCCAGCCCGTGAGCGGTACGGCGACAAGCGATCCATAGAGCATCCAGTGCACCACCTCGGCGGCCAATGCCTCAAGCTTGTTGTCCGGATGCAGCAGTCCCGGCTTTTCGCCGCTGATGGCCCAAAGGATGCGCAGCAGCGCCACAAAGAAGACGGCAACGCCCACGGTCTTATGAATGGAAAACAACAGAGCCGCGCGGCTGATGGTGCTTTGCGAGCCGTCAAAATCCGGGCTTTGGATATAGTGGGCCAGCTCATTGGCGAAATAGCCCAGGGGAAAAGCAGCAAAGATCAGCAGTGCCGTCAGCCAGTGGAAGGCCTTGGCGACGCTGCCGTACTCGGAAAAACTGTTGCGGGCGGACATGGGGGAGGACTCCGTAGGTTGCGACACCATGCAGCCTAACGTCTGGTGCGGCGCGGGCAATCACATAGGCTGTCACTGGGCGCGCATTCGGGGTGCGCGCACGCGGGCAAGGCGCAGATCACTTGTACGCAAGGGCCGCTGCGTCTAAACCGGCTGAAATGGCAAAAAAGGGATGAGGTCATAAATGACTGTCGCATTTGTGTTTCCGGGGCAGGGCGCCCAGACTATCGGCATGGGCAAGGAACTGGCAGAGGCCTATCCGGCGGCCAGGGCGGTCTTTGACGAGGTGGATGAGGCGCTTGGCGAGTCCTTAAGCGGTTTGATCTGGGACGGCGATATCGAGACCCTGACCCTGACCCGCAATGCACAGCCTGCGCTGATGGCGACCTCCATGGCGGCCATGCGGGCTCTGGAGGCCGAAGGGATCGCGATCCACAAGGCGGCCTTTGTCGCCGGGCATTCGCTGGGCGAGTATTCCGCTCTGGCCGCCGCCGGGGCGATTTCCCTTGCCGATACCGCGCGTCTGCTGCGTACCCGTGGCGGTGCCATGCAGGATGCGGTGCCAGTCGGGGAGGGCGCGATGGCTGCCATCCTTGGTCTCGATCTGGAGGCCGTGCGTGCGGTGGCAGAAGAGGCCGCCCAAGGCGAGGTCTGCCAGGCCGCAAATGACAATGATCCAACGCAGGTGGTGGTCTCCGGCTCCAAGGCGGCCGTGGAACGCGCTGCCGAAATCGCCAAGGAAAAAGGCGCCAAACGCGCCGTGATGCTGCCGGTCAGCGCACCCTTCCACTGTGCCCTGATGCAGCCCGCCGCGGATGTGATGGCCGAGGCTCTGGCTGGCGTTGAAATCAAATCCCCAGCCGTGCCGCTGATCGCGAATGTGCGCGCAGATGCGGTGGTTGACCCGGATGAGATCCGCGCCCTTCTGGTGGAGCAGGTGACAGGCTCCGTGCGCTGGCGCGAGAGCGTTCAGAGCATGGCTGCCAAGGGCGTCACCGAGTTCTGGGAAATCGGTGCCGGTAAGGCCCTGTCGGGGATGATCCGCAAGATTGATCGTGATTTGGCCTGCCGCCAGGTTGGCACCCCCGAGGGCGTGAAGGCCGCGCTCGAGGCCTGAAGCCAGATTTCAACACTACGGGCTCCCCGCAGTTTACCTGCCCGGAGCAGATGAAAAACGAGGAAATGACATGTTTGATCTGACGGGAAAGAACGCCCTGATCACCGGCGCCTCCGGCGGTATTGGCGGCGATATTGCCCGCGCGCTTCATGCGGCCGGTGCCACTGTTGCCCTTTCGGGCACCCGCGAAGAGCCGCTGAAGGCGCTGGCCGAAGAGCTGGGCGAGCGCGCCTTTGTCTTGCCCTGCAACCTCAGCGATGCCGAGGCGGTCGAGGCGCTGCCGAAACAGGCGGCCGAGGCGATGGGCTCGGTGGATATCTTGGTCAACAACGCCGGAATCACCCGCGACAACCTTTTCATGCGCATGAAGGACGAGGAATGGCAAAGCGTACTGGACGTGAACCTCACCTCCACCATGCGTCTGTGCCGGGGCGTTCTGCGTGGTATGATGAAGGCCCGCTGGGGGCGGATCATCAACATTTCCTCCATCGTGGGCGCCACAGGCAATCCGGGGCAGGCAAACTATGCTGCCTCCAAGGCCGGTATGGTTGGCATGTCCAAATCGCTGGCCTATGAGGTCGCCAATCGCGGTATTACCGTGAATGCGATCGCGCCGGGGTTCATCGCGACCGCGATGACCGACAAGCTGACTGATGACCAGAAAGGGAACATCCTCAGCCAGGTGCCCGCCGGACGGATGGGAGAATCGAAAGAGATCGCCGCGGCGGTTCTGTATCTGGCCAGCGCAGAGGCCGCCTATGTCACCGGCAGCACGCTGCATGTGAATGGCGGCATGGCGATGCTCTGAGCCTTGGTTCGGTCGCCCTGTATGGGCGGCCGGGCGGAGGGGTGCATGGCATAACCTTCAGATTTTATTGAGGTTTGGAGAAAAGTACAGGGGCAGGGGTTGCAGGTGTGCCGATCAAGCGCCATTTGCCCCTCCAGCATGCGCAGACGCAGGGTTCCGGGGAGCGCCGGGAGGTTGCGAAAACGTTTGCCTCTGGGCGCGTCTGTGCTATAGGCGGCCCATATTCGCGCTGACCGGGACACACTCCAAGTCGGCTGTCTCCGCTTCGCGGGGGAACAACCGCCCGGACCGGGCAAAACAATGCCAGCCCGTGCGGGTAAGGGCAAAACCGGGCAGATTGCCCTGAAGAAACGAGGAATGGATATGAGCGACGTCGCAGACCGCGTGAAAAAGATCGTTGTAGAGCACCTGGGTGTTGAAGAAGCCAAAGTGACCGAGAATGCCTCGTTCATCGACGATCTGGGCGCCGACAGCCTGGACACGGTCGAACTGGTCATGGCCTTTGAAGAAGAGTTCGGCATCGAGATCCCGGACGATGCAGCCGAAACCATCCAGACCTTCGGTGACGCGGTGAAATTCATCACCGAAGCTTCCTAAGAGATTTATTCACACTCTTGTGAATTGTGCGGCGGCGCTTTCCTGTTGGAAAGCGCCGTTTTGCGTCATGGGGACCCCAGGTTTTTTGTGGCGGACTGATCCTTAGGCAGAGCTGCCTGTGTTAGCATTGTACAAGAGCGATGCACCGGTGAGGAGGAGACCCGCCATGATGATCTACCCGACGATGGAACTGATGAATGGCCGCTGCGTGACGCTGGACAAGGGGCGGCTCGATAACCCGATGCTTTGGCACGTGGATCCTGTCGAAACCGCCAAGGGGTTTGCAGCCGACGGCGCGGAATGGATGCACTTGACGGATTTCAACGCGGTGCAGGGGGACGGGGCGAACAGGGCCCTGGTGGAGGACATCATTCGCAGTGCCGGCATTCCCGTGCAGCTTGGTGGCGGGATGCGCAGCCGCGAGCAGATCGAGCACTGGATCGACCGCGGGGCGGGCCGCGTGACCGTTGGCACCCTGGCTGCGCGTGACCCGGCGCTGGTTTCCGAACTTGCCAGACAGCACCCCGATCAGATCGTTCTGGCGGTGGATGTCTGGCAGGGGCAGGTGATGACCGAAGGCTGGCGCAAGTCCGGTGCCTTTGCGCCGGGTGCCTATATCGAGGCTTTCGAAGATGCCCCTTTTGCAGCCATCATCATCACGGATATCGACAGTGACATGTCGGACCTGGAGGCGCAGCTTGGCCTTATTGCGGGGCTGGCAGAGCGCGCCAAAGCGCCGGTTATCGCCAGCGGCGTGGTGCGCAGCGCCGACGATATCTCGCGGCTCAAGTATATTCGCAACATCTCCGGTGCCTTGGTCGGACGGGCCCTGTTCCGCAGGGCGTTGACCTTGAGACAGGCTCTGGATGTTGCCCGTCCACAGCCGGAACCGGTTGCGGATTTTCTCTGACGCACCGATCATGAAGGCGTTTGCTGCGTTGGCGCGCTCCGTTTGTGGGCGCGCTGTGGGGGCACGGCTCGGTCAACATGTGCAGTTCGGGGGCGCTACGGCCGTATGAAACGGGCACGGCCCCAGTCGAAAATGTGTCCAAGCCTTTGCAAATGTTGAAAAGCGGAGCCATTTGAGCGTGACCTCGCTGCAGGGGGCTCCATGGGGACGTCGGCGCACTTGCACCTTTTGTCCAATCCAATGTATCTGGGTGGACGAATTGCCGAGGCAGAGGAGAGCATGGAATGCGTCGAGTAGTTGTCACCGGACTTGGCCTGGTTACCCCTTTGGCCAGCGGGGTCGAAGAAACATGGTCGCGTCTGCTGGACGGGCAGTCCGGCGCCGGGCCGATCACCCTGTTCGACGCCGAGGCCAGCGGCGTTGCCACCACCTATGCCTGCGAAGTGCCGCGCGGCGATGGGTCCGATGGAACCTTCAACGCCGATGACTTTCTGGCGCCCAAGGAACAGCGCAAGGTGGATGACTTCATTCTCTATGGCCTTGCCGCAGCAGACATGGCGGTCAAGGATGCGGGCTGGACCCCCGAGGATGAGGAAAGCCTGCTGCGCACTGGCGTGATGATCGGCTCGGGCATTGGCGGGCTCAGCTCGATCGCCGACACCGCCGTCCTGATCAAGGAACGCGGTGTGCGCCGTGTCTCTCCCTTCTTCATTCCCGGCTCCCTGATCAACCTGGCCTCTGGTCAGGTGTCGATCCGCTACGGGTTCAAGGGACCGAACCATTCGGTTGTGACGGCATGCTCCACCGGTGCCCATGCCATTGGCGATGCCAGCCGGATCATCCGCGCAGGCGATGCAGACGTGATGGTCGCCGGGGGCGCCGAGGCGGCAATCTGTGAGATCGGCATCGCAGGCTTCAACGCCTGCAAGGCGCTCAGCACCAAATACGGCGATGATCCGAAGTCGGCGAGTCGGCCCTATGACCAGGACCGCGACGGTTTTGTCATGGGCGAGGGAGCCGGCGTTGTGATCCTTGAGGAATACGAACACGCCAAGGCCCGCGGCGCCAAGATCTATGCCGAGGTTCTGGGCTACGGCATGTCGGGCGACGCCTATCACATCACCGCACCGTCCGAGACCGGCGAAGGTGGTGAACGCTCCATGCGCGCGGCGCTGGCCAATGCCGGGCTGAAGCCGAGCGACGTCGATTACATCAACGCCCACGGCACCTCGACCATGGCCGACACCATCGAGTTGGGCGCGGTCGAGCGGATGCTGGGCGATCACGCGGGTAATGTCACCATGTCCTCGACCAAATCCTCCACCGGGCACCTGTTGGGCGCGGCCGGTGCAATCGAGGCGATCTTCTCGATCCTGGCAATCCGCGATCAGGTGGCGCCGCCGACCATCAACCTGGACAACCCTGCCGTTGAAAGCACGGTCGACCTGGCCCCCAACGCCAAGCGCGAGCGCAAGATCGACGTGGCCCTGTCCAACTCCTTTGGTTTTGGCGGCACCAACGCCTCCGTGGTTTTCGGAAAGCCCAAGTAAATGTGGCGCGCCCTTGCCTCCAACATGCTGACGGTCCTCATCGTGGCGCTGTTCCTTCTGGGGGGCGTCGTCATGTGGGGCAAGTCGCAATATACCGCCGAAGGCCCGCTGGAGCAGGCGATCTGTCTGCGCGTGCAAAGCGGGTCGAACATGACCCGCGTCTCGCGCGATCTTGAAGGTCAGGGCGCGATCATCTCTGGTGCGCTTTTCCGCATCGGTGTGAAATATGACGAAAAGGCTGCCCTGCTGAAGGCCGGCAGCTATCTGGTGCAGCCCGGCGCTTCGATGGAAGAAATCGTCGAGCAGATCACCCGTGGCGGCGCCAGCACATGCGGTACCGAAATCGTCTACCGCATTGGTGTGACGCGGGTTCTGGCAGAGGTGCGCGAGCTGGACCCCACCAGCAATCGCTTTGTGGAGCGGGCCGAGTTCAACCCGGCCGAGGATGAAGCCCCGGCAGAATACCTGGAGAAGAAGGCCGAAGCCGACACCCGCTTCCGCATCGCTCTGGCCGAAGGCGTCACAAGCTGGCAGGTGACCGAGTCGCTCAAGGCCATGGATATCCTTGAAGGCGAAACCGGCCCGCGTCCACCCGAGGGTATGCTTGCTCCGGACAGCTACGAGGTCAGCCTTGGCGACCAGCGCGCCGAAATTCTGGCCGAGATGCAGGACCGCCAGATCGAGCGGATCAATGACGCCTGGGAGGCGCGCTCGCCCGATGCGGCGGTGGAAACCCCCGAAGAGATGCTCATCCTCGCGTCGATTATCGAAAAAGAAACCGGCGTTGCCGAAGAGCGCGGGCAAGTCGCGAGCGTTTTCACCAACCGACTGAAGCGGGGCATGCGTCTGCAGACCGACCCGACCGTCATCTACGGTGTCACCAAAGGTGAGGGTGTATTGGGGCGCGGCCTGCGTCAGAGCGAGCTGCGCGGCGTCACGCCGTGGAATACCTACGTGATCGAGGGGCTTCCCCCGACGCCGATCGCCAACCCCGGCCTTGCCAGTCTGATAGCGGCGGTGAATCCGGACCGGACGGATTACCTGTTCTTTGTGGCAGATGGCACGGGCGGTCACGCCTTTGCCGAAACGTTGGCTGAGCACAACCGCAACGTCGCAAAATGGCGCCAGATCGAAGCTGAAAGAAACAACAACTAAACTCTCCGCGGGCACGGTTATTACGTGAGATTTGGTCAGAAGGGCGCCGCGGCGCCCTTTTTGTTGTTGGTGCAAAAGAAGAAAACCCCTGAACAGTCGGTAACGCTGGATATCAGTAGGGAAATCCTAACGGCGCCTTGTGCAGGAGTGCGCCAGTCGCGTCGGTTGGCTTGACCCGTGAGGGAAAATACCGTATAAGTTGTATTGCAGTTGGAAGGAAACTTGGCGGCCCCGATCATGTTCGGTGGTCGCTTGTTTTTTCTCTCATCCGGGGCGCTTCCGAATGAGGTCCATCATTTCCATGACAGATTATCGTGACAGATCCTGAGGCCGTGGATCCGCATCATCCAACCGGTGACTTGCTGCGCTCGCTGCGGGCCTCGATCCTGAGGCTGCGTCAAAAGGCCGAACAGTTGCGGGAACGACTGGAGGAGATGGGTCCAGATGCCCTGGACGAGGGGGAACAGCGACAGGTCGCCAAACTCGACAGCCTGATCCGGGATTGCCAAAAGGTGGAGAAGACGCTTGCAGAACAAACGCATGGCGCAGCAGCCCAAGACAGCGGACTGGACCTCAATTCGGCAAGGGTTGAAATCAGCTGCCGCCTGGCTCGCCTCCGGTCCGCCAGCGCTGGAGGAAAGGCTTCTGAAAGGCCTGAGTGATGATGCTTTGCGGGCACTTCCCTATCTTTTCGAAGTCTGGGCGCATCCGCACCAGCTTCCGCCGGGTGGGGACTGGCGGACCTGGGTGATCCTGGGCGGACGGGGTGCGGGCAAGACACGGGCGGGGGCCGAATGGCTGCGGGCACATGTTGAAGGCGCAACACCGCTTGCAGCGGGCCGGGCCGAACGGGTGGCGCTGGTTGGAGAAACCTACGATCAGGTGCGCGACGTCATGATCCTGGGCGACAGCGGGCTGCTTGCCTGCGCGCCGCCGGACCGGCGGCCAATGTGGAAGGCCAGCGAGCGCAAGCTGATATGGGCCAACGGGGCGATGGCACAGGCCTTCTCTGCAAGCGACCCCGAAGCTTTGCGAGGGCCTCAGTTCGATGCGGCCTGGGCGGATGAGCTGGCCAAGTGGAAAAAGGGCCAGGACTGCTGGGATATGCTGCAGTTTGCGCTTCGGCTCGGGCAGCTCCCGCAGGCCTGTGTGACGACGACCCCACGCAATGTGGCCCTGTTGCGCAGGGTTCTGGCGCTGCCATCCACGGTCCAGACCCATGCGGCAACCGAAGCGAACCGGGCCAATCTGGCCCCCTCCTTCATCGCGGACGTGCGCGCACGTTACGCCGGATCACGCCTGGGGCGGCAGGAACTGGATGGAGAACTGCTCGAGGATGTGCAGGGGGCGCTGTGGACGGCGGCGCAGCTTGAAAAGCTGCGCAAAGAGGCGCATCCGCCTCTCAGCCGGGTTGTGGTTGCGGTGGATCCGGCGGTGAGCGCCGGAAAATCCTCGGACGCGTGTGGCATCGTGGTGGCCGGGGCCATCACCGATGGCCCGCCGCAAGACTGGCGTGCCTTTGTGCTGGCGGATTGCACGGTGCAGGGGGCACAGCCTCTGGCCTGGGCGCGGGCAGCGATCGCCGCGCGGGATGAGTATGGCGGCGACCGTCTGGTGGCCGAGGTCAACCAAGGCGGTGCCCTGGTGGAAAACGTCCTGCGGCAAGTGGACCCGATGGTGCCCTTTCGTGCCCTGCATGCCGCTCGGGGAAAGGGGGCACGGGCCGAACCGGTGGCGGCGCTTTATGAACAGGGGCGTGTTTCCCATCTGCACGGGCTGGGAGAGCTTGAGGACCAGATGTGTCAGATGACGGCGCGCGGCTTTCAGGGGCAGGGCTCTCCCGACCGCTTGGATGCCCTTGTCTGGGCTCTGCACGAGCTGATGATCCGGCCTGCCGCAGATCTGCGGGTCCCGCGGGCGCGGATGCTCTGACGGCGCTGCGGCGGGTGTTGCAACTGCGCCGGGCGCGCGGATGGGCCGATTTTCATTTCTGGATGTCACAACTGTCTCCAGCAAAGGGCGCATCCGCGTCGATCAGGAATGAGGAGTGCAGCATGGTCTTTGACCGCCTGCGGCGCAAGACGCGGCCGATTGGACAGCCGCCACAACAGCCGGATGAACGCAAAGCAAGTGCAGCCGCGCGGGTCGTGAACTGGCATGGCCTCGGCAGCACGACCTGGAGCGCACGCGATACCGTCTCTCTGACGCGCAACGGTTTTGCCGGCAACCCGGTCGGGTTTCGTGCCGTAAAGCTGATCGCCGAGGCGGCAGCGGCCTTGCCCCTGATCCTGCAGGACAGCGCGCAGCGTTATGAAACCCATCCGCTCCTGACCCTGCTGGCCCGCCCGAACCCGGCTCAGTCGCGGTCTGACCTGATGGAGGCGCTGGTTGGTCATCTTCTGCTGTCAGGCAATGCCTACGTCGAGGCCGTGGCAACAGAGGAGGGCCTGCCGAGCGAACTGCATGTGCTGCGCCCGGACCGGATGAGCGTGGTGCCGGGCGCCGATGGCTGGCCGGTTGCCTATGACTATGCGGTGTCCGGGCGCAAACATCGATTTGCCGCTGCAGGTGGCCGACGTGTGATCTGCCATATCCGCAGCTTTCATCCGCAGGACGACCACTACGGGTTCGCGCCGATTCAGGCGGCCGCCACGGCGGTAGATGTGCACAATGCGGCCTCACGCTGGTCAAAGGCGCTGCTCGACAATGCCGCGCGTCCGTCTGGCGCGCTGGTGTGGTCTGGCAGTGACGGCCAGGGGATGATGTCTGATGATCAATTCCGCCGTCTAAGTGACGAAATAGAAAGCAACTTTCAGGGAGCGCGAAACGCCGGACGGCCGATGGTTCTGGAAGGAGGGCTGGATTGGAAACCGATGGGGTTTTCGCCATCGGACATGGAATTTCAAAAGACGAAAGAGGCCGCCGCACGGGAAATCGCCCTGGCCTTTGGGGTGCCGCCCATGCTTCTTGGCCTGCCAGGGGATGCGGCCTACGCCAATTATCAGGAAGCGAACCGCGCCTTCTATCGTCTGACGGTGCTGCCGTTGGTGTCTCGCGTGGCGGCTGTTCTGTCGGACTGGCTGTCAGGTTTCACTGGCGAGGCGCTGGAGTTGCGCGCAGATGTCGATCAGGTTTCGGCTCTGTCCTCTGAGCGTGAGGCGCAGTGGCGACGGGTCTCGCAGGCAGATTTCCTCAGCACGGATGAAAAGCGTCGGCTGCTCGGTCTTCCGCCCCTGCAGGTGAGCGATGACAATGCCTGAGATGCCTCTCCCTCCTTTCGATTGCTCTCCGGGCCTGCGCCTGTCGGCCCATGAACGGGTCACGGAGATCCAAAACCAGGCAATGAACCGGCGGCTGGAACGGATCGAACAGATGATCGAGCGGCTGGAAAAACGGCTTTGGCTCACGGTCTATGGCGTCGCAGCCGTGATCCTGGCGCAGGCGTTCCAGTCCTTTCTGGTTTCGCAATAGTTTGAAATATCAGGTGTATATAAGGAATTTCTCATGCAGGCGCAGTTAGAGCTTGAGCAAAAATTCGCAGGCAGTGATACCGCGCTGCGACTGGAAGGGGATAACGTCATTCAAGGCTATGCCAGTCTGTTCGGTGAGATTGACCAGGGCGGCGATATCGTGATGCCCGGGGCCTATGTGGCGTCGCTCCGCGCGCTTGCGGCCAGGGACTGCAAGGTCAAGATGCTGTGGCAGCACGATCCCGGTCAGCCCATCGGGGTCTGGGAGGAGGTGCGAGAGGATGCGCGCGGCCTCTGGGTGAAAGGGCGGGTTCTGACCGAAACACGACGCGGAGCGGAGGCGGTTTCGCTGATTGCGGCGGGGGCGCTGGATGGGCTGTCGATCGGCTATCGCACGGTGAAGGCCGCGCGCCATGAGGGGGGCGGGCGAAAGCTGACCGAGCTGGACCTGTGGGAAGTGTCACTGGTGACCTTTCCCATGCTGGCGGCAGCGCGGGTTGCCGCGAAATCGACCTCCGAGACGGAAACCGTGTTGCGCGCCCTTGCGGCCGAACTGCGCGGCGCGCGGGATGCGTAGGACCTCAAGGAAACAGGACAACAAATGAGCAAACAGGAAATCCCGGCCCTGGCCGGAGATGCGGTGCCGCTGGTGCAGGAAGTCCGTCAGGCCGTTTCCGGCTTTGTCAAAGACTTCAGGGGGTTCCAGGGTGAAGTGCAGGCGAAACTGAAACAGACGGAAGAGCGAATGACCATGCTGGATCGAAAAACTCAGGTGGCGGCGCGCCCCCATCTTGCCGCAAGCGAGGAGATCGGCGCCCCCCATCAAAAGGCATTTGGCGCCTACCTGCGCTCGGGCGATGAAGGGGCGTTGAGGGGCCTTGAGCTGGATGCAAAATCCCTGTCGGGATCGGTCAACAGCGATGGTGGCTACCTCGTGGATCCGCAAACCGCCGATACCGTGAAATCAGTGCTCCAGTCGACGGCGTCGATCCGGGCCGTGGCCTTGGTGGTGAACGTGGAGGCGACCTCTTATGACGTGCTGATCGATCATACCGATGTGGGCGCAGGCTGGGCGAGCGAGACCGACCCCAGAGGCGAAACCGGGACACCGTCGATTGACCGCATCACCATCCCTCTGCACGAGCTGAGCGCGCTTCCGAAGGCCTCGCAGCGGCTCCTGGACGACAGCGCCTTTGACATCGAAGGTTGGCTTGCGGGCCGGATAGCCGACAAATTTTCCCGGGCCGAGGCCGCGGCGTTCCTGACCGGCGATGGGGTGGACAAGCCCACCGGTATTCTGACCCATCCGACGGTGGACAACGACGTCTGGTCCTGGGGCAGTCTCGGCTATGTCGCGACAGGGGGCGATGGGGATATTGGCACGGGTGATGCCATCATCGATCTGGTCTATGCGCTGGGGGCGCAGTATCGCGCCGGTGCGTCCTTCGTGATGAACTCCAAAACGGCAGGCGTGATCCGCAAGCTGAAAGACGCCGATGGCCGTTTCCTGTGGTCCGATGGTCTGGCGGCCGGTGAGCCCGCGCGGCTGATGGGCTATCCGGTGCTGGTGGCCGAGGACATGCCGGATATCGCGACGGACAGTTTTTCCGTGGCCTTCGGCGACTTTGCTGCCGGCTACACGATTGCCGAACGGCCCGATCTGCGGGTACTGCGCGACCCCTTCAGCGCCAAACCGCACGTGCTGTTCTATGCCACCAAACGTATCGGCGGCGATGTCAGCGATTTTGCCGCCATCAAACTGCTGAAATTCGGCCTGAGCTAACCGCTTGGAACCGATGACGGGGCCGGCAGCCCGGACCCGTCGGCGGGCGCATGTCACTTACTCTTTGTCGTCCAGCTGCTCCCCCTCCGTCCGAGCGGCAGAGAGGATGTGCGCCCGCTGCAATGATCAAACCTGGGGGACACCGGCCCAGGGCCGGATTGTGCGGGGAACTGCGGAGAGATGAGATGATTTTGACCGAAGTGGCACAGGTGCCGGACAGCGCTTTGCCGCTGGAGGCCTTCAAGGCGCATCTGCGACTGGGCACCGGCTTTGGCGAAGAAAGCCTTCAGGACGGCGTGCTGAGCGGCTTTCTGCGGGCGGCGATTTCGGCCATTGAGGCGCGCACCGGCAAGGCGCTGATCCAGCGGACGTTCGAATGGGTGTTGCCCCGCTGGCGCGATCCGGGGGCGGCCACTGTGCCGGTTGCGCCGGTTCTGGCGATTTCGTCGGTGGTGATGGTGGATGCCGTCGGCAGCGAACGCGTGCTTGATCCCGCGCTCTATTACCTGGAGCAGGATACCCATCACCCGAAACTGCGCCCCGTGCACGGTTATCTGCCGCTCGTGGCCGAAGGTGGCACGGCAAAGATCACCTTTGAGGCCGGTCTGGGCGCCACCTGGGGCGATCTGCCGGCCGATCTGGCTCAGTCTGTCCTGATGCTGGCGGCGCATTACTACGAGTACCGCGCGGACACGGGGCTGCACGGCGGCTGCATGCCCTTTGGTGTCACCAGCCTGATCCAGCGGTACCGTGCCCCGCGCCTGTCGTTGCGGGCGGTTCAATGAGCGTTTCTGTGCCCGCGCCGCAGCTGGCCCGTCGGCTTGTGCTGGAAGACCCGCAGCGGCTTCCCGATGGGGCTGGGGGCTATGTGGAAAGCTGGGCGGCGCTTGGAACGCTTTGGGCCGAGGTGAGCGCCCTGAGCGGGCGCAGTGCCGATCAGCAGGGTGGCAGTCTCTCGCTGCAGCGCTACCGGATCACGGTTCGGGCGTCGCCGGTCGGCGCCGTGTCGCGGCCGCGCCCCGACCAGCGGTTTCGCGATGGAACGCGGCTGTTTCGCATCGATGCGGTGAGCGAGGCGGACGCGCGCGGACGCTACCTGACCTGTTTCGCGGTTGAGGAGGTGGGCGCATGAGCTATGCCCTATCAGAGGCGCTTCAATCTGCGGTCTATCAGCATCTTGCGGCGGACCCGGGGCTGACGGCGTTGATCGGCAGCGACCTGTTCGATGCGCTGCCTTCGGGTGCCCTGCCTCAGACCTATGTGGCCCTTGGCCCCGAAGAGGTGGAGGACCGCTCGGATGTCTCCGGCGCAGGCGCGCGGCATCGTTTTACGGTCAGCGTCTTTTCTGACACCGCCGGGTTTTCGGCGGCGAAAGCCGTGGCAGCGGCAGTCTGCGATGCGCTGATCAATGCGCCACTGACCCTGTCGCGCGGCCGACTTGTCGGCTTGTGGTTTGAACGCGCCGCAGCCGAGCGTCTGGCGGATGGCGGGCGCAGCATCATCCTGCGCTTTGCGGCGCGGGTCGAAGACGGCTGAGCGCGCCAAGCCAGAGGCGCAACCCCCTGTAAACAGATAGAAAGTGGAGTGACCCCATGGGTGCACAGAATGGCAAGGATCTGCTGATCAAGGTCGACATGACCGGGGATGGTCAGTTCGAAACCATCGCGGGGCTGAGGGCCACGCGCATCAGTTTCAATGCCGAAAGTGTCGATGTGACCAGCCTCGAAAGCCAGGGCGGCTGGCGTGAGCTGCTTTCTGGTGCGGGGGTGCGCTCAGCCAATATCTCCGGCTCGGGCGTGTTCCGCGATGAGGGCACGGATGAGCGCGCGCGGCAGTTGTTCTTTGACGGGATCACCCCGGACTTTCAGGTGGTTGTGCCTGATTTCGGCATCATCAAAGGTCCCTTTCAGGTAACGGCTCTGGAATATGCCGGTACACACAATGGCGAGGCCACGTACGAGCTGTCGCTGGCCAGTGCCGGCGCGCTGACGTTCACGGCGGTCTGAGCCATGGTCAACCCCTTTGCAGGCGAGGTCGAGATCGTCATCGATGGGCGCGCCTATGCGCTGAAACTGACCCTTGGCGCGCTGGCCAGCCTGGAACAGAGCTTGGGTGAAGGTTCCCTCGTGGATCTTGTGAAGCGGTTCGAAGAGGGTCGGTTCTCGGCCCGCGATATCCTGGCGCTGATCGCGGCGGGGCTTGAGGGTGGCGGGCATGATCTGCGCGCTGAGGATCTGGGAAAAGCCGAGATTGCCGGTGGTCCGATGGGTGCCGCGCGGATCGCAGCCCAGCTTTTGGCGCGCAGCTTTGCACTCCCTGAGGCCCGGACATGAGCGGCTTTGACTGGCCTGCGCTGATGCGGCTTGGCCTGACCGGGCTGCGCCTGACTCCGGATGCGTTCTGGCGTCTGACCCCGGCAGAATTGCGCCTGATGCTGGGGCACGAAGGGGGCAGGGCGGCGATGGACCGGGCCGGACTTCAGGATTTGATGTCAGCCTTCCCGGATGGGCCAAAGAGCGAGGAGCATGCCGATGGCGGAAACTGAAATCGCAGAGCTTGAGCTGCGCAGCGAAGCCTTGGGGGATGCCCTGGGCGATGCCGCGGGCATGGCGGCAAGTTTCGATACCGAGTTGCGCCGGGTGCGCGATGCCTTTGCGGCGACGGGCAAGGATGTGCAGACGCTGGAACGCGGCATGTCGCGCGGCCTGCGACGCGCCTTCGAAGGGGTGGTCTTTGACGGCAAGAGCCTGTCTGACGCGCTGGATACCGTTGCGCGCTCGATGATCCGCACCACCTACAACGCCGCCATTCGCCCAGTCACCGATCATGTCGGCGGCCTCCTGGCCTCGGGTGTGGGCAACCTCGTGAGCGGGCTTTTGCCCTTTGCCGATGGCGCGGCGTTTTCCGAAGGGCGCGTGATGCCCTTTGCCCGTGGCGGCGTCGTGAGCGGCGCCACCCTGTTCCCGATGCGCGGGGGAATGGGGTTGATGGGGGAAGCCGGTCCTGAGGCAATCCTGCCCCTGCGCCGCGCTGCCGATGGCTCGCTGGGCGTGACCAGCGCCGGAGGGCGTCCAACCCAGGTGGTGATGAATATTACGACGCCCGATGTGCAGGGCTTTCAGCGCAGCCAGGGCCAGATCGCCGCGCGCCTGTCCCGCGCTTTGACGCGCGGCAACCGCAACCGCTGAACAACTCGGGGAGATTTTGCGATGAGCTTCCATGAAATCCGGTTTCCGGCCTCGCTCAGCTTTGGGTCTGTCGGAGGTCCCCAGCGACGTACAGATATCGTGACGCTGGCCAATGGTCACGAGGAACGCAACACGCCCTGGGCGCATTCGCGCAGGCGCTATGATGCGGGGCTGGGCCTGCGGTCTCTTGACGATGTGGAGGTGCTGATCGCCTTCTTTGAGGCGCGTCAGGGGCAGATGTATGGGTTTCGCTGGAAGGACTGGTCCGATTTCAAATCCGCCCGCGCCACCGCCGATGTGGATTACCGGGATGAGGTGATCGGCCTGGGCGACGGGGTGACGAGCGCTTTTCAACTGGCCAAAACCTATCGCTCGGGTGAGACAACCTACCTGCGGCCCATCGCCAAACCCGTGGCCGACACCGTGCGGGTCGGGATCGAGCAGGAGGAATTGCGCGAGAGTGTTGACTATGAGCTTGATGCGACCTCGGGGCTGATCACGCTTGCCTACCCGCCCGAGGCGGGCCTTCAGGTGGTGGCCGGTTTTGAATTCGACGTCCCGGTGCGCTTTGATACCGATCAGATCCAGACCAGCGTGGCCTCGTTCAGGGCCGGGGATGTGCCAGCCGTGCCGATCGTCGAGGTGCGTGTCTGATGGCGGGACCTTCGCAGGCGTTTCTGGATCACGTTGCCACGGGCCTGACCACCCTGTGCCGGGCCTGGGCCTTGACGCGGCGGGACAGCGAGGTCTTTGGATTCACCGATCACGACCGGGATCTTGCGTTTGACGACATATCGTTCAAGGCGGGCAGCGGTCTGACCGCACGCGCCCTTCAACAGGCGACGGGGCTGTCGGTTGACAATACCGAGGCGCTTGGAGCGCTGTCGGATGCTGCGATCCGGGAAGATGAGATCGAGGCGGGCCGTTTTGATGGAGCCGATGTGCGCTGCTGGCTGGTCAATTGGCAGGACGTCTCGGTGCGGTGGTTGCAGTTTCGCGGCTCCATCGGCGAGTTGCGGCGCGCAGGCGGTGCCTTCGAGGCCGAGCTGCGCGGCCTCAGCGAGGGATTGAACCGACCGCTGGGGCGGATCTACCAGAAACCCTGCACTGCCGTTCTGGGCGATGCGCACTGCGGCTTTGACCTCGGCGCCCCCGGCTATGCCGTGCAGCGTGGGGTAGAGCGCAGCGAAGAGGGCCGTGTGTTCTTCTGGCACGATCTGGCGGGGTTTGAACCGGAATGGTTCACGCGCGGCCGCCTGACCGTGCTGGGTGGAGCGGCCAAGGGGCTTTGGAGCGCGATAAAGCAGGACCGCATCGCGGGGCAGGTGCGCCGGATCGAGCTGTGGGAACCCTTGCGCACGCCCGTTGCTCCGGGGGATCTGGTCCGGCTTGAGGCGGGCTGCGACAAGCGGATGGAGACCTGCCGTCTGAAGTTCAACAACCTGCTGAACTACCAGGGGTTCCCCGATATCCCGGGCGAGGACTGGGTGATGTCGGTGCCGAAATCAAGCGGCGCCAATACCGGCGGCAGCCGCAGATGAGCGGCGCCAGGATCGCCGAAACTGCGCGAGGCTGGCTGGGGACGCCTTATGTGCATCAGGCCAGTCGGCGCGGCGCAGGATGTGATTGTCTGGGGCTTGTGCGCGGGATCTGGCGCGAACTGGAGGGGGCGGAACCGGCCGCTCTGCCGGCTTACACGATGGACTGGTCCGAGCCTCAGGGCGAGGAACGCCTGTTGGAGGCTGCCCGGACGCATCTCAGTCCGAAGCCGCTGCAGGACGCAGCCCTTGGGGATGTGCTGCTCTTTCGGATGCGGGCGGGATCCGTGGCAAAACATCTTGGCATCCAGTCCTGGCTCGGCTCGGGACATGAAGGCGGCGGAGTACCGCCGCGCGATTTGCATTCCCGCAAGAGGGTCTCTGATGGCAACTATTCTTCTTTCGGCGGCAGGTGCCGCAATCGGTGGCGCGGTTGGCGGCAGCGTGGCGGGCTTGTCTTCTGTTGTGATCGGGCGCGCCATCGGGGCCACATTGGGCCGCGCCATAGATGAGCGCCTGTTTGGGGCCGGATCTGACCCGGTCGAGACTGGAAAGGTCAATCAGTTCCGCCTGACCCAGGCCAGCGAAGGCGAGCCCATCGCACAGGTCTTTGGCCGCACCCGTGTCGGCGGACAGGTGATCTGGTCCACGCAGTTTCTGGAAAGCAGTCAAACAACTGGGGGCGGCGGGAAAGGTGCCCCGCGCCAGCCCACGGTGACCCGCTACAGCTATTCGGTCTCGCTTGCGATTGCCTTGTGCGAGGGTGAGATTACTTCGGTCGCCCGCGTCTGGGCCGATGGGGAAGAAGTCTCGCCGCTGGATCTCAATATGACGGTCTATCGGGGTACGCCCGATCAGGCGCCCGATCCGCTGATGGAGGCGGTTGAGGGTGCGGGGCGGGTGCCGGCCTATCGCGGCACCGCCTATGTGGTGATGGAGAACATCCAGCTTGAGGGTTTTGGCAACCGGGTGCCGCAGTTTTCATTCGAGGTGATCCGGGGCGAACAGCCCGGTCGCCCGGAGTATGCCGATGATCCGGGGCAGCTGTTGCGCGGTGTCGCGCTGATGCCGGGGACCGGGGAGTATGCCCTTGCGGCCAGCCCGGTGAACTATTCCGGCGGACCCGGCGATATGCGCGCGGCCAATACGCACACGCCTTCGGGGCAGACGGACCTTCTGTCCGCTCTGGAGGCGCTGGAACAGGAACTCCCCGCCTGCGATGCGGCCTCCTTGATCGTGTCCTGGTTCGGGGATGACCTGCGGTGCGGGGACTGCCAAATCAAACCGAAGGTAGAGCAGAAGCGTGCCGATGGGGTGGGCATGCCCTGGCGCGTGTCAGGTCTGACGCGGGCAACCGCGGAGGAGGTGTTGAAGGATAGTGAAGCCTCTCCGGTTTATGGTGGCACCCCTGCGGATGCGGCTGTGATCGAAGCGATCCAGACCATGCGCGAACAGGGGCGGCGGGTGATGTTCTACCCGTTCATCCTGATGGATCAGGCCGAAGGCAACGGACTGCCGGATCCCTGGAGCGACAGCGCCGATCAGCCGCATCTTCCTTGGCGCGGGCGGATCACCCTGTCGATTGCCCCCGGCCGAAACGGATCCCCGGACCAGAGTGCCGCTGCCGATGCCGAAGTGGCCGCTTTCATGGGGCAGGCGCGGGTTGCGGACTTCTCGGTCTCACATGGCGCCGTCACCTACAAAGGACCCGAGGAATGGGGGCTGAGGCGGTTCATCCTGCACAACGCCGCCCTTTGCGCGGCAGCGGGCGGTGTTGAGGCCTTTTGCATCAGCTCAGAAATGCGTGCCCTCACGCAGATCCGCGGCGCCAGCGGATTTCCGGCGGTTGCGGCCTTGCGGGATCTGGCGGCTGATGTGCGCCAGATCCTTGGGCCAGAGGTCAAGATCGGCTATGCGGCGGATTGGTCGGAATACTGGGGGTATAGCAGCCCGGAAGGTAACCGCTATTTCCACCTTGATCCGCTGTGGGCGGATCCACAGATCGATTTCGTCGGGATCGATAACTACATGCCGCTGTCCGACTGGCGCCAGAACGAGGATCACTTGGACGCTGTGGCGGGTGTACCCGCGATCTATGACCTTGAGTATCTGCGCGGCAACATCGAAGGCGGTGAGGGCTACGACTGGTACTATCATTCCCCCGATGCGGAAGACGCACAGATCCGTACTCCCATCACCGATGGCAGCCATAATGAACCCTGGATCTGGCGCTACAAGGATATCCGCAACTGGTGGGCAAACACACATCACGAGCGGATCGGCGGGGTCCGTCAGCCTTACCCAACAGATTGGCAGCCGCAGAGCAAGCCGATCTGGTTCACCGAACTGGGTTGCGCGGCCATTGACCGGGGAACCAACCAGCCGAACAAGTTCCTGGACCCCAAAAGCTCGGAATCCAGACTGCCGAAATATTCGAACGGGCAGCGCGACGATCTGATCCAGCGGCACTACCTGCGGGCGATGCTTGGCTATTGGAGCGATCCCGTCAACAACCCTGTCTCGCCCGAGTATGAGGCGCCCATGGTGGATATGGCCAACGCCTATGTCTGGGCCTGGGATGTGCGTCCTTTTCCGGCTTTTCCCAATGATGTGGAGATCTGGAGCGATGGTGCAAACTACCTGCGCGGCCACTGGCTCAATGGGCGGATCGGTCAGCGCAGCCTTGCGTCGGTGGTGCACGAACTGTGCGCCCGATCGGGCCTGACGGACATCGATACCAGTACCCTTTATGGGCTGGTCCACGGCTATTCGCTGGATAGCACGCAAGAGGCGCGTGCCGCCTTGCAGCCCCTGATGCTGCGGCACGGGTTTGATGCCATCGAACAGGACGGTCTTTTGCGGTTCCGCGAGCGCACGGGAGGCAAAGCGCAAAACCTGGCACTGGAAACCCTGGTCGATAGCGGCGAGGTCGAGGGCGGACTGTCCCATGTGCGTTCGGGAGAGGCAGAACTGGCTGGCCGTTTCCGTCTGCGTTTCTCTGAATGGGGCGCAGGCTATGATATGGCTTCGGTAGAGGCGATCCTGCCGGATGAGGCGAGCCACGCAGTGAGCCAGAATGATCTGGCGCTGGTGCTCACGCGCGCCGAGGCCCGTCAGACTGCGGATCGCTGGCTGATTGAAGCCCGCATTGCGCGGGACACCGCCCGCTTTGTGCTGCCGCCGTCCCGGCTGGGGCTTGGCGTGGGCGATGTCGTTGCATTGCCCGTCGCAGATCCTTCGGGGCCGGAAAACGAGCGCGGGAAGTCCCCCCGCGCGCTGTTCCGGCTGGACCGGATCGAGATGGCAGAGGCGCAGGTGGTAGAGGCGGTCCGGATCGATCCCGGCGTCTATGAACCGGCTGACGTCCCTGACGACCTGCCCGGAGTGAACGCCTTTGTGGCGCCAACGCCGGTGCTGCCGCTGTTCATGGACCTGCCCCTTCTGACCGGAGAGGAGGTGCCGCATGCACCCCATCTTGCGGTAAGCGCCGCCGCCTGGCCAGGAACCGTCGCCGTCTATGGCGCGCAGGCGGATGAAGGCTATGTTCTGGAAGAGATCATCGCCGCGCGATCTGTGGTCGGCGTCACGGAAACACCGCTTCCTGCGGGTCCGGTTGGGCGCTGGGATCTTGGGGGCGATCTGCAGGTTCGGCTTGTTCACGGCAGTCTGGAGGGGCGTGATCCTTTGGCGGTTCTCAGTGGTGCCAATGCGATGGCCATCGGCGATGGCAGCAATGGCAACTGGGAGATCTTTCAGTTCCGGGAGGCTGAGCTGGTCGCAACCGGCACATATCTGTTGCGTGGGCGCCTGCGTGGGCAGCTGGGAAGTGACGGGCTGATGCCGGAGGTCTGGCCTGCGGGCTCTTATGTCGTTCTGCTGGATGGAACGCCGCGGCAACTGGATCTGCCGCTCGACCAGCGCCGGATTGCGCGCCACTACCGGATCGGACCCGCCCGGCGCGGATATGAGGATCCAAGCTACACGCACCGCATCGAAGCCTTTGATGGCAACGGCTTGCGCCCCTATGCGCCGGTCCACCTGCGTCTGGGCGGCGCGCTGGGCGAGGATACGCAGGTCAGCTGGATCCGCCGCACCCGGATCGAAGGGGACAGCTGGGATCTGCCGGATGTGCCTCTGGGCGAGGCGCGGGAGCAGTACAGGGTCCGTATCCTGCGCGGTCAGACCCTCTTGCGCGAAGATATCACAACCCAAAGCGCCTGGGCTTACGATATGGCAATGCAAGCGGCCGACGCTGTCATGCCCGGGGATATCTTCGAAGTCGCGCAACTGTCCGATCGTTTTGGCGCAGGCATTGCGGCGCGGGTCGTTTTAGCATGAGGCGGCCCATTCTGCCGGGGGATGTCGCGACAGTGGCCCGCGCTGTTCTTGCGGCACCTTGCGGTCGGAGAGGCACCGTGCTGACGGCCATTTTCGAGGGTGCACAAGCCGCTCTGGAGCGGGACGGCGGGGCGGGCAGCTTGCATCCGGAATGGGGAAATGGCGCGCTTGAAGCTGCCGCGCGTCGCTTTGCACTTGCGGATGAGCCAACGCTTGATCACACGGACTATCTGCGTTGCACGATCATGGTGCTGCTGGAGATGGAGCGGCGGCTCGTCCTGGCGGGCGGGGACGGCTTCCCGGACGATCCTCCAAAGCCCTGAGCGCTGGAACTCCCGCCCGGTGGCAGCAGCCCTGAAACAGGGCTTCCCACCCGTTGGGCCCGGCGCCGCGCTGCCGCGCGGCGCTTGTGGCACGCCCGGGAAACCTGTCATCAAGGCTCGAAATATCTTACTTCACGAATTTGCGTTTGGTCATTTCTGCGTTAGGTACATATCCTGAGGGCAGCAAAGGATGTATCGCCATGATCAAGACCCGCAAAGCCGTGACACCTCTGGACCCTGTATGGGACCGTATTGCGTCCGAAGCGCAGGAGGCGGTTGACAAACAGCCTCTCATGGGCGGCTTGATCCATGCCTGCATCCTGCATCACCCAACAATCGAAAAGGCACTGTCCTATCGGATCGCGGCCAAGCTCTGTTCGAACGAAATGTCGATGGTCATCCTGCGGGAGATCGTCGAGGCCGCCTATGAGGCCGATCCGGCACTGGTCGCCGCCGCGCGCGCCGATCTCATGGCTGTCTACGAGCGCGACCCGGCCTGCCACCGTCTGTTGCAGCCGATCCTCTATTTCAAGGGATATCAGGCGGTTCAGGCCTATCGTGTGGCGCATTGGCTGTGGACCCAAGGCGATTACGATCTGTCTTACTTCTTCCAGATGCGCATTTCCGAGATCTTTGGCGTGGATATCCATCCGGCAGCGCGCATCGGGCAGGGCATCATGATCGACCACGCGCATTCCATCGTCATCGGCGAAACGGCGGTGGTTGGGGACAATGTTTCCATGCTGCATTCCGTCACCCTTGGCGGCACCGGCAAGGAAGAGGAAGACCGCCACCCCAAGATCGAAGACGGGGTGCTGATCGGAGCCGGGGCCAAGGTTCTGGGGAATATCCGGATCGGTCATTGCAGCCGTATCGCGGCAGGTTCGGTCGTGCTGGAAGATGTGCCCCCCTGCAAGACGGTTGCAGGCGTGCCCGCGCGGATCGTCGGAGAGGCCGGTTGCGCCCAACCCGCCGTCAGCATGAACCAGGTGCTGCGCCGCGAGAGTTGAGCGGCAGAGCACAACAGATCAAAGAAAAGGCGGTCCCCAAACCGGAGACCGCCTTTTTTTCGTCTTGTGGCTTTGGTCGGGACAGCCTTAAGCCAGCATGACCATGGGGTTTTCCAGGTTTTCGACGATCGCCGCCAAGAGGTTGGCGCCAAGGGCGCCGTCGATGACCCGGTGATCCACCGACATGGTGACGCTCATGACAGTTGCGACCTTCAGCTCGCCATCGGCGCCGACGACGGGCTTCTTGCTGCCCGCCCCGACCGCGAGGATACCGGAGTGCGGCGGGTTCACGATGGCGTCGAAATTGTCGATCCCGAACATGCCAAGGTTGGAGATGGCAAATGCACCACCCTGGTACTCATGGGGGGCAAGCTTGCGATCACGGGCGCGGGCGGCGAGGTCTTTCATCTCGGTCGAAAGCGCGGACAGCGACTTCATATCCGCATCCTGCAAGACCGGCGTGAACAGCCCGCCTTCGATGGCAACGGCGACCGCGACATCCGAGGCTTTCATCTGCAGCACCCGGTCGCCTGCCCAGACGGCGTTGGCCTCGGGAACTGATTGCAGGGCAAGCGCCACGGCCTTGATGATGAAGTCATTCACCGACAGCTTTACGCCGCGCCCCTCAAGCTGTTTGTTGAGCTGGCTGCGGAAGGCCAGAAGCGCGTCAAGCTGGATGTCCCGGCGCAGGTAGAAATGCGGGATGGTTTGCTTGGCCTCGGACAGGCGCGCGGCGATGGTCTTGCGCATACCGTCGAGCTTGACCTCCTCGTAAGCACGGCCTTCGTACATCTTGGCCACCATATCGGCAGACGGGCCGGTTGCCGGAGCAGGGGCCGCTGCGGCGGGGGCAGCGCTTGCAGCCGGGGCGGCCGCGGCTTTCGGCGCTGCGGTGGCGTTCTCCACATCGGCTTTGATGATCCGCCCGCGGGGGCCGGAGCCGGTGATTGCGGCCAGATCAAGCCCTTTGTCCGCCGCGATGCGGCGCGCCAGCGGAGAGGCAAAGATGCGGTTGCCATCTGCGGCCACAGGCGCGGCTGGGGCAGGGGAGGCAGGGGCTGCGCTCGACGCAGGAGCCTCCTTGGGGCCGCCATTGTCGTTGCCGACGCCGTTTGCCGGTGCAGACGCCTCCGGTTTCGGGGCAGGCTCTGCGGCCACATCATCGGCGCTCTCGCCATCGGCCAAGAGCACGGCAATGGGGCTGTTGACCTTTACCCCTTCGGTGCCTTCGGCCACCAGGATCTTGGCGATGACGCCTTCATCTACGGCTTCGAACTCCATGGTGGCCTTGTCGGTTTCGATCTCGGCCAGAAGATCACCGGAGGAGACGGTGTCCCCCTCCTTGACCAGCCATTTGGCCAGGGTGCCTTCCTCCATCGTCGGAGAGAGGGCGGGCATCAGGATTTCAGTGGGCATCGCTGTCTCTCCTTACCGGTAGGTCACTTGTTTCACCGCCGCGATCACCTCGTCGGTGGTGACCAGCGCGTGTTTTTCGAGGTTCGCGGCATAGGGCATGGGCACATCCTTGCCGGTGCAGGTGACCACAGGCGCATCGAGATAGTCGAACGCCTGCTGCATCACTTCGGAGGCGATGTAGCTGCCGACCGAGCCCTGCGGCCAGCCTTCTTCAACCGTCACAAGCCGGTTGGTCTTCATCACCGATTTGATCACCGTGGGCAGGTCCATCGGGCGCAGGGTGCGCAGGTCGATGACCTCGACCGAGATCCCCTCTTCGGCCAGCTTGTCCGCCGCTTCCAAAGCGTAGGTCATGCCGATCCCGAAGGAGACGATGGTGACATCGCGGCCTTCCCGCCAGATGCGGGCCTTGCCGAAGGGCACGGTGTAGTCGTCCACATCCGGCACATCGAAGGAGCGGCCATAAAGGATCTCGTTCTCAAGGAAAATCACCGGGTTGGGGTCGCGAATCGCCGATTTCAGCAGGCCCTTGGCGTCAGAGGCCGAGTAGGGCATCGCCACCTTGAGGCCGGGGATCTGCATGTACCATGCGGCATAATCCTGGCTGTGCTGGGCGCCGACACGGGCGGCCGCGCCATTCGGGCCGCGGAAGACAATGGGACAGCCCATCTGACCACCAGACATATAGAGTGTCTTGGCAGCCGAGTTGATGATCTGGTCAATCGCCTGCATGGCAAAGTTGAAGGTCATGAACTCCACGATCGGATGAAGGCCGCCAAAGGCAGACCCCACCGCGATCCCGGCAAAGCCGTGCTCGGTGATCGGGGTGTCAATCACGCGCTTGGCGCCGAATTCATCCAGCAGGCCTTGGGAGATCTTGTAGGCGCCCTGGTATTCGGCGACTTCCTCGCCCATCAGGTAGACTTCTTCGGTCCTGTGCATCTCTTCGGCCATGGCATCGCGCAGCGCTTCGCGCACGGTCTGCTGCTTGAGCGCGGTGCCTTCGGGCCAATCGGGTGTTTCATCCACTTCGGGAGCGTCTTGGGGCGCGGCAGCAGCGGCGGCCGGAGCGGGCGCCGCAGGTGCCTCTGCGGTCGGCGCTTCCTTGACTGCGGGCGCAGCGGCTGCGACATCATCGGCGCTTTCGCCCTCGGCCAGTAGGACGGCGATGGCGGTGTTGACCTTCACGCCGTCAGTGCCTTCGGCGATCAGGATTTTGCCGATCACGCCTTCGTCCACGGCCTCGAACTCCATCGTGGCCTTGTCGGTTTCGATCTCGGCGAGGATATCGCCGGAGTTCACGGTATCGCCTTCCTTGACCAGCCATTTGGCCAGGGTGCCTTCCTCCATGGTCGGCGACAGGGCGGGCATCAGAATTTCAGTTGCCATGATCTTGGGTCCCCTCAGGCGCTTTTCTGTTCTGTTGCTTCGGCGTAGACATCGGTCCACAGCTCATCGAGATGTGGCTCGGGGCTCTCTTTCGAGAATTCGGCCGATTTGTTCACGATGTCCTTGATTTCCTTGTCGATTGCCTTGAGATCATCTTCGGTGGCGTGTTTGCCGGTCAGCAGCATCTCGCGGACCTGTTCGATCGGGTCGCGCTCGCTGCGCATCTTTTGCACTTCTTCCCGGGTGCGGTATTTCGCAGGGTCCGACATTGAGTGGCCACGGTAGCGGTAGGTCTTGACCTCAAGGATATACGGCCCCTTGCCAGACCGGCAGTGGGCGACGGCGCGCTCACCTGCGTCCTTGACCGTCAGCACGTTCATGCCGTCCACCGCTTCACCGGGGATGCCAAAGGCCTCGCCGCGGGTGAATAGCTCGGGCGTGGAGGTAGACCGCGCCTGGGCGGTGCCCATGGCATACTGGTTGTTCTCGATCACAAAGATCACCGGCAGCTGCCAGAGCGCGGCCATGTTGAAGGTCTCGTAGATCTGCCCCTGGTTTGCGGCGCCATCACCGAAATAGGCAAAGGTCACGCGGCCATTGCCCTTGTATTTGTCCGCAAAGGCGAGGCCCGCGCCCAGAGGCACCTGCGCGCCAACGATGCCATGGCCGCCGTAGAAATGCTTCTCTTTCGAGAACATGTGCATCGAGCCGCCCTTGCCCTTGGAGTAGCCCCCTTCGCGGCCGGTGAGTTCGGCCATCACGCCGTCCGGGTCCATCCCGCAGGCCAGCATGTGACCGTGGTCGCGGTAAGAGGTAATGCGCTTGTCGCCTTCCTCGGCGGCGGCTTCCAGGCCGACGACGACCGCCTCCTGGCCGATGTAGAGGTGACAGAAGCCCCCGATCAGACCCATGCCATAAAGCTGGCCGGCCTTTTCCTCGAATCGGCGGATCAGAAGCATCTCCCGATAATGACTTGTCAGCTCTTCGGCAGAAACGTTTGGTTTCTTGGTGGTTTTCCTCGTGGCCATAGTGGCGGACTCCCCCTAAATGCCAGATAGTTTAGCGTTAAACTAATTCATATTCCATTTTCCGGCCTGTGGCGAGCGATTTTCTGGTCGCGCTTCGTTGCGATGCAGAAAATCCCCATAAAACCGGATGAATGCCCAATTCGAGGCGGTTCGAGGCAGGCTTGCATGAGGGCGCGCGCGCCACAAGCCCAAAGGATGTCACGCTTTGGCGAGGGGCGGTGGGCCTTGGGTGAGGTTTTGGTGTAGTCTTTCAGGGGAGGCTAGTGGATGACGATCTCATCCGCGCGCAAAAGGCCAAGGACCGAGCGCGCCTGCTGATCCAGCAGATCAAGATCAAGAAACTCGTCCGACAGGCGGCGAGTCTTGTTTTCCATCTGGCCAATATGCTGCTGCAGCAGAGCGAGATCCCGGCGAAGCTCTTCGGCTTCTGCCTGGATCTCGACCCTTCTGAACAACCCGAAATCGCCCTGCACCGCCGCAAAGGTGAAATACGCACTCAGTGCGAATGCGATGGAAAAGAAGACGAATGCGCCAATGGATGACGTGTTGCTTCGGGTCACGTTGAGATTGCCTGTATGCTACTGCTCAAGATATTGTTTTTGCACCGATTGTTTCGATGTCTTGGATGTTTATGCCACAAGCGAATCGCTCTGTGAATCCCCTAATGGGCTATTCGCGCAAGTTTCTTGCATTCGCCCTCACCTGTGATCTGATCGCAACGCTGTGACACGCCGTGACGCAACGGCGCGGCTGGCCTGTGGCCGCGCGCTTGGTAGGTTGGCGCCCGGATGGAGGAGAGAGCATGCAAAACGAAACGATTGACGCCCCCGCAGAGCGTGAGACCCGCTTCAGCGCGCCCCGGAGCAGTCTGGGCACCCATATGGTCGAGAACCAGCCCTCCCCCCGCAAGGACTGGCCGATTTGGAATGGCGACACGGCCCTGCGCGAGCAGGTGACCCGCTACGGTGGAGACACATTTGCCCTGGCACAGGCAGGTGAGATCTATGGCAGTGCCGAGATCCTGCAGGCGGCAGAGGATGCGCGCCGCGATCCGCCGCGCCTTACTCTCTTTGCGCGCTCGGGCCATCGGCTGGATGAGGTCCAGTTCAATTCGGGCTATCATCGTGTGATGGCGGCGGCCAAGGCGCAGGGCTATGCCCATAGCGCCTGGAGCGGGAAGCCGGGCGGTCATGTCACCCATGCGGCCCATGTCTATATGCTCAACCAGGTTGAGCCGGGCATCTGTTGCCCGATGACCATGACCTATGCCGCCGTGCCTGCGCTACAGGCGGATGCGGGCCTCGCGGACACCTGGGTGCCACGGCTTCTGAGCCCCGAATATGACGGCTCGACCCGCCCTGTGGAGCAGAAGGCTGGCGTGACCCTTGGCATGGCGATGACCGAGAAACAGGGCGGATCGGATGTCCGTGCCAACAGCACCCGTGCGCTGCGCGATGGCGACCATTACCGGCTGACCGGCCACAAGTGGTTCTGTTCGGCGCCAATGTCGGATGGTTTCCTGACGCTGGCCTATGCCGAAGGTGGCCTGACCTGCTTCCTGGTGCCGCGCTGGCTGGAAGGGGAGCGCAACGGCATCCGCCTGCAGCGCCTCAAAGACAAGCTTGGCAACCGGGCCAATGCCAGCTCGGAAATAGAATATGTCGATGCTCTGGCCTACCGGCTGGGCGATGAAGGGGCTGGGGTGCGCACCATCATCGAGATGGTCCACCATACCCGGCTCGATACGGCGCTGGCCCCAGCGGGCCTGATGCGCGCAGCGCTGGCAGAGGCTGCATGGTGGGTGCAGGGGCGTTCGGTGTTTCAGAAGAAGCTGATCGACCAGCCGCTGATGCGCTCGGTTCTGGCGGATCTGGCACTGGACACCGAGGGGGCACTGGCCTCTGGCATGGCGATGGCGGCGGCGTTTGATCGCCAGGATGACGAAAGCCGCGCGCTGGCCCGGATCGGTGTGGCGTTGGCCAAATACCTCAACAACAAGCGCTGTATCCCGGTGATCGGGGAGGCGATGGAGGTGCTGGGCGGCATGGGCTACATCGAGGAAACGCCGATGCCCATGCTTTATCGTGAGGCGCCCCTCAACGGCATCTGGGAAGGGTCCGGCAACGTGATCTGCCTTGATATCCTGCGCAGCCTGGCGCGGGAGCCGCGTGCGGGTGAGGCCCTGAACGCGATGCTGGATCGGGCGCGCGGCGGGGATCGCCGCTATGATGAAGCCCTCGCGGCGCATCAGGCACGCTGGCCTGGCCTCCCTGCGGAAGGAGAGGCGCGCTGGTTTGCCGAAAGCCTGGCGACCTTGATGACAGCTGCCTGCCTGATGGAAACCGCGCCCAATGCGGTGGCGGAAGGCTATGTCACCAGTCGCCTGTCGGGACTACGGGGATCGCTTCCGGGGTCCGTCGTGGGGCTCGATGAGAGGGCGATCCTGGAACGTCTTACCGGGTGACGCAGTGGAGGTCTCCCTGCCCGGAGAAACCGGTCGGGCAGGGTGCAAGCATGCAGGTCAGTTCTGTTCCAGGGCGGCCACGCCGGGCAGGGTTTTCCCTTCCATCCACTCAAGGAAGGCGCCGCCTGCGGTGGAAATGTAGGTGAAATCCCGAGCTGCGCCCGATGCATTGAGGGCTGCAACGGTATCGCCGCCGCCGGCCACCGAAGTCAGCTTGCCAGCACGGGTCAGCGCCGCTGCCTTTAGCGCGGTCGCATTGGTGGCCGCATCAAAGGGTTCCATCTCAAAGGCCCCCAACGGGCCATTCCAGATCAGGGTGCGGCTTTGCTCAAAGATCTCGTTGATCTTGGCAATGCTATCGGGGCCGGCATCCAGGATCAGACCGTTTTCGGGGCACTGGTCCGCAGGCAGCACCTGATGCGGCGCATGGGAGGCAAAGGTTTCCGCGACGACCACATCTGAGGGCAGGATGATCTTGCAGCCTGCGCCCTCGGCCTTGGCAATAATCTCGGCGGCGGTGTCTTTCATGATCCGCTCCGCCAGGGATTTGCCGACGTTCAGCCCCTTGGCTACGAGGAAGGTATTGGCCATACCGCCGCCGATCACCAGGTAGTCGACCTTGGTGATGAGGTTGCTGAGAAGCTCCAGCTTGGTCGAAACCTTGGCGCCGCCCACAACCGCCGTCACCGGACGGCTCGGCGCGCCAAGGGCGCTTTCTAGGGCCGAGAGTTCCGCCTGCATCAGACGGCCTGCGCAGGCGGGCAGCAGGCGGGCAATGCCCTCGGTCGAGCTGTGCGCGCGGTGGGCGGCGGAAAAGGCATCGTTGCAGTAAACATCGCCGAGGCGTGCCATCCCGGCAGCCAGCTCTGGGTCGTTCTTGGTTTCAGCTGCGTGGAAGCGGGTGTTTTCCAGCAGGAGCACTTCACCCGGTTGCAGCGCGGCCGCTGCGGCCTCGGCGCCGGGGCCGACGCAATCGGCGGCAAACAGCACACGGGTTTCAAAGGCACGCTCCAGGGTCGGGATCAGCTGGTTGAGCGACAGGTTCTCGCGGCGTTCTCCGCCGGGGCGGCCAAAATGGGCCAGCAGGATTGGTTTGCCCCCTGCGGCCAGGATGTCACGCACGGTCGGCGCGATGCGGCGGATGCGCGTGGAGTCGGTCACCACCCCATCCACGATCGGCACGTTGATATCCACGCGCACAAGGACGCGCTTGCCGCTGAGATCCATGTCATCAAGGGTATTCCAGCCCATGCTCAGGCTCCTTCCGGTCTTTGGCAAATGTCTTTTCTCGCTGTTTCGGAGCTTTTGCGCCCGCAGTCAATGCTCACGCTTGGCAATCCGGGCCTCTGGCCTTAGGTATCGGGCAAAGGATTGACGACAGGAGAGCCAGATGGCCGAGATCAAAGACCCGGAAAACACCATCATCATCGAGCTGAAAGACGGCAAGGTGGTGATCGAACTGCTGCCCGACGTGGCCCCCAAGCACAGCGAACGGATGAAGGAACTGGCCCGTGCCGGTGAATACGACAACGTCGCCTTTCACCGTGTGATCGACGGTTTCATGGCGCAGACCGGCGATGTGCAGCACGGCGATATGGAAGACGGTTTCAACCTGCGCATGGCGGGCACTGGCGGCTCCAGCCTGCCGAACGTTCCGGCCGAGTTTTCCAAACTGCCCCATGACCGCGGCACGCTGGGCGCGGCGCGCTCGGCCAACCCGGATTCGGCCAACTCGCAGTTCTTCATCAACTTCAAGGACAACCACTTCCTGAACGGTCAGTACACCGTCTATGGCCGCGTCATCGAAGGGATGGAGCATGTCGACGCCATCACCCGCGGCGAGCCACCCGCGAACCCCGACCGCATGATCAGCGTCAAGGTGGCCGCCGATGCTTAAACTAGCCGCAGCCCTGACCCTGGTTGCCGGGTCCGCCTTTGCCTCTGGCCTTGAAATCCAGATCGAGGGCGAGGGCGCCAATGGCACCGTCAAGATCGACCTTTTCGAGGATGTCGCCCCGAAACATGTGGAGCAGATCACTGCACTGGCTGGCGAAGGTCAGTATGATGGCGTGGTCTTTCACCGCGTGATCGAAGGTTTCATGGCGCAGACCGGCGATGTGCAATACGGCGAATTGGGCGGTGACATGAGCATGGCTGGCATGGGCGGGTCTGATCGCCCGGATCTTCCGGCCGAGTTTTCGGACGTGCCTTATGATCGTGGTGTCGTTGGCATGGCGCGCTCGCAGAACCCCAACAGCGCCAATTCGCAGTTCTTTATCATGTTTGCGCCCGGGTATTTTCTGAACGGCCAGTACACCGTGGTCGGAGAGGTCACCGAAGGTATGGATGTGGTGGATGCCATCAAGCGCGGCGCCGGGCCGAACGGTTCGGTGATCGGCCAGCCGGATGTGATGACCAAGGTCACCGTGACCGAGTGATCCGGCGCCCCGCGACCGGTATGCACAGTCTCAATACCGCCCGTGTGGTTCCCGCGCGGGCGGTTTTCTTTGGTGAAGAGAAATAGGTGGAAAACAAAAAACGCCGCGTGGTCGCGGCGTTTTCAGTTGTTTCTGATCCTCGAGGCTGGTGCCTCGGCCGGATTAGCCTTCGGCCTTTGCGGCTGCCGGAGCCGATGCAGCAGCCGGTGCGGCCTTCTTGGCGCCGGGGTTTAGAGGGTCGTCCTGACGCTGTACGGAGCCTTCGAAATGGGCGCCGCTCTCGATGGCGATGGTCTTGTGGATGATGTCGCCTTCAACCCGCGCGGTGGAGGTGAGGCGGACCTTGAGGCCTCGTACGCGGCCCACGATACGGCCGTTGATCACGACGTCATCGGCAGTGACTTCACCCTTGATCGTGGCGCTTTCGCCGATGGTCAGAAGGTGGGCGCGGATGTCGCCTTCGACGGTGCCTTCGACCTGGATGTCGCCGGTGGTTTTCAGGTTGCCGGTGATGTGCAGATCAGAGCTGAGCAGCGACGCGGGCGGTTTTGCCTTAGGCGGGGAGGCCTTGAAGTCGCTTGACGGTGCGGCGGGCGGTGCGCTTGGCGTCGCGGACGCAGGGGTTGCATCGGCCTGCTTGGGCCCGGGCTCGTTGATTTTGCTTTTAGAAAACATTTCTTGCAGCCTTGATGTAGATCATAGGGTTTACTGGTTTTCCGTTCACCCGCACCTCATAATGAAGGTGGGTCCCGGTAGACCGTCCGGTGTTACCCATATCAGCAATGTGATCCCCGCGCGAGACCCTTTGACCGACCTTCACGCGGAGTTTGGAGTTATGGGCATATTTCGTCTCGATTCCAAAGGCATGGCGGATCGTGACCAGCTTGCCATAGCCCGATTGCCAGCCTGCATGGGTGACAACACCGTCGGCGGTGGCATAGATGTCGGTGCCGGTACGGCCGGCAAAATCGGACCCTTTGTGGAGGCGACGCCCCCCCGTTTTGGGATCGCGGCGATAGCCAAAGCCTGACGTCTGGCGTACCAGCCCCAAGTTCACGGGCGTGGCAAAGGGCGCCTGTTGCGCTGCCATCCGGTAGAGATTGAGCTGGTCCAGCTCATTGAGAATCCTGTTGGCGCGCAACTCTTCGGCGGTGGGTTCTTCACCGCGCGTTGACAGGGCCAAAGGGGTCAGCGGACCGCCCTGGCCGTTATAGCCGCGCCGGACCTGCTCCAGAATGCGGTCGGGGGGCATGCCTGCACTGCGGAACATCTTGTCCAGGGGGGTGACGGATACGGTCACCGCCTCTTCAAGCTGGCGGAAGATCTGGTCGTTGCGCTCATCCATCAGCTTGAGTTCCATCTCAAGCGAATCTCGTTGTTCAAGCGCCGATTGCGCGTCGGCGCGCACCTGGTCACGCTCCGCAGCGGTTTCGGCAAGCGCGCTGGACAGAAACTCCATCTGCACCGGAGCAACGGACGCCAGCGATTGTGTGCCGCTGTCCTGAGCGGCCTCCTTGCGCAGCTCGGCCAGTTCGGTGCGCGCCGCATCGCGTTGGCTCATCGTCTCGCGCAGGGTGGCCTGAATGACTTCGATACCGGTTTCAAGTTCACGGCGGCGCGTTTCAGAGGCCAGCAGTTCGGATTGCATGTCAGAGATCTGCGCCAAAGCTGCGTTGAAACGGTTCTGCGCGGCCAAAGCCTCTTCTGCGCGGGCATCGCGTTCCAGGGAGAGCGCGTTGAGCCGTTCACGGTATGTGATCTGATCCCGTTTGGCCTGCTCCCGGAAATTACCCGCGCCGATGCTGTCCATCAGCACCACCGCGGTTGCAATCGCCGACCACCCCACAAACAGGGTCACGCCGATGAATGCAACAAGCTGGGTTTCCGAGCGCAGGCGGATGAACCTGGTGTCGTCATCCGATTTGAGGAAAACGCGCCGTTCGGGAAAGTGGCGTTCCAGAAAGGCGTGCATTCTAATAGTCAGACGTCTGCGCACGTGCTGATCCTTGTTCCATCCCATCAAGTCTGGCGCCTGTTGTTCCACCAGTGGACCGGGTGCGGAGCGCCATAGCCCATTTGAATAGCCAGAGGCTACCGTTTGGGCAAGTGCGTTGACCCATTGGAAACGAATTGCGGCCGGTCAGCCGGGTGATTGGCGAAAACTTGCCTGCACCGGGCGCGGCTCAACCCTCCGGGGCCTGCGCGCCGGTTTCGGTCAGGGGCCAGTAAAAGTCCGGCGGCAGTCCGGCCTCGGCGCGTTTTTCTTCGTTGAAGGGGGGCTTCAAGGCCCCATGGAAGTATTTGCGCACCAAGTCATGGAACACGTCCTTTGGATCGAGGTTCTCGCGCCCGCACAGGAAGTGAAACCATTTTGAACCGTAAGCCACGTGACCGACTTCCTCGGCATAGATCGTCTCGAGCGCCTCAAAGGCCTCGGTCAGCTTTGCCTTGCGAAATATCCCGATCATGCCGGGCGTCACATCCAGACCGCGGGCTTCAAGAACCATGGGAACCACGGCGAGGCGCCCCATGAGGTCTTCTGCGGTATCTTCCGCGGCACGCCACATGCCCGCATGAGCAGGCAGGGCGCCGTAATGGCTGCCGAGGCTTTCAAGGCAGTCGCACATCAAGTTGAAATGCTTGGACTCTTCATCTGCCGCTTTTACCCAGTCGTCAAAGAATCCCATGGGCATCGGGACATGCGAGAACCGCGCAATGATGTCCCAGTGAAGATCCACGGCATTGAGTTCGATATGAGCGACCGCATGTAGAAGTGCGATGCGTCCCGCTTCGGATCCGGGCTTGCGTTTGGGCACATCGCGTGGGTCGAGCAGTTCCGGGCGCTCAGGGCGGGCCGGTTGCAAAGGCGGGTTTGCGGTGCCGATCGGGATTGCCGGAGTTTCGCCGCGCCTAGAGGTGAACCAGCGTGCGGCGTGGCGCCGGGAAAGCGCCGTCTTTTCACGCCCATCGGCCGTGACGAGCACCTCGGTGGCCATTTCTGCAAGTGAGTGCGGGGTGTCGGTCATTGCGTGTCGGCCTCTGTCGTCCTTGATTTGCCTGTATTTGCCCTGCTGACGTAATGTTAGCAACCGGGAGATGCGCCTGAACCGGAAGGCAGGCTCCCGCCCGTCGTCGATCATTGAAAGAATGATCTCTTCCCGTTGGGCCCGGCGCCGCGCCAAGCGCGGCGCCGGGCCCAAGGCCGCCAGGGGCAGGCCCGAAAAGGGGCTGTTCCGCGGGCGCGGGAGGTCCCCCCCCGCATATCGTGAACAGTCCCGTCCGCACCTGTTTGCTCCCTTGGATCAGAGTGCCTTTACCGCCTCCAGCACCTCTTCGACATGGCCATCGACCTTTACCTTGCGCCAGATCCGGGCAATGCGCCCCTCGGCGTCGATCAGGAAGGTGGAGCGTTCGATGCCCCAGTGTTTCTTGCCGTACATGTTCTTTTCCTTCCACACGCCATAGTCCTCGCAGGTGGTGCCATCGGCGTCGGACAAGAGCGGGGTGGTCAGCTCATGTTTGGCGACGAATTTGTCGTGTTTGGCGACGGTGTCCTTGGAAATGCCAAAGACCTTGGCACCGGCATCGGCAAAAGCCTGCAAAGAGCCTGAAAATCCAATGGATTCCTTGGTGCAGCCCGGCGTATCATCACGCGGGTAGAAAAACAGCACGACGGCCTCTCCCTTGAGGTCGGCCAGCGAGACCTCGCCGCCGCCATCGCGGGGCAGGGTGAACAGTGGCGCGAGATCGGATGGGGCAAGATCGGATGGTTCGGACATGTATAGTCTCCGCTTGGTTTTGCAGTGTCGGGTGCCATAGATAGACTATGGCGGACAAAGGGAAAGAACAGATCGACGCGGAGGCGGACCACGTGCGACCCGATCCTGCCGACAGGCCGGATGCCAGTGCCAGCGTATCGGCAACTTCAGTGCCGGGGCCGAACAGGGCCGCCGAGACTGCTGTGGGCGGGTTCAAGGTCGCGCGCCTGCGGGGGCGGAAATGGCTCAGGTACTTTGTGTATCTGCTTTTGGCAGTGTCCCTGCTGGTCGGTGGTGCGCTCTATTTCGGGATCGGCATGCGGCTTTCGGTGCCGGACTGGGTACGGCAGCGCGTTGAGACCCGGCTGGAGCAGAACCTTGGCGGTCTGGAGATCGAGTTCGGACAGGTCCACATGGTGGTCAACCGCGGGTGGCGACCCACAATCGGTTTGCGGGATGTGATATTGCGGCAAGCAGATGGCGCTGCGGTTGCACGCCTCGCCGATGCCGAGATCTCGCTCGCCATGCGTCCCTTGTTGCGCGGGCGTTTTCAACCAAAGAAAGTCTGGCTCAGCGGCCTTTTCGCAGCCCTTCGCAGGGATGCTGATGGTAACTTTGCGATCAGCTTTTCGGACACGGGCACCCCGCTGCGATCGGCGTCCGATTTGCCGAAACTGATCGAGACCTGGGACAGTCAACTGGAGCGCCCTGGGCTTCTGGCGCTGAGCGAAGTCACGACTGAGGCTGTCACCCTGCGGTACGAGGATGGTCGGATCAATCGCGTCTGGACCCTGGACGGTGGCTCGGTCCGCCTCCTCAGAGATGGCAGGCGCCTGTCGCTGTCCAGCGGTTTTTCCGTGCTGAGCGGACGTCAGTATGTTGGCAGCATGGAGGCCAACTACAGATCCGACATCGGGGATGCATCCGCCGAATTCGGGTTTCTGTTCAACGATATTGCAAGCGAGGACATCTCAGCGCAGGCGCCCGTCCTTGGATGGCTGCAGGCGCTTCGGGCACCGATCTCCGGCTCGCTGCGTGGCGGCATCGGGAGTACGGGCGAATTGCTGAGCTTGGCGGCAAGCCTGCAGATCGGACAGGGTGTCATCCAGCCGTCGCCGGAAACCCTGCCGGTGCCGATCAAGAGCGCCCATAGCTATTTTACCTATTTCCCGGCGGAACAGGCGCTGCAGTTTGACGAGCTCAAGATTCAAAGCGGCTGGGTGTCCGGCATGATGGAAGGGCGCGCCGAGCTGAGCGGAATCCAGAACGGCAGGCTGACCGAACTGGTCGGGCAACTCAGGGTGTCGGACCTCGAGATCAACCCGGGCTACCTTTATGACGCACCGCTCAAGTTTGCGGGCCTGCGGGCCGATTTCCGCCTGCATACCGAGCCGTTCCGCCTGGAGGTGGGTGAAATGCTGGTGCGCGACGGCGAGACCCGCGTGCTATTGGATGGGAGTGCTGCGGCAGGCCCCGAGGGTTGGACCTATGCGCTGAACGGCAAAGTGGACGAGATTTCGGTTCAGCGCGTCAAGGAACTCTGGCCGGCGGCCGCGCCGCCAAAGCCCCGGGAGTGGGTCCGGGAGAACCTGTTCACGGGAACCTTCAAGGATGGCGAGGTCGCCTTGCGCGGTGAGGGCCGAGGGCGGCCGTTCCTGCATCTGGACACGAGCTTTTCCGATGTGAACGTCCGGTTTCAAAAGAACCTGCCTCCGCTGCAGGGCGCATCCGGTCACTTCAATCTGCATGGTACGCGTCTCGTCGCGATTGCTAGTTCAGGACATGTGACAGCGGATGAGGGAGGTCGTATCGATGTTGCCGGCACCTCGTTCATCATTCCTGACACTTCGGTCAAGGGGGGCGCTCCCGGGATCGCACGGGTTGAGGCGTCAGGGCCCATCACAGCGGCTCTGTCCCTGCTGGATCGTCCCCCCCTTGAGGTGATGTCAAAAGCCGGGTTGCCGGTGGACCTGGCACAGGCGGCGGTGCGTCTCGCCGGAACGTTGTCCGTACCGTTGCGCACTGGCGTCGCGCCAGAGGAAATTCTGTATCACTATTCCGGAGAGGTCACGGATGTGACCAGCCGCGTTCTTGTGCCGGGTCAGGAGGTCCGTTCAGAGCGCCTGACCATCCGCGGAGATCAGGGCCATGTGGAGCTTTCCGGAGAGGGGACCTTGTCGGGTGTGCCGTTGACTGCAACCTGGCGCCAGGAGATCGGAGCCGGAGTGGATCCGACGAGTTTTGTGACCGGCGACGTCGCCCTGTCCGAAGATGTGGTCACGACCTTCAATATCGGTCTGCCGCCGGGAACCGTGTTTGGTGCCGGGACAGGGCGCTACAGTCTGCGGCTGACGCCCGGGGTTCCGCCCGAACTCAGCCTGACCTCTGTGCTTGCTGGCATTGGTCTGCGTATTCCCAGCCTCGACTGGCGCAAGCCCCCTGAGGCGGAAGGGGTGCTCGATATGATCGTGACCCTGCGCGCTCAGCCCTCTGTGGACCGGTTGCGCATCGATGCGGCGGGGCTGCGGGCCGAGGGGACCGTGACAACGCAAGAGGACGGCGGTTTGGACCGCGCTGTTTTCAGTTCGGTATCCCTGGGAGGCTGGATGGACGGGCCGGTTTCGCTGATCGGGCGCGGCGCGGCGCCGCCAGAGTTGCGCATGGACGGCGGGCGGATCGACATGCGCGCGGCGCCGTTCACAAGCAGCAGCGGCGGCAGTGGCAGCAGCGGCACGGGTGCTGGCGGCATTGGTCCCGTCACGCTCAACCTCGACCGTCTGCAGGTCACTGACAGCATTGCGCTGACCGGGTTTGCCGGGCGTTTCTCTGTGGCGGGCGGATTTCGCGGTGAATTCAGGGCCAGTCTCAATGGTCAAACGCCCCTGAGCGGGATCCTGTTGCCGGAAGGCGGGGGCACGGCGACGCGGATCAAGTCGGCCGATGCGGGGGGGATCTTTCGGTCTGCCGGAGTGCTGCGGCACGGGCAGGGCGGCAGCTTTGACATGACGCTGGTGCCGGCCGCGCGGGCGGGCGAGTACGATGGCCGCATGACAGTGCGTAACACGCGGATCAAGGACGCGCCCTCCATGGCGGCGCTGGTCAATGCCATCAGCCTGGTCGGATTGGTCAACGAGCTGTCGGGACAGGGTATCCTGTTCGCGGAGGTGGAGGCAAAGTTCAGGCTTGGCGCGACCCATCTGATTGTCCACGAAAGCAGCGCCGTGGGACCGTCGATCGGCCTGTCCATGGATGGAAACTACAATCTGAACACCACGGCGCTGGACATGCGCGGGGTGATTTCTCCGCTCTACATGCTGAATGCGATCGGTAGTGTTCTTACCCGCAAGGGAGAAGGGTTGATCGGTTTTTCCTTCCGCCTGCGCGGCACTGCGGATGATCCGGCTGTGCAGGTCAACCCGTTGTCTGCCTTGGCGCCGGGGATGTTCCGCGAACTGTTCCGGGGGCGCACGCCCCAGGTTCCGGGGCAGACACCGGCAGCCGAGGTGCCTTCCAGCGGGCCGCTGGCCCCGGAAAAGCCGTCGGCGCCACCGGAAAACTCGCAGGCGGGCGAGCGCTAGGCAAAGGATGTGCGCTTTGCCGTGGTCAAGGCGTTGCGAAGCCACTATATGGCGCGGCATGAAACTGAGTGACTTTGATTTCGACCTCCCCGAGGATCTGATCGCGACCCGACCTGCCGTACCGCGCAGTTCGGCCCGTCTTCTGGTGGCAAATGGCACCGAAATTTCGGACGCCCATGTCCATGATCTGACGCAGTGGCTGCACCCTGGTGATCGCCTTGTGTTGAATGACACCAAGGTTATCCCTGCGCGTCTTTCGGGCCTGCGCCACCGCAGCAGCGCCCAGGGGCAGACGGAAGCGCGGATCGAGGTCACGCTGTTGGAGCCGGGGGCCGACGGAACCTGGGCTGCCCTGCTCAAGCCGCTCAAGAAAATCAAACCGGGCGAAGAGATCGTTTTTGCCGAGGGTTTCAGCGCCACGCTGGAGCGCGTGGAAGAGGGGCAGGGTGCCTTGCGGTTCACTCTTGAGGGGGATGACTTCGAGGAGGCGCTTGCCGAAGCGGGGGCGATGCCCTTGCCGCCCTATATCGCCGCCAAACGCGCCGCGGACGAGCAGGACAAGACCGATTACCAGACCGTCTGGGCCAGAAACTCTGGCGCGGTGGCGGCGCCCACGGCGTCGCTGCATTTTGACGAACCGCTCCTGAAGGCGCTGGCGCAGCACGGTGTGACCTTCACCTATGTGACCCTTCATGTTGGCGCGGGCACCTTCCTGCCGGTCAAGGTGGACGATGTGACCACCCACAAGATGCACGCCGAATGGGGCCGGGTGAGCCCCGAGGCGGCTGCCGAGATCGCCGCGACCAAGGCGGCGGGCGGACGGGTGATCCCGGTGGGCACCACCGCCCTGCGCCTGATCGAAAGCGCGGCGCGCAGCGGCGAGATCACCCCGTGGGAGGGAGAGACGGATATTTTCATCTACCCCGGCTTTACCTTCCAGGTGGCAGACGCCCTGATGACCAATTTCCACCTGCCCCGCTCGACCCTGATGATGCTGGTCTCGGCCCTGATGGGGCAGGAATGCATCCGCCAGATCTACGCTCATGCGGTCGAAAACCGCTACCGGTTCTTTTCTTACGGCGATGCGTCGCTTTTGATCCCGCCTGCGGCGGGCGCGGATCAGACGTGAATTCTTTGAGCGCGCTAAGGTCCTCTTAGCAATAATCAGGGCCTATTGGTTGCATTCAAGGCGCTGGAATGAAAACGATCACGCAGTAAGCGACTGTTCCGGTCCGCGGTCTCAGGATCCGCACCGGCCCGGGCGGCGGTTGACATGAAACACTGGCCACCCGGCACCGGGCGGCCGACGACAGGCAACAAAGGTAATTCGAGCGATGTGGCAGGTACTGTCGAGCGCATGGGCGCTGCTTTTGGGCATGGGCATGCTGATGGTCGGAAACGGCCTGCAGGGCACCATTCTGGGCGTGCGCGGCGATCTTGAAGGCTTTTCGACGCTTGAGATGTCCTTTGTGATGTCGGCCTATTTCGTCGGCTTTCTGGGCGGCTCGCGCATGGCGCCCGAGATGATCCGGCGGGTTGGCCACGTGCGGGTCTTTGCGGCACTCGCCTCGCTGATTTCGGCGGTGATGATTCTCTATCCCGCGATCACCAACCCCTTTGCCTGGATGTTGGGCCGGGTGCTGATCGGGTTCTGCTTTTCCGGCGTGTATGTGACCGCCGAGAGCTGGCTGAACAATGCTGCCGACAATGCCAACCGCGGCAAGGCGCTGTCGCTCTATATGCTGGTGCAGATGCTTGGGATCGTGACGGCCCAGGCCTTGATGCTGGTGGGCAACCCGTCGGGCTATGAGACCTTCGTGATCGCCTCTGTCGTCATCTCGGTCTCCTTTGCGCCCATTCTTTTGTCGATCTCGCCCACGCCAGCCTTTGACACCACCAAACCGATGAGCCTGTCCAAGCTGATGGAGGCCTCCCCTCTGGGCTGTGTCGGTATGTTCCTTCTGGGCGGCGTATTCTCAGCACAATTCGGCATGAGCGCGGTCTATGGCGCCTCTGCCGGGCTGACCCTGCCGCAGATTTCCCTGTTCGTGGCCACATTCTATGTCGGCGCATTGGTGCTGCAATACCCGCTTGGCTGGGTGTCAGACCGGATGGACCGCCGTGTAGTCATCCTGTTTGCCGCTGCCTGCAGCGGCGCGGCGGCGGTTCTGGGCATGGCGCTTGGCGGGAATTTTGTCTTTCTGCTGGTGGCGGCCTTCCTGATCGGGGGCATGACCAACCCGCTGTATTCGCTGCTCATCGCGCATACCAACGACTACCTCGACTATGATGACATGGCGGCAGCTTCGGGCGGGCTGGTGTTCATCAACGGCCTTGGCGCCATCACCGGCCCGCTGATCACCGGTTGGTTGATGGGGGACGGCATTTTGGGCCCGCCGGGCTTTTTCCTGATCATGGCGGTGCTGACCTTAGCGCTGGCTGCCTATGCGCTCTACCGGATGACTCAGCGTGCATCGGTTGCTGTTGACGAATCGGGCACCATTGCCCCGATGGCGCCGACCGGCTCTCCGGTTGCGGTGGAATTTGCCCAGGAATATGCCATTGAAACCGAACTGGAAGAGCAGGAAACCGCGCAAGAGGTGCGCTGATGGCGCTAACGTGCCGAAAACGTGAGCAATATTTCACCGAATGCCGCTCTTGTTGCAATTCGTGACGCTCCCGTGGCTTGAAATGCGTTGGCCAAATCTTTGAAGGTGGAGGGGCGTGTTACAAGTGGAGAAGGCAAAATGGTTCGCCCCGAAGACATCCTGGAGTTCTGGCTGGATGAGGTCGGAGAAAAAGGGTGGTACCTGCAAGACGACGAATTGGATGAGCGTGTTCGTCAAAAGTTTCAATCCACCTGGGAGGCGGCGTGTGAGGGCCGGTTTTCCCTGTGGCTTACCTACCCGAGCGGAACGCTGGCCTACATTGTGCTGACTGACCAGTTGCCGCGAAACATGTTCCGTGGGTCGGGTCGCGCTTTTGCCTCTGACGCAATTGCACTGGCTGCCGCCAAGAACGCACTTCACAAGAAATGGGACATGAAGATCGACGAGCCCGCGCGGCAGTTCTTCTACCTGCCGTTGATGCATTCCGAGAACCTATGCGATCAGGAGCGGTGCGTGCGGTTGATGAAGGAACGGATGCCGCAAAGCGGCGAGTCGAACCTGCTACATGCCCGTGCCCATCGTGCCGTGATCCGCGAGTTCGGACGCTTCCCCTATCGCAATGAGGCGCTGTTGCGCCACAGCACCGCGCCCGAGATCGCCTATGTCCAGGAAGGCGGGTACGGCGAGACTGTTCGGATGCTGCAACAGGCAAGCTGACTGACAACAGCCAGTCAACAAGGCCCCGTTTGGGTCGTGCGTCGGTGCTAAACGTCTGACCGGGGCGTGCGCCCAAAGGTCTCTGCGATACCCCGCACCAGACTTGCGGCAAAGGTTTCGGCAGCGGTGATGGCGATTTGGTCTATGGAACCCAGTTTTTCGCCAAGGACGCGTTGTGCGTCGGCAAGACGCTGATCGAGTTTGATCAGAGCATCAGTGACCTCGGGGCCATGGGGTGTCCCGGACGTGAGGGTGGCTTTGATCTGCCCAAGGTCATTTTTCAGACCGCGCAAATCTTGATGGATGGGTGCCAGGCTGTCACGTGTGTCCACAAGCTGGTCGGTCAAACGCCCTACGGACGCAAACAGCTGCCAGCCCAGGAACAGGCACAGGGCCGCAAGCAGAAGTGTCGCATTGATCATGGCTTTTGCCAGATCCCAGAAGGCTTTGGTCATGTTTTCCGGCTCCATATCCTGTGGCGTGCTGCGCGCATCCGAACCTGGGGCGATTTTATTGGCGCGCCGGTTTTACTGTGCCTATGGTTGGCTGAGGACGCAATCGCCGGTGTGCTTTGGGGGTCCAGACTGCCACAGGGCTGATTGCGCATGGCAGGATCCCGGAAACCGAGATTGCAGTGTTTGGAGAACTAGTTTAACGGTAAACTAGTTTTAGATCCAGTTTGGCGAGGGATACCATGGCCGCACAAACCTTTGACGTGATCGTAATCGGCGCAGGGCCGGGGGGCTATGTGGCAGCCATCCGCGCCGCACAGTTGGGGCTGAAGACTGCGGTGATCGAGCGTGAGAACCTTGGCGGCATCTGTCTCAACTGGGGCTGTATCCCGACCAAGGCCATGCTGCGTTCTTCCGAGGTGTTCCACCTGATGCACCGCGCCAAGGAATTCGGGTTGAAAGCCGATGGCATCGGATATGACCTTGATGCGGTCGTCAAACGCTCGCGCGGGGTGGCAAAACAGTTGTCTTCGGGCGTTGCGCATCTGTTGAAGAAGAACAAGGTCACCGTGATCATGGGAGAGGCGACGATCCCGGCCAAGGGCAAGGTGACGGTCAAGACCGACAAGGGGACAGAGGATCTGACGGCGAAGAGCATCATCCTGGCCACTGGCGCCCGCGCGCGCGAACTGCCGGGCCTGGAGGCGGACGGTGATCTGGTCTGGACCTACCGCCACGCGCTGGTGGCGCCGCGGATGCCGAAAAAGCTGCTCGTTATCGGATCGGGTGCCATCGGCATCGAATTTGCGAGCTTCTTCAACACGCTGGGCGCCGATACCACCGTGGTCGAGGTGATGGACCGGGTACTGCCGGTCGAGGATGCCGAAATTTCGGGGATGGCCAGGAAGGCCTTTGAAAAGCAGGGCATGAAGATCATGGAGAAATCCATGGTGAAACAGCTCGATCGCGCAAAAGGCAAGGTGACAGCCCATATCGAAACCGGCGGCAAGGTCGAAAAGATGGAGTTCGACACGGTGATCTCTGCCGTGGGGATCGTCGGCAATGTCGAAGGTCTGGGGCTTGAGGCGCTTGGCGTCAAGATTGACCGCACCCATGTGGTGACCGACGCCTACTGCCGCACAGGTGTCGATGGTCTCTATGCCATTGGTGATATCGCGGGTGCCCCGTGGCTTGCCCATAAAGCCAGCCACGAAGGCGTCATGGTTGCCGAGCTGATCGCTGGCAAACACGCCCACCCTGTCAAACCCGAAAGCATCGCGGGCTGCACCTATTGCCACCCGCAGGTCGCAAGCGTCGGCTATACCGAGGCCAAGGCCAAGGAACTGGGATACGAGATCAAGGTCGGCCGCTTTCCCTTTGTCGGCAACGGCAAGGCAATCGCGCTGGGTGAACCCGAGGGTATGATCAAGACGATCTTCGATGCCAAGACCGGAGAGCTGCTCGGCGCGCATATGATCGGGGCCGAAGTGACCGAGCTGATCCAGGGCTATGTGGTGGGGCGTCAGTTGGAAACCACCGAAGAAGACCTGATGAACACGGTTTTCCCGCATCCGACCCTTAGCGAGATGATGCATGAAAGCGTGCTGAACGCTTTTGACCGAACCATTCATTTCTGAGAGTCCGATACCGCAAAACGGAACCGCCCAAGGCTCTGGCTTGCTTTGGGCGGTTTTTCTTTGCTTGTCTGGTGGTGGCCTTCTTTTCAGGATATTAGCCAGTGGCGCCCCGGCGCTTTTTGATTGAACAGATTTCACTGGGTTTCGTAATGGCGGCGAGCGGACAGACACGCTGGGGGCTGATCCTCCTTATCTGGTGCGCGGGTCTTGGGGCGGCGGCCCAATACGGCAAGGTCAGCGTCGTTTTCGATCAGATGACGGACTTGTATCCTGATGTCGGCAGCGCGATTGGATTCACCGTGTCGCTGGTCGGGTTCCTCGGTATCCTTCTGGGGATCATAGCGGGAATGGTTGTCTCGGCCGTCGGGTTTCGTCGCACGCTGGTTGCTGCGCTTGCCAGCGGCGCGCTGATGTCGGCCCTGCAGGTTCTGGACCTCCCGTTCTCCGCCTTCCTGCTGACCCGCGTGATCGAAGGTCTGTCGCACCTTGGCGTGGTCGTGGCGGCACCGACGCTGATTGCGCAGATCAGTTCGAACCGCCATCGTGGTGTCGCGTTGACCCTGTGGAGCACCTTCTTTGCGGTCGCCTTTGCGCTTCTGTCCTGGTTGGGCGTGCCCTTGGCGCGGGCGGGGAGCGTTCAGGCGTTGTTCGCGGCACATGCCGTGATTATGGCGGTGCTGGCGCTGGTGCTGGCGCGGAGCCTGCGGGATGTGCCGGTGCCGGAGCGCCAGCCGATGCCCACCCTGTCCGATCTGCCGCGCTTGCATATTCAGATCTTCCGTTCCCCCTGGCTGGCCGCACCCGCGGCGGGCTGGTTGTTCTACACGATCTGTTTCGTTGCCATCCTGACCGTCCTGCCGCCCTATCTGGATCCTGCCTGGCGGGGTTTCGTGATGGGCGCGATGCCGCTGACCTCGATTGCGGTTTCGATGACACTGGGCGTGGGTCTGCTGCGTCGGTTCAGCGCCGTGACCCTGGTGCAGGCCGGTTTCGCTTTCAGTGCTTTGTCGCTGATATGGCTCTGGTTGGAACCCGGTGCCCCGCTTGGCTGTCTCGCCCTGGCGGGGGCCTTGGGGCTGGTGCAGGGGCCTAGCTTTGCCGCGGTTGCGCAGCTCAACGCCCGCGCGGCGGATCAGGCCAAATCCAACGGGGCGATGGCCATGGCCGGAAACCTGGGCAATACCATCGGGACGCCTCTGATGGTCTCTGTGCTGGCGTTTGGGGGCTACAATGCGATGCTGCTGACGGCCTCAATCACTTTTGTCTGCGGTGGCGCAGCACATGCGCTGTTGGCGATACGCCGCAGAAATCAAAATGTTCTCTGAACGTTCTTCATTTTGGGTTGGAGACTCGCGCAGCTTTGCCTATCTCTAGGGGCAAGCGCCGGTGTCCAGACCGGGCGCGGGTATTGGGGGCTTTCATGGCTGAGCTGAAAACCATCGAGGTGCGCGGCGCGCGCGAGCATAACCTGAAAAGCATCGACGTGGATATTCCGCGCGATGAGCTGGTGGTGATCACCGGCCTTTCGGGCTCGGGCAAATCTTCGCTGGCCTTCGATACAATTTACGCAGAGGGGCAGCGCCGCTACGTGGAAAGCCTGAGCGCCTATGCGCGCCAGTTCCTGGACATGATGGAAAAGCCCGATGTGGACCACATCAGCGGCCTGTCCCCCGCGATTTCGATCGAGCAGAAAACGACCTCCAAGAACCCGCGCTCAACTGTCGGCACGGTGACAGAGATCTACGATTATCTCCGCCTGCTCTTTGCGCGCGCGGGCACGCCCTATAGCCCTGCGACCGGCCTGCCAATTGAGGCACAGCAGGTACAGGACATGGTCGACCGCATCATGGCGCTGGAGGAAGGGACGCGCGGCTACCTGCTGGCGCCCATCGTGCGAGACCGCAAGGGCGAGTACCGCAAGGAGTTTCTTGAGCTGCGCAAGCAGGGCTTCCAGCGGGTGAAGGTCGACGGTGAGTTCTACGAGCTGGATGAGCCGCCGACGCTGGACAAGAAGTTCCGCCATGACATCGATGTGGTGGTGGACCGGATCGTCGTGCGCGAAGGGCTGGAAACGCGCCTCGCGGACAGTTTGCGCACCGCGCTGGATCTGGCCGATGGCATTGCCATCCTTGAAACTGCGCCGCGCGAAGGCGACCCCGAGCGTATCACCTTCTCGGAGAATTTCGCCTGTCCCGTCAGCGGCTTCACCATCCCCGAGATCGAGCCGCGCCTGTTCTCCTTCAACGCGCCCTTTGGCGCCTGCCCCGAGTGCGACGGGTTGGGGATGGAGCTGTTCTTTGACGAACGCTTGGTGGTGCCGGACCAAAGCCTCAGGGTCTATGATGGGGCGCTGGCCCCTTGGCGCAAAGGCAAGTCGCCTTATTTCCTGCAGACCATTGAAGCAATCGCCAAGCATTACGAGTTCGACAAGAACACGCCCTGGAAGGATCTGCCCGCCCATGTGAAGCAGGTTTTCCTATACGGCTCCGGGGATGAGGAAATCGCCTTCCGCTATGACGAGGGCGGGCGGGTCTACAACGTCACGCGCGTCTTTGAAGGCGTGATCCCGAATATGGAACGCCGCTACCGTGAGACGGACAGCAACTGGATCCGCGAGGAATTTGAGCGTTACCAGAACAACCGCCCCTGCGGCGCCTGCGGCGGCTACCGGCTGCGGGAAGAGGCGTTGGCGGTGCGCATCGCAGATCTCCACGTGGGGCAGGTGGTGCAGAAATCCATCCGCGAGGCGCTCGCCTGGATCGAGGATGTGCCCAATCATCTGAGCACCCAGAAACAGGAAATCGCCCGCGCCATCGTCAAGGAAATCCGCGAACGGTTGGGTTTCCTCAACAATGTGGGCCTTGAATATCTGACCCTCAGCCGCAACTCGGGCACGCTGTCGGGCGGGGAAAGCCAGCGGATCCGGTTGGCCAGTCAGATCGGCTCGGGCCTCACCGGCGTGCTTTATGTGCTGGACGAGCCTTCCATTGGCCTCCATCAGCGCGACAACGACCGGCTTATCACCACGCTCAAGAACCTGCGCGATCAGGGCAATACGGTGATCGTGGTGGAGCATGACGAGGATATGATCCGTCAGGCCGACTACGTCTTTGACATCGGCCCCGGCGCGGGCGTGCATGGCGGGCAAGTGGTCAGCCACGGCACACCGCCGCAGATCGCGGCCGATCCGGCCTCGATCACCGGGCAGTATCTGTCCGGCGCACGGGAAATCGAGATCCCCGCCACCCGGCGCAAGGGTAACAAGAAAAAGATCAAAGTGGTCAAGGCCACGGGCAACAACCTGAAAGAGGTGACCGCCGAATTCCCCCTGGGAAAATTTGTCTGTGTCACCGGGGTGTCGGGCGGCGGGAAATCGACCCTGACGATCGAAACCCTGTTCAAGACCGCCTCCATGCGTCTGAACGGCGCGCGCCAGACCCCTGCGCCCTGCGAAACCATCAAGGGGCTGGAGCATCTGGACAAGGTGATCGACATTGACCAGCGCCCCATCGGGCGCACGCCGAGGTCGAACCCGGCCACCTATACCGGCGCCTTCACCCCGATCCGCGATTGGTTCGCGGGCCTGCCCGAGGCCAAGACGCGCGGCTACAAACCCGGGCGTTTCTCCTTCAACGTCAAGGGCGGGCGCTGCGAGGCCTGTCAGGGCGATGGCGTCATCAAGATCGAGATGCACTTCCTGCCCGACGTCTACGTGGAATGCGAAACCTGCAAGGGCAAGCGCTATAATCGCGAAACGCTGGAGGTCACCTTCAAGGGCAAAAGCATCGCCGATGTTCTGGATATGACCGTCGAAGAGGCGCAGGGCTTCTTTGCCGCCGTGCCCTCGATCCGGGACAAGATGGATGCGCTGATGCGGGTGGGCCTTGGCTATATCAAGGTTGGCCAGCAGGCGACGACCCTGTCCGGGGGCGAGGCACAGCGGGTGAAACTCTCGAAGGAACTGTCCAAACGCTCTACGGGCCGTACGCTATATATCCTCGATGAACCCACCACGGGCCTGCATTTCGAGGATGTGAAAAAGCTATTGGAAGTGCTGCATGAATTGGTGGAGCAGGGCAATTCGGTGGTGGTGATCGAGCATAACCTCGACGTGATCAAGACCGCCGACTGGATCATCGACATCGGCCCCGAAGGCGGCGATGGCGGTGGAGAGATCGTTGCGACCGGCACGCCGGAAGATGTCGCCAAGGAACCCCGCAGCCACACCGGGCGCTACCTCAAACCTATGCTGGAAGCGCAGTAGGTCGCGGCGGAATAAAGTGGCAGGCCCCTACGCCGCTTCGGCGGCTGGGGCCACGCCGGGCTACTTCTTCATCGGGCAGGTGTTGAAACCCAGGATCGAATAGAGCGGGCAGGTGCCCATGAGGCCTGTCACCAGCGGCACGATGCCGATCCACATCCACCATCCATAGCCCATCAGCGCGCCGACGATCAGCAAGGCACCGACGACGATCCGCAGGATCTTATCCAGACCCCCAACATTGTTTGCAAACATGGTAATCCCTTTCCTGATAAACAGGGCAAGGTTACAACGGACCCGGACAGAAAAACATGATGTGGGTCAATGAAAGGGGGCGGTACCGTCTGGCCCGCCCCAGTCTTCGCGTATCCGCTTGGCCTTAGTCGCGGCCGCGTTTTTCGAACCGGGGCAGCATGGCAGAGAAATCCATGCCCATGCCATCCTCATTCTCGACGAACTGTGCATAAAGCGCCTCGGCCAGCTGACCCATCGGGGTATCCGCATCGGCGCTGCCTGCGGCCTGCTGCGACAGGCGCAGGTCCTTCAGCATCAATTCGGCCGCGAAACCGGGCTTGTAGTCGTTGTCGGCGGGCGACTGCGGGCCGACGCCGGGCGCCGGGCAATAGGCGTTCATGGTCCAGCTGTAGCCCGAGGAGGTAGAGACCACGTCGAACATCTTTTGCCGGTCGAGGCCCAGTTTGTCAGCCAGCGCAAAGGCCTCGCAGGTGGCGATCATGGTGACACCAAGGATCATGTTGTTGCAGATCTTCGCGGCCTGACCGGCGCCTGCGTCGCCGCAATGCACGGCTTTCTGTCCCATGATGTCAAACAGCGGCTTTGCCTTCTCAAAGGCCTCGGCGGATCCACCCGCCATGAAGGTCAGCGTGCCACCCGCAGCGCCGCCAATGCCGCCGGAAACCGGCGCATCCACCGGCAGCAGGCCAGCGGCAGCAGCCTTTTCGGCCACGGCGCGCGCTGAATCCACATCCACGGTGGAGCAATCCACGAAAGCCGCGCCCGCTTTCATTGCCGGGATGATCTCATCGGCAACGCTGCGCAGGATCTGGCCGTTGGGCAGCATCGTGATCACCACATCGGCGCCTTCTGCGGCTTCAGCGCCGGAGGCCGCAAGGGTGACGCCGTCGATGCTGACCTCTGCCATGTCAAAGCCGGTGACATCGTGACCTGCGGCGGCCAGGTTGGCAGCCATCGGGCCGCCCATGTTGCCAAGGCCGATAAATCCGATTTTCATGGGGTTACTCCTCCTCAAATGTCAGTGCGTCGGCGCCGAGCGGCATCAGCATCTGGCTGACGGCCACGGCGGGCACGATACGATCCGCATATTGCCACTTGGGCTGCCGGTCCTTGTCAATGATCTGGGCGCGGATGCCTTCCAGAAAGTCGCCCTTTTCCATCGACCGATAGGTAAAACGATATTCCAGATCCAGTGCGCGCTGGATGCTGAGCGTTTCGCCACGCAAACGGTGCAGGATTTCCACCGTGGAGGCCATGGAAAGCGGCGAGTTGCGGAAAAGGGCCTTTCTGGCACCTTCTGCAAACTCCGAGCGGTTCAGGTTCAGGTCGGTCAGGATATCGCCCAGGGTTTCGCCGGCAAAGAGCCGGTCGATATCGCCCTGCATGGCTTCGAGCGTGGCTTCCGGCGCGCCCTCTGCGGCGTTCTCCAGAATGCCGGGGTTTCCGTCCTGCTCAAGGGCGGCGATCAGCCCGGCCCATTTGTCTTTCGGGATGTAGAGATCGGCGAACCCGGCATAGATCGCGTCAGCCGCCTTCATCCGGCCTGCGGTCAGGCCCAGGTATTCGCCCAGACGACCGGGGGCCAGTGCCAGGATCAGCGTGCCGCCCACGTCCGGGATCAGGCCGATACCAACCTCGGGCATTGAGATCTGGCTGCTTTCGCAGACGATCCGGTGGGTTCCGTGACAGCCAATGCCGACACCGCCGCCCATGGTGAACCCCTGCAGGAAGCTGACCACCGGTTTCGGGTAGCCGAAAATGCGCGCGTTCAGACGGTACTCATCCCGCCAGAAGGTGCGCCCATAGCCGTAATCGCCGGCCTTGCCGGTGGCATAAAGCTCGGCAATGTCGCCGCCTGCGCAGAAGGCTTTGTCGCCCGCCGCATCGATGACGACCACCTTGACGGCATCGTCTTCGGCCCAGTCTTTCAGCGCCGCGTCAATGGCCATGCACATGTCGTAGGACAGGGCATTCAGGGCCTTTTCACGGGTCAGGGTGATCCGGCCTGCGCAGCCGGTCACGCGGATGTCGATATCGCTCATCCCCGGCCTCAGCGGTTTTCAGAGAGCATGTGCCGGGCAACGATCACGCGCATGATCTCGTTGGTGCCCTCAAGGATCTGGTGGACGCGAAGGTCGCGCACCAGCTTCTCGATCCCGTAGTCCGCCAGGTAGCCATAGCCGCCGTGCAGCTGAAGACACTGATCGACCACTTTCGATCCTGCCTCGGTCACGAATTTCTTGGCCATGGCGCAGAACTTGGTCGCATCCGGCGCGCCCTGATCCAGTTTCCAGGCCGCCTGGCGCAGGAAGGTGCGCGCGGCCTGAAGCTCGATCTCCATATCCGCAAGGCGGAATTGCAGCCCCTGGAACTGGTCGATGGATTTACCGAAGGCCTTGCGCTCGCCCATATATTGCAGGGTCATGTTGAGCGCGGTCTGCGCCGCCCCAAGCGAGCAGGAAGCGATGTTGAGGCGCCCGCCATCGAGACCCATCATGGCGTATTTGAAGCCCTGACCCTCTTCGCCCACAAGGTTGTTCGCGGGGATCTTGCAATCGTCGAATTGCACCTGCGCGGTGGGCTGGCTTTTCCAGCCCATCTTGTCCTCAAGGCCGCCAAAGGACAGGCCCGGTGTGCCATCCTCGACATAAACGGTGGAGATCCCCTTGGGGCCATCCTCGCCGGTGCGCACCATGCAGACATAGGCATCGGAGTAGCCGCCGCCCGAGATGAAGGCCTTGGTACCATTCAGGGTGTAGCCTTCGTTGGTTTTCTCGGCGCGGGTTTTCAGCGCGGCCGCATCCGAGCCCGATCCGGGTTCGGTCAGGCAGTAGGACAGCACCGTGTTCAGGGTCAGAACATCCGGCATCACCCGAGCCTTCATTTCGTCGCTGGCAAAGGTATCCAGCATCTTGGCGCACATGTTGTGGATCGACAGGAAGGCGGCAACCGACGGGCAGGCCATCGACAGAGCCTCAAAGACCAGCGTCGCGTCCAGGCGAGACAGGCCCGAGCCGCCGCCCTCTTCGCTGACGTAAAGGCCACCGAAGCCCAGCTCGCCCACCTTGGGCCACAGATCCTTGGGAATGGTGCCTTCCGCTTCCCACTGACGTGCGAAGGGCGCGATGTTGTCCTGACCAAAGGCATAAGCCATGTCGAAAATGGCGGCCTGTTCTTCTGTCAAAGCGAAATCCACGTCGTGTCCTCCCTGGCGCGGTGTGAATTGAACGGTTGTTTATTTATTTATCCTGACGATCCCCCCAGAGCAAGCTGCGCAATTGCAAAGTCATGCTGCAGGAATGGCGTGGCACACCGCCAGGTGGAGCCGGGTGGTTGGAAACGAAATCTTAGGGAGCACGGCGATATTGTTCATCCCAGCCCGTGTACCGGCGAACGGTACATAAACCTGTCAGAACTTCGGAAGTGATCCATGTCAAAATTCGATTTCCAACTACAGAAAAACGCCCGGAACATCTCGGCATCAACCGCAGGTGCGGGGGGCGGGCAGGAAAATGCGCTTGGGTCGTTTCAGAACCCGCAGGATGTTGGGGCCCGAAGCGAAGAGAAGCTCCTCGATGACGCCATGGCCCTGGTGGTGGCTGGCGATTTTCCAGGCGCGCGCGAATTGGTAGACGCCGGTCTGATATCGTATCCTGACAACTATGTTCTGCACCGCCTTTCAGGTGACATTTACCTGCGTCAGAACAACATGAACGAGGCGATGAAGGGCTACATGAACGCCATGGGGCTCAACCCCCTGGACACCAGAACGCTGAACTCGATCGGCAGCTGGCTTTCGATCATGAAGAACTATCATGATGCCAAGGGGTTCTATCTGGCCGCCCACAATACGAACCCGATGGACGCCTGTGCCGGCTACAACTGGATCCACTGCTGCATGAAAGATGGCGACTGGAGCTTCTTTGAAAAGCTGCCGCAGATCCTGCGTTTGGGCGACAAGCATCCCATGGAGGTTCAGCCCTTTGCGCTATTGGGGGTAACGGACAATCCGGCCCTGCACAAAATACGTGTCGAGGCGCGCAGCAAGCTCATGATGAAAACGGTGAAGGAGAACAAGCGTTTCTCCCGCACCAGCGTTCAGGGGCGCAGAATCAGGCTTGGGTTCTTCTCAGATGATTTCAGAGAGCATGCCACGATGCTCTTGATGGGGCGTTTCTTTGATCTCATTGATCGAGAGCGTTTTGAGGTCTGCATCTACGACTACGCCACCTCTGAGGATACCGCCTCTGTGCGAGAGGACCTGAAGAAAAGCGCGGACATCTACCACAATGTGCGGGATATCAGCGATCATGAACTGGCCGAACTGGCGCGCAAGGATGGGGTCGATGTCGCCATCGACATGAAGACCTTCACCAAGGGCGGACGACTGGCCGTCTTTGCAGAGCGGGCCGCACCGGTGCAGGTGGCCTTCCTTGGCTACCCGGGAACAAGCGGCTTGCCGACGATGGACTATTTCCTGGCGGATGAAATCACGGTGCCCCCATCGCAGCGCCAGCATTTCAGTGAAAAGATCCTTAATATGCCTAACTGTTATCAGGTGAATGATAATACGCGCAAAATGGCGACTGAGATTCCGACACGCGCTGAATTCGGCTTGCCAGACGACGCGTTCGTTTTCTGCAGTCTCAATAACCCGAACAAGATCACACCCGCAGAATTCGACGTCTGGATGAAACTTCTGCGCAATGTGCCGGACAGTGTGATCTGGCTCTTTGCGCCGTCAGAAACCCTTCGGGAGAATCTTCTGCGTGAGGCTGCCGCGCGTGGGATTGGTCCTGATCGCGTGGTCTTTGCAGGGCAGGTGACCATGGCCATGCATCAGGCAAGGATGAGCCGGGCGGATTTGTTCCTGGATGCGTTCAACTGTAACGCGCATACCACCGCAAGCGAGGCTGTCTTTGCGGGGCTTCCGATCGTGACCAAGGCCGGGAAACAATTCGCGGCACGGGTTGCCGCCAGCATCGTGACAGCCATCGGTTGCCCGGATCTGGTGACCGAAACCGTGGAAGAGTATTACGATCTCGCCTACAAACTGGCAACGGACCGCGAGGCTCTGAACGAGGTCAAGCAGCGTCTCAAGGATAACCTCTGGACCACGCCGCTTTATGATTCCGAACAGTATGTGCGTGACTTTGAGAACCTGATGGAAAAGGCGATCCTGCGCTATGAGGAAGGCTCAAAGCCCAAGCACATGTCCTTGAAATGACAAAAGCCGTGCGGATCCTAAAGGATCCGCACTTTGGTGCCGATTTCAACCATTTCATAGAGCTCTTCAACGTGCTGATTATAAAGCCCGATGCACCCGGATGAGCTCTGACGGCCAATCTTGCGGGTGTCGTGGGTGCCGTGAACCAGATAGGCAGGCCAGCTCAGGTACATGGCGCGGGTGCCCAGCGGGTTTCCGGGGCCGCCCTTCATGAATGCAGGCAGGCTTGGATCCCGTTCCCGCATGGAAGGGGTCGGGGTCCAGCGCGGGTTCTTGGCCTTGCGCACGACCTCTGTGTAACCGCGTTTGGTCAGCTCTTCGCTCATGGGGACCGAAGAGGGGAACAGCCGGTAGGTTTCGCCGTCACCGCCCCAGTAGTGCACTGCGCGGGACGTCACATCCGCCAAGAGACATCCGACTCCCAGCTCGTCGAAATGGTCCTGCCAGTTCTGTTGGGTGAAGGCCGAGATATTGCGTTTTACGGCCTCTGTGTCGCGGATCGGTGCCTCATCCGTGGGAAAGGCATCCGTCGACTGTGCGCGCAGAATGGCGGGGCTGGCAAAGGTGCCTGCCAGGCCAAGAAGTGTCGCGCGGCGTGTGATCCGGGGTGCCATGTTGCCTCCTGTGGTGTCTTTGTTTCTGCTCATCGATTTTCGGAACATATTCGCTTTGGTGAATTTGGCCAGAGGGTAACCGGTGTATTCGCGGGTGCCTCACGCAGATGTGTTTGCCACAGGACCCTTTCGCAAGGTCGTGCTGGAATTTTTGCGGAAACGAAAAAGCCCCGGCGCGCGGGCCGGGGCTTTCGATGGAGCGTTGATGGGCTGGATCAGTCCATCGGCTTGAAGTTGAACTCGCCGCCTTCGCGGATGCCCGAAGGCCAGCGCGAGGTGATGGTCTTGGTGCGGGTGTAGAATTTGAACGCATCCGGGCCGTGCTGGTTCAGGTCGCCGAACGCGGATTTCTTCCAGCCACCAAAGGTGTGATAGGCCAGCGGCACCGGGATCGGAACGTTGATGCCGATCATGCCGATGTTGATCCGGTTGGCGAAATCACGGGCGGTGTCGCCATCGCGAGTAAAGATCGCGGTGCCGTTGCCGTATTCGTGGTCCATGGCATAGCCGAGGGCCTCTTCATATGTCTTGGCGCGCACGGTGGACAGAACGGGACCAAAGATCTCTTTCTTGTAGATATCCATGTCGGTGGTCACGTTGTCGAACAGGTGCGGTCCGACAAAGAATCCGTCTTCATAGCCTTGCAGGTTGAAGTTCCGACCATCGACCACCAGTTTCGCGCCTTGCTCAACACCGGATTCCACCAGGCGCAGGATGTTTTCCTTCGCCGCTGCGGTCACAACCGGGCCGTAGTCCACGTCATTGCCCGCGGTGTAGGGGCCGACCTTCAGCTTTTCGATGCGGGGCACCAGCTTTTCGATCAGGCGGTCGGCGGTTTCCTCGCCCACCGGAACCGCAACCGAGATCGCCATGCAGCGTTCGCCTGCCGCACCGTAACCGGCACCGATCAGCGCGTCTGCGGCCTGATCCAGATCCGCGTCGGGCATGATGATCATGTGGTTCTTGGCGCCGCCAAAGCACTGGACGCGCTTACCCTGAGCACAGCCGGTGCCGTAGATGTATTCGGCGATCGGGGTGGAGCCGACGAAACCGACCGACTGGATGGTGTCGTTGTACAGGATCGCGTCCACCGCTTCCTTGTCGCCGTTGACGACCTGCAGGATGCCCTTGGGCAGACCGGCTTCTTCCATCAGCTCGGCCAGCATCAGCGGCACGGAGGGGTCACGCTCGGAGGGCTTCAGGATGAAGGCGTTGCCGCAGGCGATGGCGGGCGCGAACATCCACATCGGGATCATGGCCGGGAAGTTGAACGGGGTGATGCCCGCGGTCACGCCCAGGGCCTGACGCATGGAGTACATGTCGATGCCGGGGCCGGCGCTGTCGGTGAATTCACCCTTCAGCATCTGCGGCGCGCCGATGCAGTATTCCACCACCTCGAGGCCACGCTGCACGTCACCGGCGGCGTCGGGCAGGGTCTTGCCGTGCTCGCGGCTCAGCGCCTCGGCCAGCTTGTCCATGTCGCGGTTCAGCAGGTCGACGAATTTCATCAGCACGCGGGCGCGGCGCTGGGGGTTGACGGCGGCCCATGCGGGCTGCGCGGCTGCAGCGATGGCAACGGCCTGCTCCATCTCGTCCTTGGACGCGAGCGGCACCTTGGCCTGCACTTCGCCGGTGGCCGGGTTGAACACATCGGCAAAACGGCCTGATGTGCCTTTGACGTGTTCGCCGTTGATATAATGCGTCAGCTCTTGCATCGGATCTCTCCCTCTACAGTTTGGCGGCATCCTAGGCTTGCAAAAAACTCTGGAAAAGGGGAAAGATTTCAAAGAGGCTTTGCAGGAACGCAGGTGCCCGCCGTGCCAGGTAAAGTGCGTGTCGAGGGCATCATGGCAGCTAGACAGTCGAGGAGGACCCCGGCATGGACCCACAATGGGATGATATGAAAGTGTTTCTTGCGGTTGCCCGCGAGGCGAGCCTGTCCGGCGCCGGACGTATCCTCAAGATGGATCCGGCTACGGTGGGGCGGCGCGTTGCCCGTTTTGAGGCTGCTCTTGATACGCCGCTCTTCGTGAAATCCCCGCAAGGTTATGCCCTCAGCGCCGCCGGAGACCGTCTTTTGGCCCATGCAGAGGCCGCCGAGCAGGCCATGCGCGCAGGTCAGGAGGCGCTGAGCGGGCCAAGCGATACCCTGTCGGGCCAGATCCGCATCGGTGCCCCGGATGGCAGCGCCAACTACATCCTGCCGCAGGTCTGCGCCGCAATCGGCGAGGAACACCCGGATCTGGACATCCAGATCGTTGCCCTGCCGCGTGTCATCAACCTGTCGCGGCGCGAAGCGGATATGGCCGTCACGGTCAGCGCGCCGACCGCCGGGCAGCTTCTGGTGCAGAAAATCACCGACTACAAACTGCACCTCGTCGGCTCCCGCCTCTACCTGCGCGATCATCCGCCCTTGGAAACCCTGGAGGACCTCAAGGGCCACCGCATGATCGGCTATATTCCCGATATGATCTTTGACCGGGAACTCGACTATCTCAGCGATCTTGGCGTACAGCGGGTGGCGCTGGCCTCCAACTCGGTCTCGGTGCAGATCAAACTGGCTGCCGAGGGCACCGCGCTGTGCGTGGCGCATGATTTTGCGCTGCCCGCGCACAGGGTTTTGCGCAAGGTGCTGACCGACAAGATCAGCCTGACGCGCAGTTTCTACCTGGTCCGTCATCAGGGCGATCAGCGCAGCGAGCGCCTGAACCGCTTTGCCGAGGCCCTGTCAAAGGGCATTCGCGAAGAGGTTGCTCGGCTTGAGGCGCTGACCTGAGGCGCAGGCCGTGGCCGTCGCGTTGCTATCGCTGCGAACACATAAGGCGCTTTTGAACCTTACATTTTCTTGACTTGTGCCTACATTGCGGCAACGCTTGGTTTTACGCAATAAAATTACAAGTTGGAGGGTTCATGCTGGTTCAATCGATTTTGAAATCCAAGGCGGAAGCCGGAGTGGTCACAATTGCCCCTGGCGCTTCGGTCTCGGAGGCGGCGCAGCTTCTGGCTCAGAAGGGGATCGGTACGGTGGTCGTCTCGACAGACGGTCAAACGGCCGAGGGCATCCTGTCAGAGCGCGACATCGTGCGTGAACTCGGCAAAAGCGGATCCGGGTGTCTGTCTCGGCAGGTCAAGGACTACATGACCGCCAAGCTCGTAACCTGTACCAGCCAATCCAATGTCGAAGACATCCTGAAACAGATGACCGACGGCCGCTTTCGCCATATGCCTGTTGTCGAGGACGGCAAGATGGTCGGGCTGATCTCCCTTGGTGATGTGGTCAAAGCCAAATTGGCCGAAGTGGCGATGGAAAAAGATGCGCTTGAAGGGATGATCATGGGGCATTAAGCGCCGCAGCGCCCGTTTTTGTGCGAAGGCGGGCGTTTATGACGCGCCGGAACGGGCTGTTCCGTATTTCCACCCTCTTGCCTTGATGCGGGCAAATATGTTTGCGTGCGCGCGAATTCCAAGGCGGCAGGAGGAGCCCCATGCGTATTGGCTTGTACCCAGGCACATTCGATCCCATCACCCTGGGCCATATCGACATCATCCGCCGCGCGAGCGCCCTGGTGGACAAACTGGTCATCGGCGTGGCCATCAACCGCGACAAGGGGCCACTGTTTACCCTGGAAGAGCGTGTTGCGATGATCGAGGCGGAATGCGCCAAGCTGACCGAACAGACGGGCACCGAGATTGTCGCGCACCCGTTTGAGAACCTTCTGATCGATTGCGCCCGCGATGTGGGGGCCCAGATCATTGTCCGGGGCCTGAGGGCGGTTGCCGATTTCGAGTATGAATTCCAGATGGTTGGTATGAACCGGGCACTCGACAGTTCAATTGAGACTGTGTTCCTGATGGCCGAAGCGCGCCATCAGGCGATCGCCTCAAAGCTGGTCAAGGAAATTGCCCGTCTGGATGGCGATGTGTCGAAGTTCGTAACGCCCCTCGTCAATGAGGAACTGCGCAAGCGGCTGGGCAAATAAGGCTGGCCAACCAAAGTTCGCAATCTGCTTTTATGATACGGAAAAGCCGGGCCACGTGCCCGGCTTTGCTCTTTGGGCACGAAAAGCGTGCAATGGGGCGCAGATCGTTCCGCTAGCGCCAGAACGCGACCCAGTCGAGCAACTCAAAGAACCGTTTGCCCAGAAAGATCATGTGTTCACTGCCAAAAAGCGCCACATCAACCAAGATGGCCGCGATGATGATCAGCCCCAAGACGATGGCGATGGGATTTGTCATGTCTGGCCTGTTTCCATGAAAATGCCCGCCCAGATAACCTGAGCGGGCGTAAAACCTCAAGAGGCGGATAGGCTTAGGCCAATGACTTAGACAAGGCGGCCCATTGCGGTGGCGACGTCTGCCATGCGCACCGAGAAGCCCCATTCATTGTCGTACCAGCACAGGACGCGCACCATTCGGCCCTCGACCACGCGGGTCTGATCCGGTGCGAAGATCGAGCTTTCACTGGAGTGGTTGAAGTCGGTGGAGACCAGCGGTGCGGGTTCATAGCCCAGAACGCCTTTCATCCGGCCTGTTGCGGCCTCGGCGACGAGGGCGTTGATCTCTTCTGCAGTCACGTCCTTGGCAGCGCGGAAGGTGAGGTCCACGGCGGAGACATTCGGAGTCGGCACGCGGATTGCGGACCCGTCAAGGCGACCTTTGAGGTTCGGAAGAACCTCGCCCAATGCCTTGGCTGCGCCGGTGGAGGTAGGGATCATCGACATGGCCGCGGCGCGGGCGCGGTAGAGATCCTTGTGGCGGCGGTCCAGCGTGGGCTGGTCGCCGGTGTAGGCGTGGATCGTGGTCATGATGCCGCTTTCGATCCCGACGCCTTCGTCAAGAACCTTGGCGATGGGCGCCAGGCAGTTGGTGGTGCAGGAGCCGTTGGAAACCATGCGGTCAGCCGCGGTCAACTGGTCATCGTTGACGCCAAAGACGATGGTCTTGTCGACGTTCTTGCCGGGGGCAGACAGCAGAACCTTGCCCGCGCCGCGCTCCAGATGCGCCTTGGCCTTTTCGCCGTCGTTGAACTTACCGGTGCATTCCAGAACGACATCGCAGCCTTCCCAGTCCAGCTCGTTCATGTCGTAGGTAGAGAACATCTGCATGTCACCGCGACCCAGATTCATGGTCCGGTCGCCGATGCTGACCTCGCCGGGGAACCGTCCATGCACGGAGTCGTATTTGATCAGATGCGCTGCGGTTTCCAGTGGCCCGGTCGCGTTGACCTTGATCACTTCGATATCGTCACGGCCGGATGCCGCGATGTGGGACAGGGTGCAGCGTCCGATACGGCCAAAACCGTTGATCCCGACTTTGATGGTCATTGGTATCTCTCCTGGCGAGCAAAACTTGGGCCGGATATAGACGGCTTCGTTAAATCTCTAAAGGGGCAAAAAGGGAGAAAAGCCAGAGTGTTAGCGCAAAACCCTACCGGTGGCGTTAACGGTATGGGGCCGGTGGCGATAACGATTTTGGAGGGTGCTGCCGCAATGCAGCAGGGAAGAATCGTACTTCGGCTTGTCTGCGCCGGGGGATCGTTTAGGCTGCAAGAAAAGCGGTGTGAACGAGGGGATACCGATGAGTGGTCTACTGGCTTTGCTGGACGATGTGGCGGGCATTGCCAAAGTGGCCGCGGCTTCCGTGGATGATGTTGCAGCCCAGGCGGCCAAGGCGGGGGCCAAGGCTGCGGGTGCGGTCATCGACGATGCTGCCGTGACCCCGAAATACGTGCACGGCTTTGCCGCCGAGCGGGAGCTGCCGATCATCTGGAAGATTGCCAAGGGATCGGTGAAGAACAAGCTGTTGATTTTGCTTCCCATTGGCCTCTTGCTTGCGAATTTTGCGCCTTGGCTGATTGCCCCGCTATTGATGCTGGGCGGCGCCTATCTGTGCTTTGAGGGCGCCGAGAAGATCTATCACGTCCTAGTGCCCCATGATGAAACCCATGTTTTTGCCGAGGATGTGCCGGGGGATCCGGCGCATCTCGAAGAGCAGAAGGCAGCTGGCGCGATCAAAACAGACTTTATTCTCTCGGCCGAGATCATGACCATCGCCCTGGCGGCAATCCCCGAGAGCAACATCTGGATGGAGGCGGCCACCCTGGCCACCGTGGGCCTGGGGATCACTGTGGCCGTTTATGGATCTGTCGCACTGATCGTGAAGGCAGATGATGTCGGGCTTTACCTTGCGCAGAATGGTGCATTGGGGATGACGCGCGCGCTGGGACGCGGGCTGGTTCAGGCCATGCCTGGCTTCATGAAGCTGCTGACCATCGTCGGAACCGCGGCGATGCTGTGGGTAGGGGGCTCTATCGTCATTCACGGGTTGGAGGAACTGGGTTTCGGGTGGCTTGGCCATCACATTCACGACTGGGCCTATGCGGTGGGCCATGCGGTTCCGGCTTCCTGGACCGGGTTCGCTGAATGGCTGGCAAAGGCCGGGATGGACGGTGTGTTCGGTGTGGCTTTGGGAATGCTTCTGATCCCCGTGGCAACCAAACTGATCGCTCCGGCCATTGCGGCAGTCACCGGAAAGACAGCGTCGCATTGACCCCCAGGCCGGATAGCCCGCCGCTGGTGGTCTTTTCCGACCTGGACGGAACGCTTCTGGATCACGAGAGCTATTCCTGGGCTCCGGCAAGACCGGCCCTTGATCGCCTGGCAAAAATGGGAGCGGCAGTAGTTCTGGCGAGCAGTAAGACCGCAGCAGAAGTATCTGTCTTGCAGAAGGAAATGGGGCTGTCTTGCTGGCCTGCTATCGTGGAAAACGGGGCCGGAGTGCTTGGGCAATCGCGCGAGCCGATCTACGACAGGCTGCGCGAAGCACTGGACACTCTCCCGGAGTCATTGCGGCGACGTTTTGTCGGGTTCGGCGACCTTTCGGTTGAGGGGATTGCCAAGGCGACGGGGCTGTCCCTTGAGGCTGCCGCGCTGGCAGCGCAGAGGTTGTTCTCTGAGCCAGGCACCTGGTCGGGCAGCGATGAGGATCTGCTGTTGTTCCAGCAGCTGCTTGCGAAACAGGGGATTACTGCGCGGCGCGGGGGGCGGTTCCTGACGCTTTCTTTCGGCGGGACAAAGGCGGATCGTATGGATGACATCATTGCCGGTTTGCGCCCGACCCACACGGTTGCCCTGGGGGATGCGCCCAATGATATCGAGATGCTGGAAACTGCCGATTTCGGTGTGGTGATCGCCAATTTTCATAGCAAACCTCTGCCGCAGCTCAAAAATGAGGCATCTGGCCGGATCATTCGCACCAAAGAGGCTGGGCCTTTGGGGTGGAACCGGGCCATTATGGACCTATTGGATCGTCTTGAGGGCGAGGCGCAAAAACAGGGATAGCCATGGTTGATTTTCATCAGAACGGGAACATCACAACGCTGCATAATTTGCGGACCCGCTCGCTTGAGGAAATGAACTATGAGCTGGAAACATTTGCCCAGTCCCGAAAAATCTCTCTGATCCTGCCGTGCCTCTATTCCGAGCTGGAGACAGAGGCAATGCCGAGGATCGTCTCTGAGCTTTCAAAGGTGCGCTATCTGCATCGCATCATCGTTGGGCTGGACCGGGCCGATGAGGCACAGTTTCGCCATGCGCAGGCGTTCTTCAAGGATCTCAATCAGAACCACGTGGTGATCTGGAACGACAGCCCCCGGATGACGGCCCTGGGAGCGCGCCTGGACGAGATGGGACTGGCCCCAAATGAGCAGGGCAAGGGAAAGAACGTCTGGTCCTCGATCGGGTATCTTTTGGGGTGCGAGGACAGCGCGGTCATGGCGATTCATGACTGCGATATCCTGACCTACACCAACGAACTTCTGGCGCGTCTTGTTTACCCGGTGGCCAACCCAAGTTTTCCCTATCAGGTGGCAAAGGGGTTTTATGCGCGGGTGGGGCAGGATCGGCTCAATGGCCGGGTGACACGGCTTTTGGTCAGCCCCTTGCTGATCGCCCTCAAGCGGGTGATCGGGGATCGCGACTACATCGACTACCTGCGTAGCTTTCGCTATCCCCTGTCGGGCGAATTTGCCATGCGCACCAGCATTCTGCCGGACCTCAGGATCCCATCGGACTGGGGGCTTGAGATCGGGGTCCTCTCAGAAGCCTGGCGCAACCTGGCGCCCAAGGCCGTCTGTCAGGTCGAGATTGCGGACTCCTATGACCATAAACATCAGGATCTGAGCCCAGAGGACGCGCAGGCCGGCCTTAACCGGATGTCGGTGGACATCTGCAAGGCGATCTTCCGCAAACTTGCCGCGGACGGGACCATATTCACCACCAATGTCTTTCGGACCCTGAAAGCCACCTACTATCGCAGCGCGCTCGACCTCTTGGAGGCGTACTATGCAGACGCCAAGATGAACGGCCTCAGCATCGACCGCCACAGTGAGGAACGGTCGATCGAACTGTTCGCCGAGAATATCATGCGGGCCGGGCAGTTCTTCCTCGACAACCCCCATGAAACGCCCTTCATCCCCACCTGGAGCCGCGTGCACGCTGCCGATCCGGCCTTCCTGCGGGACATGCAGGCGGCCGCCGTCGCTGATAGTAAAGAGTATCGCTAACGCAAGGCGTTAGGGGGTGTTGGTGATCCAGCGACACTGATATGGGGCAAGGGTAATCGTGCCGTCCATCATGGCCAGGTGTTCTCCTGTCAATACATCGACCCAGGTTTCATCCTCGATAAGGTTCAGGTGATAGGACGGCAGGGCGACCTCATCCTTGCTGACATTGTGAAGTGCAAAGATCGACTGGCTGCGATCAAGGCTCTGCCGCCAGATGGTGAACACCCGGTCATCATCCGAATTCAGCGTGAACTGGGTGGCGTTGGGATGAAAGGCGCTTTGCTTCTTTCGCAGTTCCAGGCGCGCGCGCAGGGCCGCCAGGACCCGGGCCTGCAGGCTGCATTCATCGTCCAGAAGCGCGCGCAAGTCACCGTAATCCCAGCGATGGCGGTTGATGGCCCGGTTCATGCCGCGCTTTTCGACGGCTTCGTGATCATTTGGCGTGGCCAGCAGCGAGTGGATGTAGAAGGCCGGAATGCCTTCAAGGCTCATGACGATGGTTTGCGAGCATATGAACCGTTCGAAATGGTAGGTATCTGGCCCGTCAAAGGTTTCGGTCAGCGCCTCATAGAATGTTGTGTTCAACTCATACGGGGACTCTCCGCCGCAGGGCAGCGCCCGCATGGAAACCATCCCGCCGGAATGGTGCACTGTTTCGATCATGCGCTGCTGTTCCTCGGCGCTCAGCAAACCCTCGGCAGGACGCATCCCGATCCCGTCGTGGCTGGCGGTGAAGTTGAAATAGGCGCAGCCCAGGGGCGCAGGCGGCATGGCCTTTTGCCATTCAACCAGATGCCGGGCATCCCCGGACAGCATCGCATGCAGGATCAGTGGTGGCAGCGGGAAGTTGTAGATCATATGCGCCTCGTCCCGGGCGCCGAAATAGCTGAGGTTCTCTGCCTTGGGGACGTTGGTTTCGGTGATCAGCACCACCTTTTCCGCCGTGTTGTCGCAGAGCATGCGCATCAGCTTGATGATCTCATGGGTCTGGGGCAGGTGGATCGACGGCGTGCCGACCTCCTTCCAGATAAAGGCCACCGCATCGAGCCGGATCATGCGTACGCCATTGTCGAGATGCAGGCGGATGATACGCAGGAACTCGAGCAGAACCTCCGGGTTGCGGAAGTCGAGATCGATCTGGTCGTGGGAAAAGGTGCACCAGACATGGCGCGGGCCCATGCTGGTTTCTACCTCCTGCAAAAGCGGCGTCGTGCGCGGCCTGACCACGGCGCTCAGATCATCTTCGGGGCGTGCCTCGAAGAAGAATTTATCATACGGTGCCTGGCCTTGGCGGTAGGCGTTGAACCACGCACCCTGACTCGATACGTGGTTCAGTACCAGGTCGGACATCAGCGTGAACTCATCCGCGATCCGGTTGATGTCGCTCCAGTCCCCCAGCTGAGGGTTGACGCTGCAGAAATCGGAAACCGCGAACCCGTCATCCGAGGTGAAGGGAAAAAACGGCAGGATGTGGACGCCATTCAGCCAGCCCTTGCAGTAGCGGCGCAGAAAATCATTCAGAAGGTCCAGCGGTTTGTGCTGCCCGTCGATGAGAGAGTTGCCATAGGTGATGACCACCGCATCAGCCTCGCTCCACATGCGGTTTCCCGGCGTGCGGGTCCGTTTGCGCCTTTTGGTTGGGTCAGGCCAGAAGGCGGTGTTGATCTGCGCGGCATAGGCGGCTGCGTCGATATCCGGGTAGATCCGCGCAATGCGGTTCATCAGGGCGCGGTGAAAGGACTGAGGCGGTTTTGTCATGCTTTGCAGTCAATCATGTCTGTGTGGACAAGGCCAATCCCATCCTGCAACAGGTGTGGGCAAATGAAGGGGGGCTGACTGATTTTTCGGCAGTCCGGCGATGGCGCGACTGCCGTTGCTACGCTCAGTCGTAGAATGCGGGGGCTTTGCGAAGCTGTGGCCATTGCTGAGGGCAGTGGCCGTAGATCACCATCATGTCCTGTGCGGCGGCCAGATCCATCAAACGGCTGGCGCTTTTTGCAGCGAGCAACGGATCGGGCGCGCTGTCAAAGCCTTCATCGATTTCAGCAGGGCGAGAGATCGCGTCCGAGGTCAAAAGAACCGGACCGGTGCGCGGCAGGTCAACCTGCAGGGCGATCTGTCCGGCGGTATGACCCGGAGCCATCAACAGCTGAATGCCCGGCGCGACGCGGGTATCCTGATCGACGGTCAGATACTCCCGGTCTGGCCATTCCATAGGCTGAACCTGGCCCCAATAGAGCGGCCGTGACAGATCGCGTTCGGCCTTTGACAACAGCAGGGGCGCCTCGCGAAATTCCGCAATGCCCCCGACGTGGTCGATATGCGTGTGGGTCAGAAGAAAGAGATCGATGTCTTTGGCCGATAGACCGATCAGCGCCAGTTGCGCCTCGGGAACGTGGCCGGGGCTGCACTTCAGAACCTCCCCGAAGGCCTCCAGTCCGTCCTCTTCAGCCGCGCCTTTGGGATCTGTGGCATATTTGGCCGGGAAGCCTGAATCGACAAGTAGGTTTTCACCATGATCCGTCTGGATCAGGTAGCCGCAGATGCCGATTGTGCGGCCATTGGAATGAACGCGAAAGAGGCCAAAATCCAGCACATACAATCGCTTGGGGTGGCCTTTTAACACATCTGGCCCCAGGTCTTGTCCAGGACGCGTAGCCAGTTCTTGTGGCAGAGCTTTTCGATCAGGGCGTGATCGTAGCCGTGTTGCTGCATCGCCGCACATAGCTTTGGCAGCCCGCCCACGTGCTGGATTTCGGCCGGAACAATGGCGCCATCAAAGTCAGATCCAAGGCCAACCCGATCCTCCCCGACTTCCTTGATCAGATAGTCGAGGTGGGCGATCATCCGGTCGATAGAGGTGGCGGCGTCCATGCGACCGTCTTCGCGCAGGAAGGCCACGGCAAAGTTCAGCCCCACCATCCCGTCGCTGTCTCGGATCGCATGGAGTTGCCGGTCTGTGAGATTGCGACTATGCGCGCACAGAGCATAAGCGTTGGAGTGGGTGGCCACGAGTGGAGCATCGCTGTGTTTGGCCACGTCCCAGAACCCTGCCTCGTTAAGGTGAGACAGATCGATGAGGATATTCAAATCATTGCATTTTTTTACCAGCCGCAATCCATCGGGTGTCAGGCCCGGTCCGATGTCACCGGTTGAGGGAAAGCGGAATGGCACCCCGTGACCGTAAATGGTTGGCCTGCTCCACACCGGTCCCAAAGAACGCAGACCCGCCGCGTAGAGCACTTCCAGCGCGTGAAAGGCCGGATCGATCGCTTCGGCGCCTTCCATATGCATCACGGCGGCAAGGATGCCGGCCTCCATGGCGCCTTTGATGTCTGCGGTGGTGCGGCAGATGCGGAGGGCGCCTTCGCGTTCAAGCCGCATCAGGATGGAGGCTTGGGACAGGGCAACGCGGCTGGCGGTGGGCCAGTCGACCGGACCGGGCAAGGGCAGATCATAGGCGGGCTTGTTCATCTCCTCGAGATCCATCGAGGCATCTTCACTGGGCACGAAAATGGCAAAGAAACCACCAGCAAACCCGCCCGCGCGCGCCTTTTGCAGATCGACCTGATGTCCGCCGCCGCCCTGGAAACCATCGCGGCCAAATGGGACGTTGCCAGTATGGACGCGAAGCAGAAGATCGTTGTGGCCATCAAAAACAAGTGGGGTTTGCATGGAATACCTGCGTGCTGCTGTATGAATTGGATCCAATGGAGGGCAGCCTCCGGTGGCAGGGAGACAATGTCCAGCGAAATCGACCCGCCATTGTCGCGGCGGCGCGGCTCAGGCGTCCTTTAGCCCGTAGTCCGCAAAGGCGGCTTTGACCTCCGCCATTTCTTCAGCGTTCAGAATATGGGGCATGCCGACGGACAGGCTGGTGACATATCCCTTGGCCAGGGTTTCCAGTTCCACCATGCGCCAAAGGGCGCGTTCCAGCGTATTCCCTGTCACAACGGCACCGTGGTTCGCCATCAGGCAGGCTGAGCGGTTTTCGAGGGCATTCAAGACGATATCCGAAAGATCCGATGTACCGAACAGGGCATATCCCGCAACGGGCACCGTATCGCCTCCGAAGGCGGCCACCATGTAGTGGCAGGCCGGGATCTCCATCCTGTTCATGGCCAGTGCCGTGCAGTTGACGGGGTGGGCATGCACCACGGCGTTGACCGCCGGTTTGCCCAGAAGGATCGCCTGGTGAAACCGCCACTCGGAGGAGGGTTTCATCTGCCCCGGCGCAGGATCACGGCCATCCAGCGGCATGGCGACGATCATATCGGGCGTCATGTGGCCATAGTCGATGCCGGACGGGGTGATCAGCATCTGATCGCCTATGCGGACCGAGATATTGCCGGAGGTGCCCTGATTGATCTGCTGGCGCTCCATCGACAGGCAGGCGTCGATGATCGCCTGGCGCAGCTCCTGGCTGTCTTCGTATGAAGGCTTGCTCATCACCGGGGCGCGCGGGAGGCGTGTTCGGGAAACAGGCCGGCCAAACCCTCGGCGCTTGCGTCGCAAACGCCGCGTTCGGTGATCAGCCCTGTCACAAGACGGCTGGGTGTCACGTCAAAGGCCGGATTGCCGACCGGGCTGCCCTCGGGCGTTACCTGCACACGTCCAATGCCCCCATCGGCAAGGCTGCCCTGGATGTGGCTGATCTCTTCGCCCGAGCGTTCTTCGATCGGAATTTCGCGGACACCGTCGCAAACGGTCCAGTCGATCGTGGGCGAGGGCAGTGCGACGTAGAAGGGGACCCCGTTGTCCCTGGCGGCAAGCGCCTTGAGGTAGGTGCCGATCTTGTTGCAGACATCGCCGCTGCGCGTTGTGCGGTCGGTGCCGACGATCACCATATCGACCAGCCCATGCTGCATCAGGTGGCCGCCTGCATTGTCGGTGATGTAGCTGTGCGAGATCCCGTGGCTTCCCAGTTCCCAGGCCGTCAGCGCGCCCTGGTTGCGCGGCCGCGTCTCATCCACCCAGACATGGATTGCAAGACCTGCGTCATGGGCCTGATACATGGGGCTGGTGGCGGTCCCCCAGTCCACGGTTGCAATCCAGCCCGCATTGCAGTGCGTCAGCAGCCGGACAGGTTCGCCTGCGGGCTTTGTTGCGGCAATCTTCTTTATGATTTCAAGGCCATGAAGCCCGATCTTTCGGTTGATCTCCACGTCTTCATCGGCAATTTCATGGGCCAGGTTCAGGGCCACATCTGCGCGGTCTGCCGTGGGTGTCGTCAGTAAGGAAGTGCGGCACCGATCCAGCGCCCAGCGCAGATTGATCGCCGTAGGGCGCGTGGCATGCAGCGCCTCCCAGGCGGCATCCAGAGCGCGGTCAGAAGGATCGATCCGTGCGGCCAGTGCCATGCCATAAGCGGCTGTCGCGCCGATCAGGGGCGCCCCCCGCACATGCATTCCCTGGATCGCTTCACGGTAGTCGTCCAGCGTATCCAGCTGCTCGATGCGGAAATCATGTGGCAGCCAGCGCTGATCGATGATCTTCAGGGCTGATTGCGCTTCGTCCCACCACAGGGACCGATACGGGGTGCCGTTGACCTTCACGGGGGAGGTTCTCCTTCGAAAGCGACTGACCAGGGTTGTGAAAGATTTATCCGTGCCGTGCAAGAGGCTCTGCCGGGAATGGCTGCCTGGGAGTGGCCCTCGTTTGGCAGGCTGCGATGACGTGACCGGTTGAGGCCGAATGGTGTCAGGGGTTTGTGGACCGCGCCCGTTGGCCGCGCTCGAAAGCGGAAATGAGGATCAGCTGCCATTTTCGCGGTGTGTCGCGAAACTCTGGCACGACGTCGCAGTTCAAGAAGGCAGGAATGGACTGATCCGGGCGCTGCAGCGTAGCGGGGTCTCCAGCGTCGAAAATGTGCCGGGGCGGGGATGCCATGGAGCGCGCGGCGATCGAAACGCAGCGCTCCAATGCCCAGAAGGTGTTCAGCTCGGGCGCAGTTTCCAGGATGTCACTAAGCCGGATCATCGTTTCAGCATCCAGTTGGGCACAGGGGTCTGTTTGCGGCGCGACTCCATTCCCGCTGCACCGGAAAAGCCCGATGCATGGAAGAATGAGATCTGCCATGAGAGAGGGTACAGTCGCGACCCTGCTTTCGATTCTACCCTCCGGAACAGCTGTTTGTCACGTATTCGAATGTTGTGATGTTCCGATTTTGCGCCCTTCTTGCGTTCCTTGATGGGGTGGGGTGTTGCCCGACCTGCCGGGCGCAGATCTGGGGGGCAAGCGACATTTGGATCTTTGGAAACGGAGGCGAATTGATCAAGTCGTCCAGAAGAGTCATGTCGACCTTCACCGTTGAAAAATCTTTGGCTGATGTTCGATTCCGGCCTTGCAATCCACTGCGTCATTCTGACACAGTTCGGCACATCCGGGAGATGCGAGGTCAGAAGGGGAAAATCCACGTCTGAACAGCAAATATGCCGAAATGGCGGGGTTTCCACTGCATTCGCAGACGCTGCAGTTGACAGGCTGTGATATCGCCTGAAAGGCTGGCGAAGTCTCAAGCAATCACGGGTCTCGGCAGCGCCGGACGAAACTTACCCTGCCGTTGGTCATCGATGGCCCGGATTGTTTTTTTAAAAGGTGGCTTGCGCTGGATTCGGCAGGTGGTCACCAATCATGAGAAGACCAGAGAGAATGGGAGAAATGACAAAATGAAACACGCAAAGTTGTCGATCGGCGCCTTCTTGGCCGCCGCCTTCATGGCGCCTGCGGCGCAGGCGCAGGAGTTTATCACCATCGGCACCGGCGGTGTCACCGGCGTCTACTATCCGACCGGCGGTGCGATCTGTCGTCTTGTCAACAAGGACCGCAAAGAACACGGCTTCAAATGCGCGGTCGAATCCACCGGCGGGTCTGTCTATAACATCAACACCATCCGCGAAGGTGAACTGCAGTTCGGTGTGGCCCAGTCCGACTGGCAGTACCACGCCTACAACGGCACCTCCAAGTTCGAAGAACAGGGCGCCTTTGAAGGTCTGCGCGCGGTATTCTCGGTCCACCCCGAGCCCTTTACCGTTGTCGCACGTGCCGACGCTGGCGTGACCAACTTTGACGATCTCAAGGGCAAGCGCGTCAATATCGGCAACCCCGGTTCCGGCCAGCGCGGCACCATGGAAGTGCTGATGGAAGCCAAAGGCTGGGGCATGGAAGACTTTGCCCTCGCGACCGAGCTGAAAGCGGCTGAACAGTCGGCCGCTCTGTGCGACAATCAGATCGATGCGATGGTCTACACCGTGGGTCACCCCTCTGGCTCGATCCAGGAAGCCACCACCGCCTGTGACTCGGTCCTGGTCACGGTTGATGGTGAAGCGGTCGAAAAACTGGTTGCAGACAACTCCTTCTACCGTATGGCCACCATTCCCGGCGGCATGTATCGCGGGTCGGACGCCGACACCCAGACGTTCGGTGTGGGCGCGACTTTCGTCTCCTCCACCGCTGTCTCCGAAGACGCGGTCTATGCGGTTGTGAAGTCGGTCTTTGAAAACTTCGATGCCTTCAAGAAGCTGCACCCCGCTTTTGCGAACCTCAAGCCGGAAGAGATGATCGCAGACGGCCTGTCGGCACCGCTGCATGACGGCGCGGCAAAATACTACCGCGAAAAAGGCTGGATCAAGTAAGATCCGTCTGTCGCAAACGGGAGGGGCAGCAGCGTTGCCCCTCCTTCGCGCCAAGGGGCATTTCCTCTGTTAGGGCGCCAATCACAACAGGCGGAGCCTGATACCAGGTCGTCCGCAGGGGAGATTATCCATGACATCCGATGCGCAAGGAAATCGACCGCTTACCGAAGAAGAGCTGCAGGAAATGGTCGCATCCTCGGATGCCGGCGCGCGCAACCCGGTCGGGTCCGTGGGTCTGTTTCTTGCCATTGTTGCGGTAATCTGGTCCCTGTTTCAGGTCATTCTGGCCTCGCCCTTATCCAACGTGATCCTGCCGGGCAGCGTTGTGAACAATTCCCGCCAGATCCATCTGGCCTTTGCCATTTTCCTCGCCTACGCGGCCTATCCGGCGCTCAAGACCAGCCCGCGCGGCCATATCCCGATCCAGGACTGGCTGTTTGCGATAGTTGGCGCCGTCATCGCGCTTTATGGCTACATTTTCTATCAGAAGATCGTGAATTCCGGCGGCCTTGCCGATGACGTGGACAAGTGGTTCGCGCTTGCGGGCCTTGTGCTGCTGTTCGAGGCCGCGCGCCGCGCCCTTGGCCCGGCCATGGCGATCATCGCGACGATCTTCCTGCTTTATGTCTTCTTCGGCTCGTCCGAGCTTGTCCCCGAAGTGATCCGCTGGAAAGGTGCGAGCCTGAAGAAGGCGATGAGCCACATGTGGATCACTTCCGAAGGGGTGTTTGGCATTGCCCTTGGCGTTTCGACCAAGTTCGTCTTCCTCTTCGTGCTGTTTGGCGCACTGCTCGATAAGGCGGGGGCCGGCAACTACTTCATCAAGATGGCATTTGGTGCCCTTGGCCACCTGCGGGGTGGCCCCGCAAAGGCTGCCGTTGTCGGCTCGGCTGCAACAGGCCTGATCTCCGGCTCTTCCATCGCCAATGTGGTGACCACCGGTACATTCACAATACCGCTGATGAAGCGGGTCGGCTTTTCCAATGAACAGGCCGGTTCGGTCGAGGTAGCCTCATCCGTGAACGGTCAGATCATGCCACCCGTGATGGGGGCTGCGGCCTTCCTCATGGTGGAATATGTGGGGATCTCCTACGTCGAGGTGATTACCCACGCCTTCCTGCCGGCTGCGATCTCCTATGTCGCGCTGGTCTACATCGTTCACTTGGAAGCCGTGAAACGGAACATGCCGACGCTCGGGAACCGGGTGGTTTCCATGGGCCGGACCATTGGCGGCATGGCGGCCTTCTTCGCCGGTTTTGCCGCGCTGTGCTATGGCGTGCAGTATCCGGTTGGTTGGGTTGTGGCGCTGATGCCCGAGGCATCGGCTATCACTTTGTCCCTGCTGGTCGTTGCAGCCTATGTCGTGCTGCTGAAACTTGCGGCAGGCGTCGAGGATCTGGTGCCGGATGATCCCAATGCCGAAGTCGTGGAGCTGCCGGAGGTCGGCAAGATCTACAAGGCGGGCCTGCACTATCTTCTGCCGATCATCGTGCTGGTCTACTTCCTGATGATCGAGCAGAAATCCCCCGGCCTGTCGGCTTTCTGGGCCACCGCGCTGCTGTTTGTGATCCTGCTGACGCAAAAGCCGCTCAAGGCGCTGTTCCGGGGTCAGTCGAACCTAACGTTCAACGTCTTGGACGGGGTAAACGACCTTTGGCACGGAATGATTGATGGTGCCCGCAACATGATCGGTATTGCTCTGGCGACGGCCACCGCAGGTGTAATCGTCGGTACCGTGACGCTGACCGGTGTGGGGCAGGTGATGTCCGAACTGGTGGAATTCCTGTCGGGCGGCAACCTGATCCTGATGTTGATCATGGTCGGCCTTTTGTCCTTGGTTCTTGGAATGGGCTTGCCGACAACGGCGAACTACATCGTTGTCAGCTCGTTGATGGCGGGGGTCGTGGTGGAACTCGGCGCGCAATCGGGACTGATCGTGCCGCTGATCGCTGTGCATCTCTTTGTGTTCTATTTCGGGATCATGGCCGATGTGACACCGCCCGTCGGCCTTGCCAGTTTTGCCGCGGCAGCCGTGTCTGGCGGGGATGCGATCCGCACCGGGTTCGTGGCCTTCTTCTACAGCTTGCGGACCGTGGCGCTGCCCTTCGTGTTCATCTTCAACACCGATCTGTTGCTGATCGATGTGACATGGTGGCAGGGGATACTGGTCGCAATTTCCGCGACCATCGCGATCCTGGTCTTTACCGCGGGCACCATGGGCTACTTCCTGACCCGCAGCCGCATCTATGAAAGCGTGCTGCTGGTGCTGGTGGCCTTTACCCTGTTCCGGCCTGATTTCTTCATGAACCGGATCATGCCGCCTTTTGCCGATGTGGCGCCAATCGAACTTGTCGAAGCACTGTCTGCATCGCATGAAGGTCAGGAGATCCGCCTGCGCATCGAAGGGCCAGATTTCGACACGGGCGGGGCCGCCTCGACCACTCTGGTGATCCCCTCTGACGGGTCGGGCGACGGTCAGGCGATGGCCGAAGGCATCGGATTGGTCCTCATGCCCGAAGACGGGCTGATGATGCTTGACGCGCCGGGATTTGGCACGCTGGCCGAAGAATCCCTTAGCAGCTTTGATTTCTACGGCGACGATCCGGTTCTGGTGACCGCCATCAAGGCCCCGCAGGATCAGCTCCCGAAAGAGCTGGTCTTTATCCCGGCGCTGCTGCTTCTGGCTCTTGTGGCCATGATGCAGCGCAGCCGGGCCAGCAAGGAAGGAGTACCGGCATGAGTAAATCTGTTCTCTGTGCGCTGGAACTGGGCGATCCCGCACTGGATCGCAAGGTTCTGACCGAAGCCGCCCGTCTGGCCGCGCTGGACGATGCCCAGCTGGATGTTGTGAACGTCCTGCCGGACTTTGGCGAGAGCTGGGTGTCGGGCTTTTTCGAGGAGCATCACCACGACAAAGCGGTGAAGGATACCGCTGCGCGTCTGAGCGACTTGTGCGAAGAGGTTCTGGGCGCGGAACGCAACGCCAAGGTGCGCCATCTGGTGGCCACCGGTACCGCCTATCAGGAGATCCTCAAAGTGGCCGCCAAGGCAGGCACCGATCTGATCGTGATTGGCGCGCATAAGCCGGATCTCAAGGACTACTTGCTGGGTCCGAATGCCGCGCGGGTCATCCGCCACTCAGACTGTTCGGTCTATGTGATCCGTTAAACCTGACAAAGGCTGGCCGACACTAAAGGGCGTCTCCATCGGCGCCCTTTTCTTAGTCCGGCTCGTAGCCGGTCATTTCCAGATATCCCATTCCGCTGTGGCTGCCATTGATGCGCACCGGACCTTCCCAATAGGGGAAAGACGTTCCCATCCACGCGTGCGGATAGATTGCATCTACCGTAACTGAAAGTTCGCGCTCGGGCAGGTTGATCTGCCATCGGGTCGGCACAGATCGCCCTTCAACGATACTGTTTTCCAAAGGCGTGGCGGCAAAATGACCGGGTTCCAGCGCCGTCGCTGTACCATCTGTTGCGATCCAGGTGCCTGATGTGAAATCCCGGTCGCCGCCGCGCAGGACAAACCCCATCAGCTTTTCACCGTTGTCGAAGGAGAGCGAGAACCAGTCCCAGCCGCTCTGGTCCTCATCCAGCGGTTGGCTGGACCATTCCCGGTCAAGCCAGGCCTGCCCGGTGACCGCAACCGGCCCAGTGGGCAGCGTCAGCGTTCCGCTCACCCGGTAGCGGGGCTGTGAGTAGTAGTAGCTGGCCTGACCGCTAGATGATTTCACCGAATACCCCCTGTCCCCATGCAGAACGAGCGGCCCCTCTGCCGAAAGGTCTAGCACATAAGCGAAGTCGTCGGCCTGCGCTGAAAGTGTCAGCTGATCAATGCCTTGGCCGGTGCCTGTCATCTCCCAATCGTCGATCCGGGCCGAAAACGGAGTGGCGGTGACACCTGCCTGTCCGATCCCGCCGCGCGCCAGCCGCTCTGCGAAAAAATGCTTGTTTTCAGTTGTCAGGCCCGCATGACCCATCCAGACTTGGGGGCTGTCCCAGCCGGGTTTCTCTTCGGCCCCCAGAGCCGAGCGGAACAGCGTCCATTGAATGCCATAGTCGCGCCCGTCTTCGCCTTTCAGGTTCGCGGTCAGATACCACCATTCGATGCGGTATAGCGGGTGGGGCCCATGATCGCGCGGGAAACGCAGCGCTGTGCCGCGCTGGGGAATGGCAAAGCCGGTGGCCTCGGTCCCAAGGCCTGCAAACCCCTGCGCGGATGTGCTGGCCGCGGGCGCCACCAGGGCAAAGCAGAGAATCCACATGCGGATGAAAGAGCCTCTAACGTTCATTGGCAAAGACCTTGAGCAGTTCGGACGGTGACAGGCGCGCCAACCTGCGGGCGGGCAAAATCGCGGCCAGTGCGGCGGCGAGAAGGGCAAAGACAAAAAGGCGGGCCCAGTCCCACGGGAACAGGTACATTGGCAGACGCCAACCAAAGGCCTCGACGTTGATCACTGCCAATAGCGTCCAGGCCAGAGCCAGCCCCAGGGGCAGGGCCAGACAGGCGGTGAGGGCAGCCAGCAAGAGACTGCGCAGGATATCGAGCCGCGCCAGATGTTTGCGGGTGATCCCCATGGCCCAGACTGGTGCCAACTGGGGCAGGCGCTGCCCCCAAAGCGTCAGAAGGCTCGTCAACATGGCAAAGGCGGCGACACCGAGGGTCAGTACATTCAGCGCATCTGTGACCACAAACGTCCGATCAAATACGGAAAGAGACTGTGCCTTGATCGTTGATTGATCGGCCACGCGTTCGGTCGGCAGGTCGTAGCGGGTCCGGATCTCCTGGATCAGCGTTGCGGCACGGTTTGGCGCGACACGAACTCCGAACTGCCGGTTCGGGACGGTATCCGAACGCTCCAGCAGCAGGGGCAGGGACAGGATTGCCTGCCCGTTGGGATTGCCATAGTCGGAATAGATGCCCGCGATGGCCATCTGCCAATCCTCTGTCAGCCTCAATGTGTCACCGGGGACATAGCCATGCCTTCGGGCCAGCTGTTCGTTGATCAGTATGCCGCGCTGCTCGGCAACGCTGTCCCAGACGTCGGCAACGGAGGACAGGATCGGCCAGTTGTCACGGTACGTTGGATCGTCGAGGATCCCGTAGATCCTTAGCGGAGCGTCTTGGTGCCTGATGTCATGCCAGCGGATCGGCAAGGCGCGGGCGGCTTCGCGTTGCGTGATCCAGTCCATGAGATCAGCGCCCTGTTCGTCGGAATCCACGGTTACATATATCTCTGCCGCAAGCCGCTGGTCCAGCCAGCCCACAAAGGTCATGCGAAAGCTCGAGACCATGGTGCCGACCCCAACATTGGCGGCCAGCGCCAGCATCAGCGCCATCAGCGCGAGGGAAAGGCCCGGAAGCTGCGCGCGGGTGTCGGCCCAGAGCCACTCTGCCACCGGGCCTTTGGCTGTTCGTGCGCCGAGCCGTAGCAACAGTGCAAGGCTCAGCGGCAGCAACAGAGCCGCGCCCAGCATGACCCCGCCCAGAAACAGGAACCCGGCAAGAAGGCCATCGAACTGCCAGATCATCAGAACCGCACCAAGGACCATGACCACGCCGATCGCGGCCAGAAGGGTAAAACTGCGCTCGGCGCGCATGATCCGCCCCCCTGCTGTCGGGGCGGTCAGAATAGGCATCGACCAGAGCGCGTAAAAGGCACGAACCCCGGCCAGCGCGGTGCCGCCCAGCGCCATGGCGAGACCCGACAGAACCCAGGCAGGACGCAGGGTCAGGCTACCATCCACGCTGGCGCCGTAAAGGCCGGACAGGGTTGCGCTCACGTCCGGAAGCAGCGCTGCTGCAACCCCATAGCCCAGAACCAGGCCGAGCGTTCCGGCCACAAGCGCCATCAATACCAGCTCGGCGGCGAGCAAGGCCATCAGAGCAGGCACCGGCAGACCCAGGCTGCGAAGCGTTCGGAAAAGCCCGCGCCGCTGCTCCATGCCAAGGGCGACGCTGCCCTGCACGATGAACAGACCCACGGCAAAGGACAAAAGCCCAAAGGCGGTGAGGTTCAGATGGAAGCTGTCGGTCAGCCGTTCGGTTGCAGTCCCGGCCTCGGCGGCGGCAATGCGCACCAGGTGTGGTGCGATGTCGGCAAGTGGCCTGCGATTGAGGGGCTGACCGGGAAGGATTACCAGCCGGGTCAGCCGCTCTGGCGCCCCAAGCAGCCGACTGGCCAGGGCGATATCTGCGATCACCGTACCGCGGGGAATATCCGGCGAGGTGACGACAGGCGGAACATCTGCTGCGGGATCGATGGTCGCGGCAGTGTCGGGGTGGAGAAAGATCTGGCCCGGCGGCAGCAGTGTGACTGAGATGTCAGATTCACCGTTTTCGTTCGTATTCAGTGGCGCTGTGTTCATCAGGGACAGGGGGGGCGGGTTCAACAGATCGATCCCCATCAGATCGTATCCCTGCGCGCCGAACCTGACGCGCCCCTCCAGGACTGGTGCCAGCAGCCAGCCACCACGGCGCAGGGATACGTAGTCGCTCAGCGTGATCTGCCCGTCTGCGCGGGGCGCCAGATGGTCTGCCTGGGTCTGGCCCAATTGCTCGGCCGCGCGGGCGTAAGAGGCGCGTGCCTCTGCGTTGATCGCCTGAACGGCCGACCATAGCCCCGTCGACAGCGCCAGTCCCACGAGGATTGCAATCAGTTGGAAGGGATGCCGCCGCCAATGAGACAGCAAAGTCAGGAAGGCTGCCCGGATCATGAAACGCGCCCTTGGCGCAAATGCAGGCGCCCATCCAGCCGTCCCGCGATAGCGTCGGAGTGGGTCACCAGGAACAGAGCGGCACGGCTTTCTTTCACAAGATCCAGCATCAGCCCCATGACCGCCTCACTGGCGGTTTCATCCAGATTGCCGGTGGGCTCATCCGCCAGAAGAAGGACGGGGCGCAGGGCCATGGCCCGCCCGATTGCAACCCGCTGCTGCTGACCGCCCGACAGCTGATCCGGAAAACGATGCAGCAGATCCTTAAGGCCCAGCTGATCCACCAGACGTTGCTCCCAGGCTTGATCGCGCCGCTTTGCAATCCGGGCATGAAGGGAGAGGTTGCTCTCCACGCTGAGAGAGGGGATCAGGTTGAACTGCTGAAACACGATCGACACCTGGCTTTGTCGCAGCCTGGCCCGGCCCGCCTCGCCCAGCGTCGAAAGGTGGGTGTCACCAATCGTGATTTCGCCGCTGTCAAACCCCTCCAGCGCGGCCGCGAGATGCAACAGCGTGCTTTTGCCGGAGCCGCTGTCCCCGGTCAGGGCCAGGCTTTCTCCGGCGCCAAGCGACAGGGAAATCCCGCGCAGAACCGGGGTTTTGCCGTTGCGGGACAGGTAGCTTTTGGTGACGTCGCGGATCTCGAGGACCATGGGGCAGGCTCTTGTATGTGTTTTCTGTGCGCTGACATCTAGCGGAGTTTGCTCTGGCGGACAGGGGAAAACCCATCGTCACAGGACCGGCGCCAGAAGACGGGCCACCGGTGCAAAAAGACGGATCGCTGCCCCATGCTCATCAAGACCAAGCTGGAGCCTGCGGGAGCGTCGGAAATCCTCCTCCAGCATCGCGGCAACGGCCTGCGCTGCGCCCCGGTCGAAAAACAGCGCCATGGTCTCAAAATTCAGCCGGAAAGAGCGGTTGTCCATATTGGTGGTGCCGACGGCGGCCAGGGTATCGTCCACCACAAAGGCCTTCTGGTGCATGAAACCACCGGAATACTGCAGCACCTTTACCCCAACGCGGCGCAAATCGTCGAAATAGGCAAAGGAAGCAAGCCACGGCAGGTAGTGGTCCACGACATCGGGCACCAGAATGCGCACATCCACCCCCCGCAAGGCGGCGTTTTTCAGAGCGGCCACAACGTCGAGGTCGGGCACGAAATAGGGCGAGGCAATCCAGACCCGGCTCGTGGCCGCCGAAATGGCGGAAAAGAACATCATGGATCCGTTCTCGGTTGTATCACCCGGTCCAGTTGGAACGATCAGGGCCGCGCGATCCGCCTTTGCCGGTGTGGGTGTCCAGTCGAGCAGATCCAGAATGGGCTCTTCGGTCAGCCAGTGCCAGTCCTGCGCATAGGTGAGCTGCAACTGCTGAACCACGGGGCCGGTCAGTTTGACGTGAGTGTCCCGCCATTGGCCAAAGGCCTTGGTTGGGCGGATATATTCGTCCCCGACGTTCAGCCCGCCCGTAAAGGCGATCCGCCCGTCAGCGATGACGGTCTTTCGGTGATTGCGGAAATTCAGCGTGAACCGGTGTTTGGGCCCGCGTTGCGAGCTGCGATCGACCAGGTTGATGCCGGCCGCCGCAAGCTCGCGCAGATAGGCGCGCGGCAGGCGATGGCTGCCAATTGCATCGGCCATGAACCAGATGGTGACCCCCCGCCGTGCTGCCTCGATCAGGTGTCGTTTCAACCGCAGCCCGAGATCGTCGTCCCGGACGATATAGAATTGGATCAGAATATAGTCGGATGCCTGATCGATGGCCTGGAACATGGCGTCAAAGGCGGCAGCGCCATTGATCAGCAACTCAAAGTCATTGCCATCGCAGACCTTCAGGCCCGAGACCGCCTCGAAAGGCGCGGTGGGGATCGTGGTTCTTACCGCGCCGCGGGCGCGGACATCGGCCATGGCCTGCAGATCCTCAACGGCGCGATGGGTGGCCTGGCGAGAGGCCCGGTAACGCTCGAACCGGTGATGGCCAAAGAGCATATAGGCAGGCAGCGCGATCAGGGGAGAGGCCAGAAGGAACACGACCCATCCGATCGCCCCCTGCGGCGTGCGCGCGGTGCGCGCAGCATTCAGCGCGCCCAAAGCCGCAAGCCCCCACATCACGACGATGGCAGCCGAGCTGACAACGACCCAGAATGTCACCGATCCAGTCCCGATTTCTGTTGCATTTTCAGGCAGTATGGCCGGATGCGCAGCCGGGCGCCAGTCGCTTGCTGGTGTCACAAGGCCACAGATGCCGGGCAAAACGTACCGGCGGGAGGATTGACAGGGTTTGCCGCCGCATCGCCTCTCGCCAATTCGGCCAGCCTGTGGAAGGTTCGGACCATGACTGCCTCATCCGATCCCAAATTCATCCTGCGTGCCGTCGTGCGTGCCCTCTCTGCCTTCAGCCGCAAGAACGGCTGGGTGATGAGCAGCCACATTGCAATGTCGATGATGCTGGCGCTTTTTCCGTTTATCCTGTTCACGGTGTCCTTGTCAGGGGCCATCGCGTCGGTCCTCGGGCAGGATGTGGCGATTGGCGATCTGCTGGATCCGGTATTTGGCAGCTGGCCAAAGGAGGTCTCGGGACCTATCTTGCGCGAGGTCTATGCGGTGCTGGAAACCTCGAGCACCAGCCTTGCGACCTTTGGGGGCGTTCTGACGCTCTATTTTGCCTCGAACGGTGTGGATGCGGTGCGCATTGCCATGGTCAATGCCTATGGCGACACCGACCTGCGCCCTTTTTGGAAGGCGCGCCTGATTTGCCTTGGGCTTGTCATTGTCGGGGGGATCGGGGTGATGGCAACGGCCCTGTTCGAAGTGATCCTGCCGCTGTACCTGCGGTATATCGCTGACCTGCTGCCTTACCCGGTGGTTGGCGCAGGCTGGGAGCAGGGGCTGCGCGGCGGATTGTTGATTCTGGTGCCGCTGGTGGCGGTGCTGCTGTGCCATCTGTTGTTGCCGGGACAAAGGCATCGGCTGACCCAGATCCTGCCAGGGGCCTGCCTGACGCTGGTGCTGTGGTGGGCTGCAGGGGTGGGTTTTGCCGTCTATGTCGGATCTTTTGCGCAGTATTCAGCGACCTACGCGGGATTGGCCGGGGCCATGGCGGCGATGATCTTTCTTTATGTGAATGCGGCCATTCTGATTCTGGGCGCCGAACTCAACGGGGCACTGATGGCCGAAGACTGCGAAAGGGACTGAGACAGCGCACTTATTGTCGCCAAAGGTGAAACAATAAGGCGGGGTTGCCTCAATTTGGCCATGGGCACGGCGCATTGGCTGTCTAACTTCATCTCAACTCAAGAAATGAGGAGAGACAAGGATGCGCAAGTTTCTGGAACAGCTCTTAGGCGCGAAAGAGGCCGAAGCCAAAGCAGATGTGCCTGCGTTTTTGATTTCACATCAGTGCGACGGTGAGCGGCTGGACTCTGCCCATTGGCGAGAGGTGGCCCTGATGTCCTTCGACGACGGGCACAAGCCTCTGGCCTGACGCACGCCTCAAAGGGACCCTAGCCGCGAAACCCCGTGGCCACGACGAATTTCTCGGAGCTGTCCGAACGCGATGAGGGCGGCTTTACATTGGCAACCTTGGTGAACTTCTGCTTCAGGAGTTTCTGCAGTTCCCCTTCGGCACCGCCGGCAAGCACCTTGGCCACGAATGTGCCGCCTTCTTCCAGAACATCAAAGGCGAAATAGGCGGCTGCCTCGCACAGAGCCATGATTTTCAGGTGGTCGGTCTGCTTATGACCCGAACTGGCGGCGGCCATGTCCGACATCACAACATCTGCCATGCCGCCGAGCCATTCCTTGACCTTGTCGTCGGCGCCTTCATCCATGAAATCGAGCTGATGGAACTCGGCCCCCGCCAGCGGCTCCACCTCCTGCAGGTCGACGCCGATGATCCGTCCCACTGCCTTGCCCTGTTTTTCGCCCAGCGCATTGATCCGTTTGACGGCCACTTGTGCCCAGCCACCGGGCGCGCAGCCCAGGTCGACGACACGGGCACCGGGCACAAGGAAGCGGAACTTGTCGTCCAGTTCCATGATCTTGTAGGCAGCGCGACCGCGATAGCCCTCGGCCTGGGCCCGCTTGACGTAAGGATCGTTGAGCTGGCGCTGAAGCCAGCGGGTCGAGGATAGCTTGCGCCCGCGCGCGGTCTTGACCTTGACCTTGAGATCACGCTGGCCGCGACCCGAAGTGTTCTTGCCGCTCGGGCCCGTGCCGGAGGGAGTTTTTGCCATCTTTGATACCATCTTTACCAGTGCATCGATCCGCTTGCGCGGTCCATGACAGATCGGAAGCGAAAACTCAAATCGTTGGGGGCTCAGAACGGCCCGTCTTCCAGAACGCCATCCGCGCTCATCTGCGCATACAGCAGCCCCTCACGCAGGCCCCTGTCTGCCACCGACAGCCTGTCCGTGGGCCAGCACCGCAAAAGAGCCTGCAGGATCGCGGCACCCGACATGATCAGCGCCTGACGGTCCTCGCCGATGCGCGGATCGCTGCGCCGCCCCTGCGGGCCAAGGTCAAGGTAGCCGCGGATCACCTTGTCGATCTGATCGCTGGTCATCCGCAGGCCGTCCACCTTGGTGCGGTCATAGCGCTTGAGGCCAAGGTGAGACGCAGCGACCGTGGTGACGGTGCCCGAGGTGCCGACGATCTGGAACCCTTCGCGGGTCTGCTCGTCCTTGTAGGGGGCGAAATCGGCCAGGTGTTCCTCGAAAAACCAGCTCATCAGAGCAAAGCGGGCGGCGTCGTCCTCAACATCGTTAAACTGATCGCGCAAGGTTGCCACCCCCAGGGGAACCGAGATCCAATCCACGACCTTCGCGGCGGGAAAGGGGCTTTCGGGTGGATGAAACCCTGCGTGCAGGCGCATGATGGCAGAGGGGCGGTCGCGGCGCGGCACCGATGAGATGTCGATCCAGACCAGTTCGGTCGAGCCACCGCCGATGTCCACCACCAACAGCTGTTCGGTTTTGGTCGACACAAGGGGCGCGCAGGAAATCACCGCAAGGCGGGCTTCTTCCTCGGGCTGGATGATTTCAAGGGTCAGGCCGGTTTCCCGTTTGACCTGGCGGATGAACTCGCGGGCGTTCTTGGCACGGCGGCAGGCTTCGGTGGTGACCAACCGCATGCGGCGGACCTTGTTGCGCTTGAGTTTCTGCTGACAGATCCGCAGCGCCTGAATGGTGCGCGCCATGGACGAGCGGGACAGACGCCCCGTCCGTTCAAGCCCGGTTCCCAGTTGAACCGACTTGGAAAAACTGTCCACCACATGAAAGCCGCTGCCCTTGGGCTGGGCAATCAGCATGCGGCAGCTATTTGTGCCAAGATCCAATGCAGCATAAAGCGCATCCGGATCCGGACGGGCTGGTACAGGGGTTTCTACCGCTTTGGGAAACGCGCCCGCACCTTTGGAACGCCTGGGCGCCATGAGTCACGCCCTCCGATTATCGTGTTAACCTTAGAATATGCGCCGAAATCCGCCTGCGCAAGTGGCAGTGAGAGGCAAACGTGATTTGACCGGGAGGGCAGACGCCTGGCTCAGCCTTCCACCCATGCAGGCGGCTCATAAGCTTGATGAGAATTATGAGGGACAGGTTCTGTGGCCTTGGGCGGGCAAAAATTGTAACCAAGGGCAGAGCAAAACGTCGCTCACACCCCAAGTGTTGTCGAAATTCGGCGTACGCGATCCGTGCTGTCGCCGTAGAAACGCAAAAGAACAGACGAAAAGGATTGGCCAAGATGCCGGACGTCACCATCGTATACTGGCGCGATATTCCGGCGCAGGTCATTGTCGGCAAGGGGCGCCGCGGCGCCAAACGCCAGCTCGAAGAGCGTTTCGAGCAGGCCATCGACCGCGCGGCCATGAAGGTCAACGCCAAGGATGCCGATGCCTATCTGGCGGAATGGCGCAAGGCTGCGCCTTACCCGGTCGAAGGCGATCCGGCAGAGGTCGCCGAGGCCGAAGCCACCCGTCTGGAGCGTGAATACGACCAGGACCGCCTCAAGGCCCTGATCACAAATGATGGATGGGCATGAGCCTGACTGCACTATGGGAGGCCGCGATGGCTTTGTTGAACTTCAAGAAACGCGAGGCCAGCAGCCCGCAGCCGGTCAACCCTGAGGTTGAGGCCTTCCTGCGTGGCTATTCGATTGAGGTGATGCCGCGCACGGCCGCCAAGGTTGAGGATTTCCGCGATCTGCTGCCTGCGGGCACCCGTGTCTACATCGCCCATATCGAAGGCACGCCCATCGAAGACATGGTCGAGACCGCCAAGCGGCTCAACGCCGAAGGCTATCCGGTGATGCCGCATTTCCCCGCACGCATCATCAAGGATGAAGCGACCTTGGCCGACTGGATCGCGCGTTACCAGGGTGAGGCGGATGTGAAACAGGCGCTGTTGCTGGCGGGCGGTGTGGCAGCGCCTCATGGCGCCTTTGACAGCTCGATGCAGCTGTTGGAGACGGGCTTGTTCGACAAGGCAGGCTTCACCAATCTGCATGTTGCGGGCCATCCCGAGGGCAACAAGGACATCGACCCCGACGGTTCTGTCAAGAACGTGATGGAGGCGGTGCTGTGGAAACAGAAGTTCTCGGAGCGGACAGATGCAAAGATGGCGCTGGCCACCCAGTTCGCCTTTGATGCAAAGCCGATCATCCAGTGGGCCGACGGGCTGAAGGCTGCTGGTGTCGATCTGCCGATTCATATCGGGATCGCAGGTCCCGCCAAGCTGCAGACGCTGATCAAATTCGCCATTGCCTGCGGCGTTGGTCCCTCGCTCAAGGTGCTGCAGAAACGGGCGATGGATGTCTCCAAGCTCTTGCTGCCCTATGAGCCGACCGATGTGATCGCCGAGCTGGCCGCCCACAAGGCCGCAAACCCGGATTTCAACATCACCAACGTCCACTTCTTCCCGCTGGGCGGCATCAAGACCAATGCCACCTGGGCCATCAACAATGGCGGCGCCGCGGCGCAGCCGGTCAACCCCCAAGGATAAGACATGACCCGTACCGTCGTAGAATCAAAAACAAAAACCGCTGTCCTGGGCTTTGACGAGCCGTTCTGCGTGATCGGTGAGCGGATCAATCCCACGGGCCGCAAGAAGCTGGCGGCGGAACTGGAAGCGGGCGATTTCTCAACCGTGGAAAAGGACGCGCTGGCGCAGGTGATGGCGGGCGCGGATATCCTTGATATCAATGCGGGTGTTGTCTACAACTCAAACCCCAATCCGAACGAGACCGAACCGCCGCTGATGACAAAGATCATCGAACTGGTTCAGGGGCTGACCGATGTGCCGCTCTGCATTGACTCTTCGGTTCCGGAAGCGCTCGAAGCGGGCCTTGCCGCCGCCGAAGGGCGCCCGCTTTTGAACTCCGTCACCGGCGAAGAAGACCGTCTGGAGCTGGTGCTGCCGCTGGTCAAGAAATACAACGTGCCGGTGGTGGCGATCTCCAACGACGACACCGGGATCTCCGAAGACCCGGATGTGCGTTTTGCCGTGGCGAAGAAGATCGTGGAGCGCGCTGCTGACTATGGCATTCCGGCCCATGACATCGTGGTGGATCCCCTCGTGATGCCCATCGGCGCCATGGCAACCGCTGGTCTTCAAGTCTTTGCCCTGGTGCGCCGCCTGCGCGAAGAACTGGGGGTGAACACGACCTGCGGGGCGTCCAACATCTCCTTCGGTCTGCCCAATCGCCATGGCATCAACAACGCCTTCCTGCCGATGGCGATGGGCGCCGGCATGACCTCGGCAATCATGAATCCTGTGGCGCTGCCGGTGACGCAAAAGGCGATTGCCGAGAAAAAAGAGCAGGTTACCGCTGCCGGTATCATCCTTCCCGACGGTATCGATGACGAAACCTTCGTGACGCTCTTCGGCCTTGGCTCGACCCAGCCGCGTGCAGGCAAAGAGATGGAGGCGATCCGCGCTGCCAATCTGCTGACCAATAACGATCCGCACGGCGGGGCCTGGATTGCGGCGAACAAGGCACCTGCAAAGCCCGGGGAAGAGGGTCGTGGCCGTGGTGGCCGCACCGGAGGCCGCCGCCGCCGCGTCTGACCTCAGTGAAGTGACGCTTTCAGAAAAGGTCGGGATTATTTCCGGCCTTTTCTTTTGGGGTGCAGTCGAACTCGATGCACTCTGCATCGGGATCATGCAGATGCGGGATCTTTCCTTGGCAGGCGGTCGCTGGAGCTTTGCTCTGTGGGCGCGTATACCGGGCTGGCGATCCGGGTGACTGCGATCTTCAGACTCCGTTAGCGAGGATGCCATAAGAATTCCATCATGGAGCACCTGCCGTTGTGCCGGTGGGCATGTGTCTCTGTGTGTAAGGGACGTAAAGAGTGAAACGACTTCGAAAGACCGACATCTATGCTCTGTTGGATGCCGTTGGCCTGGCCGTGATCGTCCTTGAGGTGGGCGACGATGGAATCCCCAGATACGTCGCGATGAACAAACGCTCGCGTGCCATAACAAAGCTGCCCGCAGAAGGCTGGTTCGGGAAAACCGCCTTTGAGATATTCGGGGGGTCCACCGGAGAGCGTGCGCTTGCGAAGCATATCGAAGCAGCTCGCGCGGCAGAGGAAATAACCTACGAGATTGATCTCCCGTCGGTTCACAAGACACGCTACCTTCGTACAACGATGACGCCTGTGTTCGATGAAACGGGAAATCTGACCCACCTTGTGGGAACCTCATTGGACATCACCTCAGAGCGCGAACGCGACGCTGCCTTGGAACTCACACGAATTGCGCAACAAAAGGCCGAGGCGGCAAACGAGGCAAAGCAACGTTTTCTGGCCGAAATGAGCCACGAGATCAGGACACCGATGAATGGGATCCTTGGGATCTGCGAGTTGCTGAAGGAAACCGGGCTGAACGAAGAGCAGAACCTGCTCGCCGATACGATCCTGAGTTCCACAACGGCCTTGCTGAATATCGTCAATGAGGTTTTGGATTTTTCGCAGATCAACGCGGACCGGATTTCCCTGCACTATGAAGCTTTTTCGCTTCGGGACCTTGTTGCTGAGATTGTGACGCTTTTCTCGGCCAAGACCTCTTTCAAGGGGTTGGGTTTTCAACTCGACTACCCGGAGGCCGTTCCCTCGGTTTTTGTGGGGGACGCCAGCAAGACCCGCCAGATCCTCCTGAATGTGATCGGAAACGCAATAAAGTTCACCGACGAGGGCGCGGTGTCGCTTGTGGTGTCCTATGATGCGAACTCCGCCAATGGGGCGTTGGGTTTCATGGTTTCCGACACTGGTTGCGGAATTGAAGAAAGCAAGCTGGGGAAAATATTCTCTGCATATGAGCAAGCCTCAAGCTCCCCCAGGTCCCGCGAACAAGGAACCGGCCTAGGGCTTGCGATCACTCAGGCTCTTGTGGAGCGTATGGGCGGTAGCATAGCCGTCGAATCCGCACCGGGGCAGGGGGCACGTTTTTCCATTTCGCTGGATTTCGCGGCGCAAGGTGACAGCGACGTCGCGCCCAGGTCAAAGGCACCGACAGGCATCCCCTCTGAATTCGGGGCGGCCCCTTCAGCCGTGGATGCGCCTGCTGACGCCGCCTCGTCAAACCGGCTGCATGGAAAACGGATCCTTGTGGCAGAGGACAACAAGACCAACCAAATGGTCGTGGACCGGATGCTCGGCAAACTGGGAGTCGAGGTGACCTTGGTGGAAAACGGGGCTGATGCGGTGGACACCTATATCGCATCGGATTTCGATCTGATCCTCATGGATCTGTCCATGCCCGTCATGGGGGGGCTTGAGGCAGCCCAAAGGATCCGGCGCCACGAACAGGATAGCGGCCGTAGCCCCTGCCAGATCGTCGCTCTGACCGCGAATGCGCAAAAGAGCGATGCGACAGCCTGTTATGCCGCTGGAATGAACGGTTTTCTGAGCAAGCCGTTCCGGAAGAGTGAACTGCTGGAGTATCTGAGTTCTTTTGAGTGAACGGAGCGCAAATGGGTGCGAACGTGCAAACACGCGACTGACGATGATGGCTTCGGCCATGGCCTGATGGAGCGGCACCGGCCGTGTGACATGCCCGTGATCAGCATGGGTCCATCCCTCAGCTGCGTTTTCGCAGATTGGGCGGGTCATATCGCATCGCGGGATCGTTGCGGCGCTCGAAAAAGGATGAATCAATCAAGGCATCTTCGGGGATATGCCGGTACTGACCCCAGGGGATGTAGTAGCCAAGCCAGCCCTTCTGGTCGGGCCATGTGCTGCGAGAGGTCAGGCCGGGAAAGATCTCGAGGATCGGCCAACCTTTGCGCAGCTTCATCTGGCTGTGCAGCCGCGCTTTGGCGCTGGGTTTGGAGATCTCGAGTTTCATTCGCTCGGTAACCTTGTCCTCCTTCCCGCAGACATAGCGCTGGTAGAATTGTTCGCGGAACACCAGGCTGTCGACGCCGAGTCCGTCCAGCTCTTCCCGCATCCAGACCATGGTCTGCTTGGACAGCCCCGCCTCGGGCTCGGGCACGCTGCCGGCCATGTCCGTATGGGTACCGGGGAACCAGACCTGTTTCACGTCCTGCGGCGGTGGCTCCTTGCGGGTCTTGAACCGGTTGCCGTAGTACATCTGGCCCTCGCTCCAGACCTGATGGCGAAAGAAACGGCGGGTCTCGTCGATCGACAGGACATGGCGCACCGCCTGAACCGAGGGGTTTTCATCTACGCTTGAATGGGTGCCGAACTCGATCAGGCTGCCGCCGCCGATCTTGAAGCGGATCATGGAGCTGACCGTGTCCCAGAGCCCGAGAAACCGGATCGGGACGTGGCGGATGTGAAAGAACTGTTCGGCAATGCGCAGGGGGGCGTATTGCGTGCGCGGACCATCCTGGCGCAGTTTTCGCCAGGCCCTGAAGACAGGTCCGATCAAATGCAATTCATGCGGCGCGACCAGGCCAAAATCATTGATGAACCCAGCCAAAACCCGCGCCGTATAGGCGCCGCGCGAATAGCCGAAGAAATAGAGCTTGTCGCCCTCGCGGTAGTTCTCGCAGAGGAAGGAATAGGCATGCAGCACGTTGGCATGGAGGCCAAGACCAAAGGCGAGCCCAAGCACGAGCCGGGTCTTTGCGAACAGGGGCTGGGCAAAGGGGCGAGGGGACAGGGTTCCGACACCCGGCTCATAGTAGATCAGCTGGTTTTCGTCATGCTTCAGGCACTTGTAGAGCCGCAGGATATTGCTTTCGTTCTTTTCGACCTCATTGCCCGTGCCATCGAGGCAGATGATCAGTTTGCGTGACATGAAAAGGCTTTCCGGGAATCCCTGCCGGAAAGCCTAGCCCCAACTCTCCCCGGAACGCAATCTTTGGTTGATCGCCTGTCAGCCGCGCCGCCGTCTGCGTCTGCGCCCGCCTTCGGCCGCGCCATCGCCGCCGCCGGTGTTGAAATTCACCTCTGGCAGGGTGACGACGGTTTCAAGGATCGGGAATGGCTCGACCGAGTTCGGGATGGCCGAGGCATTGACGAAATGCTCCTGGAAACGTGGCTCGACGGCTGTTTCCACCTTTTCGATCTGGCGCACGGTGTTCTCGATCTCGCGGCGGGCCTTGGTGTTCAAAAGAGCAATCCGCGCGCCCGTGCCGGCGGCATTGCCTGCGCTGGTGACCTTTTCCAGCGGGCAATCTGGGATCATCCCCAACACCATCGCGTGTTTGGCCGAGATATGCGCGCCAAAGGCGCCCGCCAGAACCACCCGGTCCACGGTATCGACCCCGAATTTGTCCATCAGCAGGCGCGCGCCCGAATACAGGGCCGCCTTGGCCATCTGGATCGCGCGGATGTCCGGGTTGGTGACAGTGATGGTCGGCCCGCCATCGGCAGATCCGTCCCACAGAACATAGGCGTTGGTGCGCCCGTCCTCTATGCAGCGCGCAGACCCCGTCTGCTCGGCCGAGCCGATCAGACCGGAGGCATCCAGAACACCGGCAAGACGCATCTCGGCAATCGCCTCGATAATGCCTGAACCACAGATGCCGGTGATCCCGGTGGTCGCAACCTCGGTTTCAAAACCCGGATCATCCGACCACAGGTCGGATCCGATGACGCGAAAGCGGGGTTCCTTGGTCACGGCGTCGATCTCGACACGTTCGATGGCTCCGGGCGCGGCGCGCTGGCCACTGGAAATCTGCGCGCCTTCGAACGCTGGCCCCGTGGGCGACGAACAGGCGAGAACCTTTTCGGTGTTGCCAAGCAGGATTTCCGCATTGGTGCCCACATCGACCACCAGCACAAGGTCCTTGGATTTGTCGGGCGCCTCGGACAGGGCAACGGCGGCGGCGTCGGCCCCCACGTGTCCGGCGATACAAGGCAAAAGGTAGACGCGTGCGGCCGGGTGAATGTTGAGATCCAGCTCACTGGCGCGTAGTGACAGGGCATTTGAAGTGGCCAGGGCAAAGGGCGCCTGACCCAGTTCGAACGGGTCGATACCAAGGAAAAGGTGGTGCATGACCGGGTTGCAGACAAAGACCGCATCAACAATCAGATCGGTCGAGATGTCAGCCTCTTCGGCGATCTGGGTGAACAGCTGCCGCATCCCCTCGCGCACTGCGCGGGTCATTTCCTGATCACCCCCTTTGTTCATCATGGCGTAGCTCACCCGGCTCATCAGGTCTTCGCCAAATCGGATCTGCGGGTTCATGATGCCCGAAGAGGCCACGACCTCACCGGTTTTCAGATCACACAGATGGGCCGCGATGGTGGTGGATCCCAGATCCACTGCCAGCCCATAGAGCGCGCCCTCGTACAGGCCGGGCCAGATGTGCATGATGCGGGGCGGGGTGGTTTCGTCGCCCAGGTGAACGGCAACGGTGACCTTCCACGCGCCTTTGCGCAGGATCGGCTGCATCTGTTGGAGAATATGCAGATCACACTGGACTCCGTCCAGCTCCCACTGCACCCGCAGCGCCTCGACCAGGCGCTCCAGATCGCCCGAGGGCTTGTGCATGTCAGGCTCTTCCACCTCGACATAGAAGAGCCGCGTGGAGGGGTTCATCACGATATCGCGCGCTTCGGCCCGTTTGCGCACGACCTGGCGGTGAACCTGGCTTTCGGGGGGCACATCAATGACCACATCGCCCTCGATCAGGGCCTGACAGCCAAGGCGCCGCCCGTCGATGAGGCCGCGCTTGTCCTTGTAGCGCTGTTCCACCTTGTTCCAGGGGCTTAGCGCGCCTTCTTCAACCGTAACGCCAAATTTGGAGAACTCGCCGTAAGAGGGCGTGATCTGGCATTTGGAGCAGATACCGCGTCCGCCGCAGACGGAATCGAGATCGACGCCGAGCTGCCGTGCAGCGGTCAGAACTGGAGTTCCGACCGGAAACCGCCCGCGTTTGCCAGAGGGGGTGAACACAACAAGAGGATCGTCAGCCATACCTGTGCCTTGAGTGAGTGCGCTATTGACGCGGAGCATAAGTTCTTTTTGGCCAAGGGAAAGGCGGGCCGCGTCATTTTGCGGGTCGGCACCGGCATTTTTTGCAAAAGACGCATGCGGAATGTGAATGAAACCCGCTCGTCGCGGCGGCGCAGGTGTCAGCTTTGCTTTAGCCAGTCCAGGATCGCGGCCCGGTCCCCATCCAGGCGCGGCGCCGGGGCGCGGGTCTTTGGGTCCACAAGGCCGGACATCTTGATGGGGTTGCCCGCCGCCGTATAGGCGGGCTTGCCGCTCTCATCCAGCACGTCCACCACCATGTTGCGGGCCAGGATCTGGGGGTCCTGCAACACCTCTGCCACGTTCTGGATCGGGCCGGTAGGAATTCCCGCGGCCGTCAGAAGCGTGATCCAATGATCGGCAGGCTGGCCGATCGTAACGGCCTCGATCAGGCGCTTCAGCAGGCGCGCGTTCTTGCAGCGTTCGGGGTTGGTGGCAAAGCGGGGATCCTCCGCCAGTGGAAGCTCAAGGGCCTCGCATAGTTTCGAAAATAGCGTATCGTTGCCGGCGGCGATGACAAAAAGCCCGTCGCTGCCGTGAAATGTCTCGAACGGGGTGATGGAAGGGTGGCGTGCACCCGAAGGGCGCGGGGGCTCTCCGGTGACCGAGGTGATGGCTATGGCGTGTTCCAGTAGCGCCAGTTGGCTGTCCAGCATGGCCACGTCGACCTTCTGGCCCGCGCCGGTTTTCTCCAGATCGATCAATGCGGCCAAAACGCCTTGAACCAGATACATCCCCGCGACGATATCCCCGATCGACGCACCAACGCGCACAGGCTCGCGGTCTTTCTCTCCGGTGATCGACATCACCCCGCCGCGCGCCTGCACGACCATGTCATAGGCCGGTTTCAACGCATCGGGGCCGGTATGACCGAACCCGGAAACGGCGCCGTAGATCAGCCGGGGGAAACGGACCTGCAGGTCGTCCCAGCCATAGCCCAGCCGCTCCATCACACCGGGGCGGTAATTCTCAAGCAAGACATCTGCGCGTGCCAGAAGCCGGTCAAAGATGGCGCGGTCCTCTTCCGCCTTCAGGTCTAGCGCGATGCTTTCCTTGCCATGGTTGATCGTTGCGAAATAGGCGCTTTGGCCGTCCTTGAAGGGGGGGAAGCTGCGGGTGTCGTCACCGATGCCGGGGCGCTCGACCTTGATCACCTTGGCGCCGAGATCCGATAGGATCATCGTGGCATAGGGCCCGGCCAGCACATGAGTGAGATCGAGGATGGTGATACCTGCAAGAGGTCCGGGCATGGCGGAGGGTCCTTATTATTGTTCGAGCGCGGTTCTAATCCAAACCGGGATACAGATGCTTTGTGACAGGGGCTTGCGGCATCGACCTTGACCCAGATCAGGGCCTTGGGCCAGCCGCAGGCGGGAATAATTGTCGCGGCCTCTTTTACCTGCCGGACTTCTGTGCAATAGGGTCACCGCCAAACGGTGTTTTGCATGGGGATGACAAATGCAGATTCGTGAGGCTCTCACCTTTGATGACGTTCTTCTGGTTCCAGGGGCATCCGAAGTGCTGCCCAGCACCGCCGACACGCGCACCCGCGTCACCCGGTCGATCTCTCTCAATATTCCGCTTCTGAGCTCGGCCATGGACACGGTCACCGAGGACCGTATGGCTATTGCCATGGCGCAGGCGGGCGGCATGGGCGTCATCCACAAGAACCTCGATGTGGCCGAACAGGCCCGTCAGGTGCGCCGGGTGAAGCGTTTCGAAAGCGGGATTGTCTACAACCCGATCACCCTGACGGCCGATCAGACCCTGGCTGACGCCAAGGCCCTGCAGGAGCGCTACAGCGTCACCGGCTTCCCCGTCGTGGACAGCAACGGCCGCGTTGTGGGCATCGTCACCAACCGTGACATGCGCTTTGCCAGCGACGACCGCACGCCGGTATCTGTGATGATGACCTCTGACAAGCTTGCGATCCTGCAGGAACCCGCAGACCGCGAAGAGGCCAAATCCCTGATGAAGTCGCGCCGGATCGAAAAGCTGCTGATCACCGACAAGAACGGCAAGCTCACCGGCCTTCTGACCCTGAAGGACACCGAACAGGCCGTTCTGAACCCCACCGCCTGCAAGGACGATCTGGGCCGTTTGCGGGTGGCGGCGGCCAGCTCGGTTGGCGATTCCGGTTTTGAGCGCTCCGAGGCGCTGATCGACGCGGGCGTGGATATTGTCGTCGTGGATACCGCCCACGGCCATTCCGCCGGGGTGATCGAAGCGGTCAAGCGGATCAAGGCGCTGTCCAATGAGGTACAGGTCATCGCGGGCAACGTGGCCACCGCCGAAGCAACCCGTGCCCTGATCGATGCGGGCGCGGATGCCGTGAAGGTCGGTATCGGGCCGGGTTCGATCTGCACCACCCGCATGGTGGCCGGTGTCGGCGTGCCGCAGCTGACGGCGATCATGGATTGCGCCGGTGCGGCGGGTGATACTCCGGTCATCGCCGACGGCGGGATCAAGTTCTCGGGCGATTTTGCCAAAGCGATCGCCGCCGGTGCGTCCTGCGCCATGGTGGGGTCGATGATCGCGGGCACGGATGAAAGCCCGGGTGAGGTGATCCTCTACCAGGGCCGGTCCTTCAAATCCTACCGCGGGATGGGTAGCCTCGGCGCCATGGCGCGCGGCTCTGCCGACCGCTACTTCCAGAAAGATGCCGCCAGCGACAAACTGGTGCCCGAGGGGATCGAAGGTCAGGTGCCTTACAAGGGGTCGGCCAGCGCGGTGATCCACCAGCTGGTCGGTGGCCTGCGTGCCGCCATGGGATACACCGGCTGCGCAACGGTGGAAGACATGCGTCACAAATGTGAATTCGTGAAGATCACCGGCGCGGGCCTCAAGGAAAGCCACGTCCATGACGTGCAGATCACCCGCGAAAGCCCGAACTATCGGATCGGGTGATCCGAATGTGTGAGGGCTTTGGCATCGGGGCAGGGGCGTGACCCCTGCTGCACGCCTGCAGGCGGCGATAGAGATCCTGGACGAGGTGATCGCGGGAGTTGCAGCGGAAAAGGCGCTGACGGGCTGGGCGCGGCGCAGCCGTTTTGCGGGCTCAAAGGACCGCGCGGCGGTGCGCGATCATGTCTTTGCGTCGCTGCGGGCCATGCGCAGCTTTGCCGTTCTCGGTGGCGGCATGACCGGGCGGGGCCTGATCCTTGGCATGTTGCGCGCGCAGGGCACTAACCCCGATGAGGTGTTCACCGGGGAAGGGCATGCTCCATCGCCCGTGACAGACGCCGAGCGTGCGGATCCGCGACCCTTTGCCAGTGTGGCGGAGGAACGCGACATCCCGGACTGGCTCTGGTCCTCGTTCGAAAGCAGCCTTGGACCGGATGCGCCTGCTGCGGCAGCAGCCCTGCAAAACCGCGCGCCTGTCCATCTGCGGGTCAATCTTGGCAAGTCGGATCGGGAACAGGCCATCCGTATGCTTGCCCAGGATGGGATCGTTGCTATCCCTCATCCGGCCTCGGCGACCGCGCTGGAGGTGCAGGAGGGCGCGCGAAAACTGCGCAACGCCAAGGTCTACACCAACGGACTTGTGGAGCTGCAGGACGCAGCCAGCCAGGCCGTTGTCGACCTGTTGCCGCTGGCCGACGGCATGAGGGTTCTGGACTACTGCGCCGGCGGCGGCGGCAAGAGCCTTGCCATGGGCGCGCGGGCGGACCTTCACCTCACGGCACATGATATCGATCCGCGCCGGATGAAGGATCTGCCAGAGCGGGCAGCGCGCGCGGGTCTGTCCGTCACATGCCTGTCCGGGAGCGCGCTCAACGCGGCGGCGCCCTTTGATCTGGTCTTGTGCGACGCGCCCTGTTCCGGCTCCGGTTCCTGGCGACGCGCACCCGAAGGCAAATGGCGCCTGACCCGCGAACGCCTGGATGAAATCCGCGGGATACAAGCGGGCATCCTGGATCAGGCTGCCGCCATGGTGTCCCCCGGCGGTGTTCTGGCCTATGCGACATGCTCGATGCTGGATGAGGAAAATCAGGCCCAGGTCCAAGCCTTTCTGGCGCGCACCGAAGGCTGGGAGCTGGGTGTGCAGCGTGGCTGGCGGGTTCAGGACGGAACCGACGGTTTCTATGTTGCTCTGTTGACGCGATCAAAGCCCGATTGATAAGTATCGATCCCAATTGGGCGGGTTTGCATTAACCTCGCTTTAACCTTGATCGCTGCGTATTGGCGGCATCTTGTTTTTAAACGGAGCCGCAATGACAGGTCGCCCCACTTCCTCCGTCCCTTCATTGCGGGTCGCATCCCCCGAGCAGAAACGCCTTGCGGTGGTGGCTTTGTTGGCGGCGGCGCTGCTGGTGTCACCCTGGCTTGTGCCCGTGCCGGATTGGGTTGCACGCGGGTTGATGGCGGTTGCGCTGACTTTGGTGGCTGTTGCGCTTTTGATGGTGGTGCAGGCGCGGGTGCGGTTGAATGCGCGGGCCATGGCGGCCGATCTTTTGACCGGCTTCATCGAAAAGGATGCAACGCCCACGTTTGTCACCGATGACGAGGGAAGCATCCATGCCTGCAATGATGCCTCTCTGAAACGGTTCCAGGACGGCAAGCAGGAAACCCTTGCAGGGACGCTGCGGTCCGTGCTGGCAAACCCGACGGCGGTGCTGCTGCGTCTGCAGGGCCAGGCAGCCAAGGCTGGTTCGGCCCGCGAGGATATCGTCACGCGACGCGGGCATGTGCGGCTTGCGGTGCATCAGATGCAGGGCGGCAGTTTCCTGTGGCGGGTTGAGGATATTGCCGAACGCAGCGGCCCGGGCCGCGGTGCCGAAACCGTGCCGATCCCGATGATCACGGTCGGGCGCTCTGGCGCCGTCCTGTTCATGAATGAAGCGGCCCGAAAGGTGATCGGAGAGCGGGTAAAGTCAACCGAGCGCCTGTTCAGCGACCTGCCAGTTCGCTCGGGCCAAGTGAATACCATTGTGACCAAATCGGGCCCGGTTGAGGTTCTTGTGACCGAAAGGAACAGCACACAGGGGCGCAGGGAACTTTATATGATGGAAGTGGATACCTCTGGATTGAGCGTCTCCACGGGGGGCTTTGAGAACATGCCCGTGCCCTTCCTCAAGGTGGCGCCATCCGGGGATATCCTGTCCCTGAACAAAATGGCGGTGCATCTGCTGGGTGTGGAATTACGGGATGATCTCAAGCTCGGCCAGCTGATGGAGGGGCTTGGGCGGCCGATGTCCGATTGGCTCCGCGACACGGCGGACGGTCTTGCCTCCAACAAATCCGAGTTCCTGAGACTTTCGCGTCGGGACAAGGAGGTCTTTGTTCAGGTGACCCTGACCCGCACCTTCGAAGACGGTGTGCCGGTGCTGATCGCGGTTCTGAACGATGCAACCGAATTGAAAACACTGGAAGCGCAATTCGTTCAAAGCCAGAAAATGCAGGCCATCGGCCAGCTGGCGGGCGGTGTGGCGCATGATTTCAACAACCTGCTCACTGCGATTTCCGGCCACTGTGATCTTTTGCTCCTGCGTCACGACCAGGGCGATCAGGACTACGGAGACCTGATCCAGATCCATGAGAACGCCAACCGGGCGGCCTCGCTGGTCAGCCAGCTCTTGGCCTTCTCTCGCAAGCAGACACTGCAACCCGAAGTGCTGGATGTGCGCGACACCCTGTCTGATCTGACCCATCTGCTGAACCGTCTGGTTGGTGAAAAGGTCACGCTGACCCTGAGCCATGACCCCGTCATGCGGTCGATCAGGGCTGACAAGCGCCAGCTTGAGCAGGTTTTGATGAACCTTGTGGTGAACGCCCGTGACGCCATGCCGAACGGCGGGGAGATCCGGGTCGAGACCGAGGCCGTTACCTTGAAGGCGCCATTGGAACGCGACAGAGCCACCGTGCCCGCCGGGGACTGGGTGACGATCAAGGTCTCTGACGAAGGGGTGGGGATCGATCCCGACAAGCTGCAAAAGGTGTTCGAACCCTTCTACACGACCAAACGCACAGGTGAAGGCACGGGGCTCGGCCTGTCTACCGCCTATGGCATCATCAAACAGACCGGCGGTTTTATCTTCATCGACTCGATCAAGGGACAGGGCACGCGGTTCACGCTGTTCTTCCCGGTTCACAAGGCCGAGGCCACAGAGACCGTTTCCACGGCCCCCTCGAAACAAGACAACGCAACAGCGCAGCATGGCGAAGGGGTTGTCTTGCTGGTGGAGGATGAGGCGCCGGTGCGGGCCTTTGCATCACGGGCCTTGCGGATGCGTGGGTATACGGTGCTGGAGGCCGAGTCGGCCGAAGATGCACTGCGGACGCTCGAAGACCCGGGCCTTCACGTGGACGTTTTCGTAACGGATGTTGTCATGCCAGGGATGGACGGGCCAAGCTGGGTGCGCGAAGCCCTGAAAGACCGCCCGGACACCCGTGTTGTGTTTGTGTCAGGCTATGCGGAAGGGGCCTTTGGTGAGGCCGAGCCCGATGTTCCGAATTCGGTATTCCTGCCGAAACCCTTCTCTCTGAGCCAGCTTACGGAAACCGTGCATTCCCAATTGAACTGAGGCCACCGCCGAGGCTTGAGCGCGCCTTGATCAATGCGGGACTCCCCGCACCCCGGTTACTGAATGGATTCGTAGAGTTCGAAATCCGCCGGGCGTTTGCGGCGGAGGATCTGTTCGATCTCAGGGCTGAGTGACAGGTCCATCTCCGGGCTGGCATTCAGTTTTTCAAGGTGGAATTCGGTCTTGAGGCGGTCCTCGAGAAAGGCCTTGATCGCCGGTTGATCCTCATAGCGGAAAAGATGCGTAACCGCACAGCCGTTGGGTCTTGCTTCCAGGAATTTGGCCTGACTGCCGACATTCGCGAAAGCCGGGACATCGCCCTTGCAGTAGGCTCTGACGAAATCGTCGAAGGACAGCCCTTTTGTTGACATGGGCTTGCCATCCAGAAAAGGCCGCTGGCGGAACCTGTACCAACTGCCAAGCCAGCCTATCGGATGACGCATGACCGCCATCAATTCCAGTTCGACGCCGCATACGCGATCGAACATGGGACGCAGCCAGCGATTATACCGGTAGACCGGGGCGTGTTTCAGCTCTGGCGGATCGGCAATGACGATATCGGCTCGGTCCTTCAAGGCGGCCTGATAGGCTGTCGTGCCTGTCTTGGGAACCGAAAGAACGACAAGCCTTTCGTCATAGAAAACCATCATCTGAACCGAACTCCGTGAAAACGCAGCGCAAAAAGAGACCAACTCGCCGCGTTACATTGGCCCGAGTGCCCGGGCGCTGCAAGTTTGTTATTGCAATGTTCCTGTTTTGATCCCATAAAGAACAAGAGGCGAACAAAGCAAGTGATTGCCGCGACCCCAAGGGTATGACACATAGAAGGGGACAAGGGACTATGGCGGATCTTTTGACCATGAAAAACAAAGTGAGCGGTGACAAGCAGAAGGCGCTGGACAGCGCGCTTGCCCAGATCGAGCGGCAGTTCGGCAAGGGCTCGATCATGAAGCTTGGCGATGGCAACCCCCTGCAGGAGATCGAAGCGAGTTCGACCGGGTCTCTCGGGCTGGACATTGCGCTGGGGATCGGTGGTCTGCCCATGGGCCGGATTGTGGAGATTTACGGCCCTGAAAGCTCCGGCAAGACGACGCTGACGCTGCATTGCATTGCGGAACAGCAGAAAAAGGGCGGTGTGTGCGCCTTTGTCGATGCGGAGCATGCGCTTGATCCGCAATATGCGGCCAAACTGGGTGTCGATCTTGATGAGCTGCTCATTTCTCAGCCCGACACCGGCGAGCAGGCGCTCGAGATCACCGATACGCTGGTTCGGTCCGGCGCTGTGAACATGGTCATCGTGGATTCGGTTGCGGCCCTGACGCCGAAATCGGAACTCGAAGGCGACATGGGGGATTCGAGCGTGGGCGTTCAGGCCCGCCTGATGAGCCAGGCCATGCGCAAGCTGACCGGCTCGATCAGCCGCTCCAAATGTATGGTGATCTTCATCAACCAGATCCGGATGAAGATCGGCGTGATGTTCGGCTCGCCCGAAACCACCACGGGCGGTAACGCGCTCAAGTTCTATTCCTCCGTGCGTCTGGATATTCGTCGCATCGGTTCGATCAAGGATCGGGACGAGGTCGTCGGCAACGCAACCCGCGTCAAAGTCGTGAAGAACAAGGTGGCGCCGCCCTTCAAGCAGGTGGAATTCGACATCATGTACGGCGAAGGCATCTCCAAGATGGGCGAGCTTTTGGATCTGGGGGTCGCCGCGGGCGTCGTGAACAAATCCGGTGCTTGGTTCTCTTACGGGGATGAGCGGATCGGGCAGGGGCGTGAAAACGCCAAACAGTTCCTGCGCGAGAATCCGGAAATCGCCTATGACATCGAGGACAAGATCCGGGCGGCCCATGGGCTGGACTTCGATCGTCCAGACGGCGCGGTGGATGATGATATCCTGGAGGCCTGAGACCTTTTTCCCAGGTTCAGCAGTTCAGTGAAAAGGGTGCGGCATCGGCTGCACCCTTTTTCACTTTCAACGCAGTGGACAGTGCCCGCGCGGGGGGCTAAACCTGCCTGAAACCCTGACAAAGCCCGAAAAGGGATCCCGCATATGGCGACGCTGAACGACATCCGCTCAACTTTCCTGAACTATTTTGCCAAGCAGGGCCACGAGATCGTGCCGTCCAGCCCCCTGGTGCCCCGTAACGACCCGACCCTGATGTTCACAAACTCGGGCATGGTTCAGTTCAAGAACCTCTTCACCGGGGTCGAGCATCGCGACTACAAACGCGCGACCACTGCGCAGAAATGCGTGCGCGCCGGCGGCAAGCACAATGACCTCGACAATGTCGGCTACACCGCGCGTCACCATACGTTTTTCGAAATGCTGGGGAATTTCTCCTTTGGCGATTACTTCAAGACCGAGGCGATCCCCTTTGCCTGGGAGTTGATCACCAAGGAATTCGGCATCGACAAGAGCCGCCTTCTGACCACGGTCTACCATACCGATGATGAGGCTTTTGAAATCTGGAAAAAGGTCGGCGTGCCCGAGGACCGGATCATCCGCATCGCCACTTCTGACAACTTCTGGCAGATGGGCCCCACCGGCCCCTGCGGCCCCTGCACCGAAATCTTCTACGATCACGGCGATCACATCTGGGGCGGGCCTCCGGGCAGCGCCGATGAGGACGGGGACCGTTTCATCGAGATCTGGAACGTCGTTTTCATGCAGAACGAGCAGTTCGAAGATGGCTCCATGAAGGCGCTGGACATGCAGTCCATCGACACCGGCATGGGGCTAGAGCGGATAGGCGCGCTTTTGCAGGGCAGCCATGACAATTATGACACTGACCTGTTCAAGGCGCTGATCGAGGCATCGGCGGATGTCACCAACGTCGACCCATATGGCGATCAGAACGTGCATCACCGCGTGATCGCGGACCATTTGCGCTCCACCTCTTTCCTCATTGCAGATGGGGTGATGCCCTCCAATGACGGTCGTGGTTATGTGCTGCGCCGTATCATGCGCCGCGCCATGCGTCATGCGCACCTTCTCGGCGCCAAGGATCCGGTCATGCACCAGCTGGTGCCTGCGCTGGTGCAGCAGATGGGCGCTGCCTATCCCGAACTTGGCCGCGCCCAGGCGCTGATTCAGGAAACGCTGCACCTTGAGGAAAACCGCTTCAAGCAGACGCTGGACCGTGGCCTCAAGCTGCTGGATGAGGAACTTACCGGTCTGGAGGAAGGCGCGCCGCTGCCCGGTGAGGCGGCTTTCAAGCTTTATGACACCTACGGTTTCCCGCTGGACCTGACGCAGGACGCCTTGCGTGAAAAGGGCCGTGAGGTGGACACCGCAGGGTTCGATGCCGCCATGGCCGAGCAAAAGGCAAAGGCGCGTGCCGCCTGGTCCGGTTCGGGGGAAAGCGCCGACAGCACGATCTGGTTCGATATCGCGGATGAGCACGGCACGACCGAGTTCCTCGGCTACGAAACCGAGAGCGCCGAGGGACAGATCGCGGCCATCGTCAAGGATGGCGACATCGTGCGCGAGGCGGGCAAGGGCGATGTGGTTCAGGTGGTTCTGAACCAGACGCCGTTTTACGCGGAATCCGGCGGTCAGGTCGGCGACAGCGGTGAGATCCGTGTTGAAGGCGGGAAACTGCGTGTAACTGATACGAAGAAGGCCGCAGGCGTCTTCATCCACTTTGCCGAAGTTGTCGATGGTATCGTGACTGTCAACGCTCCGGCGCAGCTGGTGGTGGACCATGCCCGCCGCAGCGCGATCCGCGCCAATCACTCGGCCACGCACCTGCTGCACGAGGCCCTGCGTGAGGCGCTTGGCGATCACGTGGCTCAGCGCGGCTCGCTCAATGCCGATGACCGCCTGCGGTTCGACTTCAGCCACGGCAAGGCGCTGAGCGGTGAAGAACTGGCAAAAGTCTCGGCCGATGTGAATGCCTTCATTCGCCAGAACACGGCCGTAGAGACCCGCATCATGACCCCGGATGACGCCCGCGCCCTTGGCGCTCAGGCGCTGTTCGGTGAAAAGTACGGCGACGAGGTTCGCGTGGTCTCGATGGGCCGCGCCGCGACCGGCAAGGGCCACGACAAGGAAACCTATTCGATTGAACTCTGCGGCGGCACCCATGTGAAGCAAACCGGTGATATCGGCACCTTCGTGATCCTTGGCGACAGTGCGTCCTCTGCCGGGGTGCGCCGGATCGAGGCGCTGACCGGGGCGGCTGCCTCCGAATACCTTGAGGCCGAGGCGGGCCGCATGGCTGACGTTGCCGCCATGCTGAAGGCGCAACCCGCTGATGTGATGGATCGCATCAAGGCCCTGATGGAGGAACGCAAGGCGCTCCAGAACGAAATCTCGCAGTTGAAACAGCAGGTTGCCATGGGCGGTGGTGCCACGTGCGGCGGCGATACCAAAGAGATTGGCGGCAAGACCTTCCTGGGCCAGGCGCTGGAAGGCGTGTCGGGCAAGGACCTGCGTGGCCTCATCGATGCGCATAAGCAGAAACTTGGCTCGGGTGTGATCCTCTTGATCGCCAACGATGATGGCAAGGTCGCTGTTGCCGCTGGCGTGACCGAAGATCTGACCGATCAGATTTCGGCAGTGGATGTGCTGAAGGCCGCCGTTCCCGCCGTCGGTGGCAAGGGCGGCGGTGGCCGTCCCGACATGGCGCAGGGCGGTGGCAAGGATTTCGCCGGGGCCGATGCGGCCATTGCGGCGGCAGAAAAACTTTTGGAGGGATAATCATGGGCGCACTTTGGATTGCTCACGTCACCGTCACCGATGCGGAGGCCTATGGTAAATACGCCGAACTCGCTGGTCCGGCCATCGCCAAACACGGCGGTGAGTTCATCGCCCGGGGTGGCAAATTCGTGCAGCTGGAAGGCAAGGAACGGCCGCGCAACGTGGTTGCCAGGTTCCCAAGCGTCGAGGCTGCCGTGGAGTGCTACAACAGCCCCGAATACCAGGAAGCGCTGGATCACGCGCGCGGCGCGTCCGAACGCGAACTGATGGTGGTCGAAACCTCCGAGTAACGCATCGGTCCCAGGATGCAGAATCGACAAGAGCGCGGGGTGGCCTCGCGCTCTTTTTGTTTTGTCAGTATGGGTTGCGGGGGCTTCGGTCGTCTGAGAGGCTGTTCTGACGCCGCTCCACCAACAGCTCAATCGCGTCGACCAGATGCACTTCCTGAATGTTGTAGTCACCGCGCTCGACGCGGATTTTGTGGGCCTCGATCATGACGTCGGCATGGGTGCAGCCGACAGGGGGCTCGAACTTGTAGCAAGCCAGTTCAATGAGCAGCCCCATGGGATCTTTGAAGTATATCGAGTCCATGAAGCCGCGATCCTTGTGGCCGGAATGTCCGATACCCCGCTCACTCAGCCGGGCTTCGATCTGGGTGAAGGTCGCTTTGCTGACATTGAAGGCCAGATGATGAACGCATCCCGGTTCGGTCGGTGTGCGGCGTCGATCGGGGGTGCGGGTTTCATTTGTAAAGACCGTGATCAGCCGCCCGTCACCGGGATCGAAGTAAAGGTGGCCTTCGTCCGGGTCATCAAGATTGGGCTGATCAAAGACAAAGGGCATGCCCAAAAGCCCTTCCCAGAAATCAATGGATGTCTGCCTGTCGGCGCCGGTCAGCGTGATGTGGTGCACGCCCTGTACCTGGATCTTGCGCATGCCATGTCTCCTCATGTGTTTGATGGAAACCTAGCATGGATGCGAGACGGAAAAAGGCCGCCCTTGGGGGCGGCCTCTCGATTGTGATCGTCTGTCAGGATCAGGCGTTGGCCTTGGACATCCGCTTGCGTTCGTGCGGGTCGAGGTAGCGCTTGCGCAGACGGATCGAGTTGGGCGTGACTTCGACCAGCTCGTCGTCGTTGATATAGGCAATTGCCTCTTCCAGCGACAGCGTGACCGGGGTCGTCAGGCGCACGGCCTCGTCCGTGCCGGAGGCCCGCACGTTGGTCAGCTTCTTGCCCTTCAGTGGGTTCACTTCCAGATCATTGTCGCGCGAGTGTTCACCGATGATCATGCCTGTATAGACATCGACCTGGGCGCCAATGAACATCTTGCCGCGGTCCTCGAGGTTCCACAGCGCATAGGCGACGGATTGACCGTTCTCCATCGAGATCAGAACGCCTGCGCGGCGACCCGGAATCGGGCCCTTGTGCGGTGCCCAGCCATGGAAGACGCGGTTCAACACGCCGGTACCACGGGTGTCGGTCAGAAATTCGCCGTGATAGCCAATGAGCCCGCGCGAGGGCACATGGGCGATGATCCGCGTCTTGCCCGCACCGGCGGGTTTCATCTCGACCAGTTCCCCCTTGCGGGCGCCGGTCAGTTTCTCGATCACCGCGCCGGAGTATTCGTCATCGACGTCAATGGTGGCTTCCTCAATGGGTTCCATCGTCTGGCCGTCTTCTTCGCGCATGATCACCTGCGGGCGGGAGATCGACAGTTCGAAGCCTTCGCGGCGCATGTTTTCGATCAGAACGCCCATCTGCAGTTCGCCTCGGCCTGAAACCTCAAATGCCTCACCACCGGGGGTGTCGGCGATCTTGATGGCGACGTTGCTTTCGGCCTCTTTCATCAGGCGGTCACGGATTACACGGGACTGCACCTTCTTGCCGTCACGGCCCGCCAGCGGGCTGTCGTTGATGCCGAAGGTCACGGTGATTGTGGGCGGGTCAATTGGCTGTGCGTCCAGCGGCTCATCCACGGCGAGGGCACAAATCGTGTCGGCCACGGTGGCCTTGGCCATGCCCGCGATGGAGACGATGTCCCCGGCCTGAGCCTCTTCGATGTCCTGCTGCGAGAGGCCCCGGAAAGCCTGGATGCGGGTCACGCGGAACTGTTCGATCTTCTGGCCGACGCGGGTGAGGGCCTGAACGGTGGCACCCACTTTCAGCGTGCCGGATTCAACGCGGCCGGTCAGCAGGCGGCCAACAAAGGGATCGCTGCCCAGCGTGGTGGCCAGCATGCGGAAGTCTTCGCCCTGACGTTTGATCTGCTTGGGTTCCGGCACGTGGTTCACGATCAGGTTGAACAGCGCATGGAGATCCTTGCGGGGGCCGTCCAGTTCGGCATCGGCCCAGCCGTTGCGGCCCGAGGCATACATGTGCGGGAAGTCGAGCTGGTCCTCGGTCGCATCCAACGAAGCAAAGAGGTCAAAACATTCGTCCAGCGCGCGGTCAGGCTCGGCGTCGGGCTTGTCCACCTTGTTCAACACCACGATGGGGCGCAGCCCCAGCGCCAGCGCCTTGGAGGTCACGAATTTGGTCTGCGGCATCGGGCCTTCGGCGGCATCGACCAAGAGCACAACGCCGTCCACCATCGACAGGATCCGCTCCACCTCGCCGCCGAAATCGGCGTGGCCGGGGGTGTCGACGATGTTGATCCGGGTGCCTTTCCATTCGACCGAGGTCGGTTTGGCAAAGATGGTGATGCCCCGCTCGCGCTCCAGGTCGTTGCTGTCCATGGCGCGTTCCGCCACAGCCTGGTTTTCGCGGAAGGCGCCGGATTGTTTGAGCAATTCGTCGACCAGGGTGGTTTTCCCGTGGTCCACGTGTGCAATGATCGCAATGTTGCGCAGGTCCATGACGTCAGCCTTTGTAAGGAAGTTGCGCCGCGCATAGCCCGATCCCGGCCCAAAGGCCAGCGAAAATGCAAATATCGGATCGGATGCCTGCCGCGCTGCAGCGACAAAATGCCGTCAGTGGCCGGAAGAGCGGGAAAACAGATGGATTATCAGGATCCCGGCCAGAATCATGGCCATTCCCAGAACCGCCGGCAGATCCAGTCGCTGTCCAAAGACAATATAGCCGATGATGGCGATCAATACGATCCCGAGGCCCGACCAGATTGCATAAACGATACCGACCGGCATGATCTTGAGGGTCTGACCAAGCATGAAAAAGGAAAACCCGTATGCAAACAGCACGATCAGGGATGGGATAAGGCGCGTGAACTGCTGGCTGGCCTGAAGGGCCGTCGTGCCTATGGTCTCGGCAACGACAGCGACAAAAAGATAGAGGTAATGCAGTGGCATCCGTTCACTCCCGTGTCGGCGGGGGCAATCATCCTCGCCTGATAATGCCTGATTAGTTGGTATGGGAGCATCATGCCAGCCTGCAATCGACGGGGTGTGAAGCTAAAGCGCGCTGTCCGCAATCACCGGTTTTTGGAACGCACAGCAAGTGCCACTGAGATTTTTACAGAAATTCGCAAGATGCGCAGACTTTTAGCGAATTTGGTAACGGAACATGAACGCGCGAGGTGTAACTACCATACTGGAGAGGTGTTCTATGCGGTCTTTGCTCTTGGGTGGTGCGGCGTTTGTTGCGGTGGGGTTGTCCCCGCTGCTGGCCTTGGCCGCTCATCAGGGGGTTCGTGAGGGGCAACCGGTTCTGGTGATTGCCGCCCCGTGGAGCGCTGGTGCTGCCGAGGTGATAGTCCGGAGCGGGCTTGAAGAAATCTCGCCGGAGCGGGCGCCATTCGGTGCTCTGACGGTGCTTGGTGATGTCGCGGACGCGGGCCGACTAAAGCAAAATGGCGCCTTGTTCGTGATTGACGGGAAGATGATCGCGCAGATCTGCGCGGAGTGATTGAGTTGGAATAGGGGACGCATCGATATGCGGACATTGGTACAGAATATGAAACGCTCGGGTTCGGCGTCCGCAAATGAGGACGCAAGCCAGCAGTTTCAGCGGTTGACGGGTATGGCCTTGGTGCCGGTTCCGGCGCTTGTGGCCTACTTTGTGAATGGCGCAACTTCATGGTGGATGATTGGCATTCTTAGCCTCGGGCTGGGTGTGTTAGCACTTCTGTCCGGCGGTATGGCGAAGAAAACCCGCGACTACGTGATCAGCTTTTGCCTGATCGGACATAGCATTCTCTTTACAACGTCGTTCTCAGGTCACCCTTGGCAGCTGGACAGCCACATGCTGTTCTTTGCACTTCTTGCTGTTGTTGCGACGCTGCACAACATGGGCGCGGTGGTCTTTGCCACCGGCCTGATTGCCGTGCACCACCTGTCGTTCAGCCTTCTTATGCCTAGCCTGGTTTATCCGGGCGGCTCCGTGCTCGAAAGCGTTGAGCGCACGATTATGCATGCGGTGATCGTGCTGGTGGAGGCCGGGATCCTGCTTCTTAGCATCAAACAGCGTGCTGAAGCACAAAAAGAGCTCGAAACCCAGCAGCAGAAACTGCAGGAAGAAGCGGCCAAGGCCGAAGAAGCTCAGGAAGAGGCCATGCAGGCCAAGCGCGACACCGAGACCGTCGTGCATGTCTTCGACACCAGCCTCCAGACAATGGCGTCCGGTAACCTGCGTACTCGGATCATCAACGATTTCCCGGCCGAATACGAAACGATGAAAGCCAATTTCAACGCGCTTGCCGACAGCCTGAATGCAGGCCTTGGCTTGGCGATGTCGATTTCGGGTGAGTTCCGCAGCAATGCGCAGGCTGTGTCGGACTCCGTCCAAAGCCTGTCGAGCCGCACTGAGTCCCAGGCGGCGACGCTGACGGAAACAACCTCGGCTCTTCAGGAACTCAGCGAGTCCGTCAAGAAAAGTGCTTCTGACTCTGGCAAGGCTGCCGAGAACGCCCGCAGCGCCTACACAGGCGCCGTTGAAAATGGCGACCTGATGAGCGCCGCCGTCAAGGCCATGGGCAATATCGAGAAATCCTCGACCGAGATTTCGACCATCATCAACGTGATCGAAGACATCTCCTTCCAGACGAACCTTCTTGCGCTGAACGCGGGTGTCGAAGCGGCGCGTGCCGGTGAAAGCGGCCGTGGCTTTGCCGTGGTGGCTGCCGAGGTCCGGGCCCTGGCACAGCGCACCGCAGATGCTGCCAATGAAGTGAAATCGCTGATTGGCACCAGCGCGCTTCAGGTGAAGGAAGGTTCAGAGCTGGTGAACCGCGCCGGCAGCGCGCTGCAGGATATCGTGGAGCGTGTTTCCGAAACGAGCAAGCTGATCGAAGAGATCTCCGGCACCTCGAACGACCAGGCTTCGGCTCTCTCCGAAATGGCGACAGCGCTCAGCACGTTGGATGGCGCAACCCAGACCAACGCGGCGATGGTCGAGGAAATGACGGCCATGAGTATGACAATGGACAGCAAGGCCCGTGAACTGGAGCAGACTCTGTCCAAGTTCGAATTGGATGGCGGCTCTGCTGATAAGACGTCGAACCGAAAGATGCGATTGGTCGGATGATTTTGCCATAGCAGGGCGAACGGCAACCGGATGCAGCACCCGGATGTAAGACAAGGGGACGGCGCCGCGGCGTCGTCCCTTTGATTCAGATTACGGGACTATCGGAGAAAGCTAAACGCGCCCTGCAGCTTCGAACCAAGGGCGCACCTCTGTCTGAACGTAATGCCAGACATCAGGTGCCCCGCGGGCAACCTTCAGCCCGACACGTTCCTCCAGCTGGCTCAGGCTGACGTCGTACTCCACCCAGCTGCCCCCTCCGTTCACGAGGTTCAGGAACAATGGCTGTACCCTGTCGATCGATTTGGCAAATATGGCATCGGGACTTTGGGCCGCTTCGAACTCGCTCCATAGCGTGTGAAAGGCAGTCCCGTGAGGTGGCGGAAGCAGGTTGAAAAGCCGTGTGGCAGCGGCGGCTTCCTTTGCCTCGATGGCGGCGAGCGCGGCCGGATCCTGCTGGCCGTGGATTGGCGTGTCACCAGCGTCGATCTCAACGATGTCGTGGAGCAGCAGCATCCGCAAAACACGCGCGACATCGATGTCATGGGCGGCGTGTTCGGCCAGGATCCAGCCATGGAGCATGATGTGCCAGCTGTGCTCGGCCGAGTTTTCACGGCGGCTGCCGTCGCCGAGTTTGGACGCGCGCAGCACCTGCTTCAACGCATCGGCCTCGTTCAGGAACCCGAGGCGGGCGGTCAAGTCGGGGCAGCTTTGACCGACCCCTTCGCCGAGAAGGTTCTTTGCATGGTGAAAGGCCTTGGGAAAACTGTGCTCCAGCGCGGTCGCGCGCCCCTCGGTCAGGTTCTGACGCACCACATCGATGTGGAATGCGGGCACGCTGCTGCAATAGAGGGTCTGAAAGATTGGCTGACAGTGGTCCAGCTGCTTTGCGAAGCGGGCATCGGCGGTCTCGGCGGCTTCGAACTCCAGCCAGAGGGAAAGAAGGGCATCGCCCTGATCCTGTGGCAGCAATCCAAACAGGCGCCGTGCCGCAGCGGCCTCTGCGCGCTGGACCGCCGCCCAGTCGACGTCATTGGTGATGGGATGATCGCCCACATCAATCTCGACCAGATCATGCAAGAGCAGCATCCGGATGACGCGGTCCACGTCGACATCCGGAGCGGCGAGCGGGGCAAGGGCCATGGCATACAGCGCCAGATGCCAGCTGTGTTCGGCCGAGTTTTCAACGCGCGAGCCGTCGAGAATCAGGTTTTGCCGTTCTATGCGGCGGAGTTTTTCCGCCTCGCGCAGGAATGTGAACTGGGCGTCAAGCCGTGCGCTCACGCGTCACCGCCTTGTTGCCGAGCCTCTGCTTCGGCCTGCAAGGCGGCAATCTTCCGGTTCAGGAAATCGCGCGCTTTTCGTTCCGCCAGACGCACACGTACTTCGGTCAGAAAGGCTTCTTCGAGGGATTGAGACGCGGCTCCAAGCACCTGACCGACTTCGACATAAAGCCGGTCCTCGTCGATGGCGTCCTGTATCTTCAACGTATCGACGGCCAGTTTCTGGGCCAGCGTCTCGATCGTGCCCATCAGCGGCTGGTCTCGGTCAGGCGGCGTTTGACATAATCGCTGACATTGCCGATCAGCGTGTCCATGTGCGGTTCCTGGAAGAAGTGGTCGGCACCTTCCACCTCGGTATGGGTGATGGTGATGCCCTTCTGCTCGTGCAGCTTGTTCACAAGGTTGACCGTATCGGCGGGCGGTGCCACGCGGTCGGCTGTGCCATTGATGATCAGGCCGGACGAGGGGCAGGGCGCCAGGAATGAGAAATCGTACATGTTCGCGGGCGGCGCAACCGAGATGAAGCCGGTGATTTCCGGGCGGCGCATCAGCAGCTGCATGCCGATCCAGGCTCCGAAGGAAAAGCCTGCAACCCAGCAATGCTTGGAGTTGTTGTTCATCGACTGCAGGTAATCGAGCGCCGATGCCGCGTCCGACAATTCACCAATACCCTGGTCGTATTCACCCTGGCTGCGGCCCACGCCGCGGAAGTTGAACCGCAACACGGTAAAGCCCATGTTGTAAAAGGCGTAGTGCAGGTTGTAGACGACCTTGTTGTTCATCGTGCCGCCGAACTGCGGATGAGGATGCAGGACGATCGCGATGGGGGCGTCTTTTTCTTTTTGCGGGTGATAGCGGCCTTCCAGGCGGCCTTCGGGTCCGGGGAAAATGACCTCAGGCATGTAAGCTTCGTTCCTACTCTGAATTTCCAAGACTGCCGAGCCGGGAAACTTGACGAATTCCCTAAGGCACCTTAGAACTGTTCTAATTGCTGCGAGGGCCTCGGGCACACGCGCTGTCAAGCTGAGATATGCGTTGCAGCAGTCAAGGTCAATGTTTTCGCGGCTTGGGCTGCCATTTGGGGGAATAGAAAATGAAGCTGTCGACCAAGGGACGTTACGCCATGGTGGCGCTTGCGGATATTGCCCTGCAGCCCGAAGGCTCCCTTGTCGTCCTGGCGGATATCTCCAAGCGACAGGATATCTCGCTTCCTTACCTTGAGCAGCTTTTTGTCAAGCTGCGGCGTGCCGATCTGGTCTCCTCGGTACGGGGGCCCGGAGGCGGCTATCGCCTGGCCAAACCGGCGTCCGAGATTCGCGTGGTGGATGTTCTGTCTGCGGTGGATGAAACCGTGGATGCGATGCACAAGGGGGCAGGGGCCTCGGGGGGCGCTTCGGGCTCGCGCGCGCAATCCTTGACCAATCGTCTGTGGCAAAGCCTCTCTGCGCAGGTCTATGTATTCTTGCACCAAACGCGCCTGTCGGACGTAATCGAGAATGAACTGGCGCCCTGTCCTGCGGTGCCAAACCTTTTTGCCGTGGTGGATGCGGATCAAGACTGAATGTCACGCCCGTAGGGACAGCCTTTGTCCTGGGCCCTTCTAAAAGATGACTGTATGAAACGGGTTTACCTCGATCACAATGCCACAACACCGCTCAGGGCGGAGGCGCGCGATGCGATGATCGCGGCGATGGAGATCTGTGGAAACCCGTCTTCGGTCCACGCCGAGGGCCGGGCGGCCAAATCGCTGATCGAACGAAGCCGCGCACAAATCGCCACGGCTTTTGGGGCGGATGGGGCCGACATTGTTTTTACCTCCGGGTCGACTGAGGGCGCGGCCCTGGCTCTGTCGGGGCGCGGTCTGCACGGCGCGGTGGTTGAGCATGATGCTGTAAGGGCCTGGATCAATGAAGATCTTTCCGTATCTTCAGGTGGGGCGGTAGACGTGCCTCAGCCGGAACAGGCAACCCTGCAATTGGCGAATTCCGAAACCGGCGTCATTCAGGATCTGCCTCAGGGGCTGGCAGTCACCGATGCGACGCAGGCCTTCGGCAAGCTGCCTGTGGCCTTCAACTGGCTTGGGGTCGAAATGGCTCTGCTGTCTGCCCACAAATTGGGTGGACCCAAGGGATGCGGTGCGCTGGTCCTGAGGCGCGGAACCGACTTGGCGGCGCAGATCAAGGGGGGCGGACAGGAAATGGGGCGCCGCTCGGGTACTGAAAACGTGATCGGAATCGCGGGCTTTGCCGCTGCCGCAACCGCCGCAGCACGGGATCTGGCGGACGGAAAATGGGATCGCGTCGCTGAACTTAGAAATATTCTAGAAAATGCGCTTGCAGACGGCGCTCGGCAGACTATTTTTGTCGGGAAAGAGTCACGACGCCTGCCCAACACCTCATGCTTTGCGACCCCCGGTTGGAAGGGTGAAACGCAGGTCATGCAGATGGATCTGGCCGGTTTTGCCATCAGCGCGGGCAGCGCCTGTTCCAGCGGCAAGGTAAAAGCCAGCGCCGTCCTGACCGCGATGGGATATGACGAGACGACCGCTCAGGGCGCCATCCGGGTGTCGCTTGGGCTGGAAACAACCGAAGAAGATGTGCTGCGCTTTGCCGAAGTGTGGCTTGAGAAACAAAAGAAACATCGCGCCCGCGCGGCGTGACTGCAGGAGAAGATCATGGCCGCTTTGGACCAGACCCAAGTCAAGGAAGGTGTTGACCAGGAAACCGTTGATGCGGTGGCTGAGGTGAGCACGTATAAATACGGCTGGGAGACTGATATCGAGATGGAATACGCCCCCAAGGGCGTGAACCCTGATATCGTTCGCCTGATCTCGGAAAAGAACGAAGAGCCGGAATGGATGACCGAATGGCGTCTTGCGGCCTTTGAACGTTGGGAAAAGATGGATGAGCCGAACTGGGCCATGGTCAGCTACCCGGAAATCGACTTTCAGGACCAGTATTACTATGCGCGCCCCAAATCGATGGAGGTGAAGCCGAAATCCCTGGATGAGGTCGATCCCAAGCTGCTCGCCACTTACGAAAAGCTCGGCATCCCTCTGAAAGAACAGATGATTCTTGCCGGTGTCGAAGGCGCTGAGAATGCTCCCGCCGAAGGGCGCAAGGTGGCGGTTGACGCGGTGTTCGACTCCGTTTCCGTCGGAACCACCTTCCAGAAAGAGCTGAAAGAGGCGGGCGTGATCTTCTGCTCCATCTCCGAGGCGATCCGTGAACATCCCGAACTGGTGAAGAAATACCTTGGTTCAGTGGTTCCGGTCTCCGACAATTTCTATGCCACGCTGAACTCGGCAGTCTTCTCGGATGGCTCCTTTGTCTACGTGCCGCCTGGCGTGCGCTGCCCGATGGAACTGTCCACCTATTTCCGCATCAACGCGGAAAACACCGGTCAGTTTGAACGCACCCTGATCATTGCCGATAAAGGCAGCTATGTCAGCTACTTGGAGGGCTGTACCGCGCCGCAACGCGATGTCGCGCAGCTGCACGCCGCCGTGGTCGAGATCATCATCGAAGAAGACGCCGAGGTGAAATACTCCACCGTTCAGAACTGGTATCCGGGCGATGAGAACGGCAAGGGCGGCATCTACAACTTCGTGACCAAACGCGCAGATTGCCGCGGCGACCGCTCCAAGGTGATGTGGACCCAGGTGGAAACCGGCTCTGCCGTAACCTGGAAATACCCTTCGTGCATCCTGCGCGGTGAGGAAAGCCAGGGCGAGTTCTATTCGATTGCCATCGCCAACAACATGCAGCAGGCCGATACCGGCACCAAAATGGTGCACCTGGGCAAGAACACCAAATCGCGCATCGTCTCCAAGGGGATCTCGGCCGGCAAGGCGCAGAACACCTATCGCGGCCTCGTGTCGATGCACCCTAAAGCGAAGAACTCGCGCAACTACACCCAGTGCGACAGCCTGTTGATCGGTGACAAATGCGGGGCGCATACCGTGCCTTACATCGAAGTGAAGAACAACTCTTCCCGTGTGGAGCATGAGGCGACGACATCGAAGGTGGACGACGATCAGCTGTTCTACTGCCGCCAGCGCGGCATGGACGAGGAAGAGGCGGTCGCTCTGGTGGTGAACGGTTTCTGCAAGGACGTGCTGCAGGCCCTGCCGATGGAATTCGCCATGGAAGCGCAGCAACTGGTTGCGATCAGCTTGGAAGGTTCGGTGGGCTAAGAACGTGATTGAGGCAGAGGGAATTGAGGCGATGGTCACGGCTCACAAACAAGCCGAAGTTGCCGCCGCAAAAAGATCTCTGCTTTTCTTGCTACCTTTTCTCTCTCTTGTTGTCTGCGGTTTGTTCGCGCTGACCGGCATTGAGGTAATCGAGCCATGGCATTGGTTTCTGGGCCTTTTCCCGGCATTGTTGCTCGGCTGGACCGGATGCCGTCGGCTCGCAAGGGTAAAAAAGGTGAACCAAGAGGCCTTGAGAATAGCTGTGGAAAGCTTGGAAAAGAGGATCCGCAAATGATCGTAACAACCACTAACTCGGTCGAGGGCTATCAGATCGCCGAATACAAGGGCATCGTCGTGGGTGAGGCGATCATGGGCGCCAATGTGGTGCGCGATGTCTTTGCTTCGATCACCGATATCGTCGGGGGCCGCTCTGGCGCCTACGAAAGCAAGCTGCAGGACGCGCGCGAAACGGCGCTGGCAGAGCTGGAAGACCGCGCCCGCGCCAAGGGGGCAAACGCCGTGGTCGGCGTTGATCTGGATTACGAAGTGGTGGGCCAATCCATGTTGATGGTCTCCGCCAGTGGAACGGCCGTGCTACTCGGCTAAGGAATTCGCCCCTTGGGGCATGGGAACAACCGGGGGCAGCCCCGAAGAGACAAAAACGAGGAAATCATGCTGGAAATCAAAAACCTGCAAGTGAAACTTGAAGAAGAGGACAAGCAGATCCTCAAAGGTGTGGACCTGACGGTTGAGGCTGGCAAGGTGCACGCGATCATGGGGCCGAACGGGTCGGGTAAATCGACCCTCTCCTATGTCCTGTCGGGCAAGGACGGCTATGAGGTCACCGGCGGCTCTGCGACCTTGGATGGTGAGGATCTGCTGGAGCTGGAGCCGGAAGAGCGCGCCGCCGCTGGCCTGTTCCTTGCGTTTCAGTACCCTGTGGAAATCCCCGGCGTGGGCAACATGACCTTCCTGCGTACCGCTGTAAACGCACAGCGCAAGGCGCGCGGCGAGGAAGAGCTTTCTGCCGCCGATTTCCTCAAAGAGGTGCGCGCAAAGGCCAAGACGCTCAAGATCGACGCCGAGATGCTGAAGCGCCCGGTCAATGTGGGCTTTTCGGGCGGTGAGAAAAAGCGCAACGAGATCCTCCAGATGGCCATGCTGGAGCCGAAGATGTGCATCCTGGATGAAACCGACTCCGGCCTTGATGTGGATGCGATGAAACTGGTGGCCGAGGGCGTGAACGCCCTGCGCGACGAAGGCCGCGGTTTCCTGGTGATCACCCACTACCAGCGCCTGCTGGATCACATCAAACCCGACGTGGTGCACATTATGGCCAATGGTCGCATCGTGAAAACCGGTGGCCCCGAGCTGGCGCTTGAGGTGGAAAACAACGGCTATGCCGATATCCTGGCAGAGGTGGCGTAAATGGCGCTTCCAGAGGTAAAGCAAACCGCGACCGATGCGCGGCTGGCCGCGCTGACCTTGCCAACGGGCGGTTGCCTTGAGGATGCGCGCCGCGCGGCCCTGTCCCGCGTGCAGACCCTGGGCCTGCCGGGGCGCCGCGACGAGTATTGGAAATACACCCAGCCGGATACTCTGACGCAAGCTGAGGCGCCCAAGGCGGCTGTCTTTGAAACCGACGAAGCGCCGATGTTCGACGAATTCGACCGCATCAAGATCGTATTCGTCGATGGTGTGTTCTCGGCGGAAGAGTCCGATGATCTGTCCCTCGAAGGCATTTCGATTGATCGCATTTCAGATATCTGTGGCAAAGATATCCATTGGGCCAAGGACTTGTACGGCGTTCTTGAGGCTCGTGGCCAATCCCCTGTTGCGCGCCCCTTGGCGGCGCTCAATACTGCTTTTGCACAAGACGGCCTTGCGATCCATGTGACCGGCAAACCGTCAAAGCCGATCAACATGATCTATCGCCATTCGGATGACGGCTCGGATGCGATCCTGCACCACGTGATCCGCGTGGACGCGGGTGCCGAAGCCACCATTCTTGAGAACGGCCCTGCCGCCTCGCGCTTCAACAAGTGCATGGAAATCGACATCGCCGACACCGGCAAGCTTCATCTGGTCCGGGCCCAAGGCCGCGATCATGAACGCCGCGCAGCGACGCATTTGTTTGCCCGTCTTGGGTCCGAGTCCGAGTTCAAGAGCTTCACCCTGACAGTGAACGGCGTGTTGACCCGCAACGAGGCCGTCATTGAGTTGACCGGTGATGATGCCATCGCCCATATCGCGGGTGCCTGTGCTGGTGACGGCGATTTTCACCACGATGATACGGTTTTCATCACTCATGACGCGGTGAACTGCGAAAGCCGTCAGGTGTTCAAGAAGGTGCTGCACAACGGTGCCACGGGGGTCTTTCAGGGCAAGATCCTGGTGAAGGAAGGCGCGCAAAAGACTGACGGATATCAGATTTCCCAGTCTCTTCTGCTGGATGACGACAGCCAGTTCCTGGCCAAGCCGGAACTCGAAATCTACGCTGACGATGTGGCCTGTTCGCATGGCTCCACCTCCGGTGCGATCGACGAGGACGCGCTGTTTTACCTGCGCTCACGCGGGGTGCCGGAAGGCGATGCCACCGATCTGCTGACACTCGCCTTTTTGGCCGAAGCGGTAGAAGAGATCGAAGACGAAGAGATCGCCGCCGCCATCGTCACGCGCCTTGAGGGCTGGTTGGCCCGGCGTCGCTGATGGCCGTGACCACCGATATCGTGGCAACCTATCGGGGGCCGCGCCGTGTCATCGCGCGGCTCCTGTCCATGGGGCCGCGTGAGGATCGTCTGCTGGCCTTCCTGATGTTCGGCTGCACGCTTGCCTTTGTCGCGCAGATGCCGCGCCTCTCACGCGAGGCGCATCTCACGGGGCAGGAGCTGAACATGCTGCTGGGCGGCGCTCTGCTCGGCCTGATTTTCATTGCTCCCCTGGCGCTTTATACGGTGTCCTGGGTCGTGCACCTTCTGGCCCGACTTTTCGGAGGGGCAGGGGACTCCTATCGGTCCAGGCTTGTTTTGTTCTGGACGCTTTTGGCCTCCAGCCCGCTTCTTTTGCTGAACGGATTGGTCGCCGGGTTTATTGGGCCGGGACCCGCGCTCAGCAGCGTCGGTATCTTGTGGCTTGCGGTCTGCCTGTGGTTCTGGCTCTCTGGCATGATCGAGGCATATTGGACCCGGACATGACTGCCATTCTCACTCTTGGTCGTTTGACTCTGCGCAATCCCTCTGCAGCTGCGCGGATCGTTTTGGCGCAGAACTTGCGGGGAGAGGCGACTTGGACGGCGCTGTTCCTTGTCGCGGTTTTGAATGCGCTGACGTATGCGATGATGACGGTCCTGTTTCCCATTCCGGCGGAACTGGCGTTTCTGAACCCATCGCCCATTACCTATATGACCCTGTCCGCTGGCATAGTGATCGCCTTTTCCGCAGCCGTAACGGTTTCAGGGCGTATGATCGGCGGGCAGGCTCGCTTTTTCGACGTGTTGTCGATGATGATCTGGCTGCAGTTCATCCGCGTTGGCATCCAGGTCGCATTGATCGTGGTTATGGTGTTATCGCCCGGGCTTGGCGGTTTGCTGAGCCTCGCGGTCAATCTCTACCTTGTTTTTGTACTGCTCCATTTCGTGAATGAGGGGCATCGTTTCAACTCTCTCTGGCGCGCCTTTGCCGTTCTTCTGATGGCGAGTCTTCTGGCGCTTTTTGCTCTGACATTCGCTATGGGTCTCTTTGGCCCTGACAACCTGGGACTGCCCGCATATGTATGACGTCGAAAAGATCCGCTCCGAGTTTCCGATCCTGTCCCGGCAGGTGAACGGCAAGCCGCTGACCTATCTTGACAATGGTGCGTCTGCGCAAAAGCCGTCGGTGGTGATTGACGCGATCACGCGTGCCTATTCCGAAGAATATGCAAATGTTCACAGGGGCTTGCACTTCCTTTCGAACCTGGCGACCGAAAAGTATGAAGGCGTCCGGGGCGTCATCGCGCGCTTCCTGAACGCAGGCGATGAAAACACCATTGTCCTGAATTCCGGCACCACCGAGGGGATCAATCTGGTGGCCTACAGCTGGGCCATGCCCCGGTTCGAACCGGGTGACGAAATCGTTCTGTCCGTTATGGAGCATCACGCCAATATCGTGCCCTGGCATTTTCTGCGAGAGCGGCAGGGAGCGGTTCTGAAATGGGTCGAAACCGGGCCGGATGGCAGCCTGGACCCGCAGGCGGTGATCGATGCCATCGGACCCAAGACCAAGCTCGTGGCCGTCACCCAGTGTTCCAACGTCCTTGGCACCATTGTGGACGTAAAGGCGATCACCGAGGGCGCGCATGCAAAAGGCGTGCCGGTTCTGGTGGATGGCTCACAAGGTGCGGTTCACATGCCGGTGGACGTGCAGGACATCGGCTGTGATTTCTATGCGATTACCGGTCACAAACTATACGGCCCCTCCGGGTCTGGCGCGATTTACATTCGGCCCGAACGCATGGCCGAGATGCGTCCCTTTATCGGGGGCGGTGACATGATCAAAGAGGTCACACGCGATGGGGTCATCTACAATGATCCGCCAATGAAGTTCGAGGCCGGCACGCCCGGAATTGTCCAGACAATTGGTCTTGGCGTGGCGCTCGAATACATGATGGATCTGGGGATGGAGAACATCGCGGCCCACGAAAAGGATCTTTGCACCTATGCCACCGAACGCCTTTCGGGGCTCAACTGGCTCAGCGTTCAGGGGCAGACCAAGGAGCGTGCGGCGATCTTTAGCTTCACCATGAATAATGCGGCGCATCCTCATGATATTTCGACCATTCTCGATAAAAAGGGTGTCGCGGTGCGGGCCGGGCAGCACTGTGCCGGTCCGCTGATGGAGCACCTCGGTGTGGCTGCAACCTGCCGCGCGTCCTTTGGCCTTTACAACACCAAGGAAGAGGTCGACACGCTGGTCGACGCGCTTGAACTGGCCCACGAGCTGTTCTCGTAGGCCAGTTTGAGTTTCGATTGACCCTCAGGCGGTGACGACGCGGTCTCCGCCCAAGAGATCCATCCGCGGCATCAGATCCAGCAAGTGGCGCGAGTAGTCGTGGGTCGGGGCCTCGAAGAGGGTCTCGGCCTCTGCGATCTCGCAGATCGTTCCATGACGCATCACCGCGATCCGGTCACACATCTGGCGGATCACCGGCAGATCGTGGCTGATGAAGATCATCGTGAGGCCAAGTTCCTCTTGCAAATCCTTGAGAAGGTTCAGAATCGTCGCCTGGACCGACACATCCAAAGCTGACGTGGGCTCGTCACAGATCAGGATGCGCGGGCGCGATGCAAGCGCGCGGGCGATGGAGATCCGCTGCCGCTGACCTCCCGAGAATTCATGCGGGTACTTGAGGCCTGCCGCCGCTCCAAGGCCCACATGATCCAGAAGATCGCTGACCACCTGTCGGGTTTCGCTCTCGCTTCCTGTCATACGGTGATATCGGATCGGCTCTGCTACGATATCCATGACTCGCATCCGCGCATTGAGCGAGGAATAGGGATCCTGAAAGATCATCTGCAGGGCGCGGCGCGCCTGCTGTGCGGACTGGCTGCCCGGACGCGAGCTGACATCCTGCCCAAGAACCCGGATGTGCCCTGAGTCAGGTTGATAGAGCCCCGCGATCAACCGAGCGATGGTGGACTTTCCTGAGCCGGATTCTCCAACGATGCCAAAGGTTTCCCCTTCGGAGACCGAGAATGTGGCATTATTCACCGCCTGCAGCATGCGCCGGTTTTTCTTGATGAACGACTTTTGCAGCACAAAGGAGAGGTTCAGGTTTTCCACCTCGACGGCGGCCTTTCCTTCAGAATCGCTGCGGGCCTGGCCAAGCCAGTGGCTCTGAATATCGATACGCTTGAAAGGCTTGGTGTCGCCTTCGATGTAATCGACTGAGGTGAACCGGTCCAGTTTGCGGTCTGCGCGGGGAACGGCGGCAATCAGGGATTTGGTGTATTCGTGATTGGGTGCACCCAGGATCTGTGCGACATCGCCGGTTTCTACCACTTCGCCTCGGTACATTACCACGACCCGATCCGCGATATTTGCAATGACGCCAATGTCATGGGTGACGATGATGACTCCGAGGTTCCGCTCACGACACAGGCGTTTGAGCAGGTCAAGGATCTGCGCCTGGATCGAAACATCGAGCGCGGTGGTCGGCTCATCTGCGATGATCAGATCGGGATCACCGGCCAGGGCCAGGGCAATCACGACCCTTTGACGCATTCCGCCCGAGAACTGGTGTGGATAGGCCTTGAGTCGTGCCTTGGCTTCGGTGATGCCGACCTGACCCAACAACTCTTCGGCGCGGGCTACCGCCTTTGCATCTTTTAGTCCGGTGGTTTTCTCAATGGTTTCAACTAGCTGTGCGCCAATTGTCATCAAGGGGTTGAGCGAGGTCTGCGGGTCCTGAAAGATCATGCCGATCCGGTCGCCCCGGATCAGGCGCATCTCATCCTCGTCGCGCCCGCGCAGCTCTTCACCCTGAAACTGGATCGAGCCGCTCGCAACGCGCCCCGGCGCTTCGAGCAGGTCGATGATGGCATTGCCGATGGTGGATTTTCCGGCCCCGGACTCACCGACCAGACCGACAACTTCACCTGGGTTCACGGTCAGCGACACATTGCGTGCCGCCTTGACCGTGCCACGACGGGTGGGGAACTCGACATCGAGCCCTTCGATTTTCAAAAGTTCTGTCATCGTAGCTTCGGATTGAGGGCATCCCGCATCCAGTCTCCAAGCAGGTTCACTGCGAAGACCAGGACAACAAGTGCGATTGCAGGGAAGAAGGTGATCCACCAGAGGCCGGAGAAGAGGTATTCGTTACCCACCCGGATCAGCGTGCCCAGCGACGGGGTGGTGGGCGGAATGCCCTGGCCGAGGAACGACAGGGTTGCCTCTGAAATGATCGCCAGCGCAAGACCGATGGTGGCAATGACCAGAACCGGCCGCAGGGTATTGGGGAAGATGTGGCGCACCATGATCAGCCAGCGGGGTAGGCCGATGATACGCGCGGCTTGCACATATTCCTTGTTGGCCTCGACCAGCGTGGCACCGCGCGCCACACGGGCGAACTGTGGCCAGTCGGTGAGGCCAATCGCGATGATCACCACGTAGATCGCAAAATCATCCCGCAGCTCAAGCGGCAGAACCGCGCGGCCTATGCCGTTGATCAGGATGGCCAAAAGGATGCCGGGAATGGTCAGCTGGACGTCCGCGATGCGCATGATGATCGCGTCGGTCATGCCGCCGACATAGCCCGAGATCACGCCCAGCGCGACGCCAAGAACCATGCCAAGGCACACGGCCGCAAGGCCGACGATGATCGACAGGCGCCCGCCATAAAGGATCGTCGATAGCATGTCGCGGCCCTGATTGTCGGTGCCCAGAAGGTATTGCGGCTGCCCGCCTTCGGCCCAGGCCGGAGGCAGTTTGCCGTCCCATAGAGAGATCTGCGCCGGATCGAAGGGATCGAAGGGCGCAAGGATCGGGGCAAAGACGCAAGCGAGGATCATCAGGAGCGTGACGGCGGCGGCGATCACGGCTCCGGGTGAATGGAAGAAGGACCAGACGATGTCATTGTCCTTGAAGCGTTCCCAGCGCGTGGCGGGGCGGTCAGTTGGAAGGCTCATCAGGACCCCAGGCGAATTCGAGGATCGACGACGAAATAGAGGATATCGACGATCAGATTGATCAGAACAAAGAGCAGCGCGACAAAGACCAGATAGGCGGCCATGATCGGCACGTCGACGAAATCGACGGCCTGGATGAACATCAACCCGGTACCCGGCCACTGGAACACGGTTTCGGTGATCACGGAAAAGGCGATCAGCCCGCCGATGTTGAGACCGATGATGGTGATCACCGGTACCAGCGTGTTGCGCAGCGCATGGCGGAAGTTGATCGCGCGTTCGTCCAGTCCGCGGGCGCGGGCGAACTTGATGAAGTCGGTGCGCATCACCTCCATCATCTCGGCCCGTACCAGCCGCAGGATCAGCGTCAGCTGGAAAAGCGACAGGGTGATCGCGGGCAACAGGATCGCGCGCCAGCCGTCCACGGTCAGGAGCGAGGTTTTCCACCAGCCCAGATCGATAGTACCGCTGCGCCCGGATGATGGCAGCCAGCGCAGGTGTACGGCGAAGATATAGATCAGCGCGATGCCGATGATGAAGGTTGGCAGACTCACCCCGATGAGCGAGGTCGACAGGATGACCCGGCTGACCCAGGATTTGCGCCGGATCCCGGTATAGACACCCAGCGTAATTCCCACTGCCAAGGCAATGATTGCACTTACAAAAACGAGCTCAAGCGTCGCGGGCAGGCGTTCCAGGATCAGCTCGTCAACAGGGCGCTTGATCCGGTAGCTGAGGCCGAAATCTCCGCTCAGGATATTGCCCATGAACCGTGTGTACTGCGTCAGGATCGGATCGTCCAATCCCAGCTGCTGGCGGATTTCGATCCGCTGTTCGCGCGTCGCATCCTGGCCGACCATGTTGTTGACCGGATCGCCAACGAAGTTGAACAAGGAAAAACTGATAGCCGAAACCACAGCCATGACGAGCAATGACTGTGCCAGGCGTTTAAGAATGAAGGTGGTCATTTGTCCCCCGGAGCAAAAGGGGCGGACGATGTGCCCGCCCCAAGGCTCAACTTACTTCATCACGGCAAAGCGCGGGCGGAAGGCGTCATCCGCCGAGATCGGGATGTCGACCTTGTCGGAGATGCCCCAGGCCAGAACCTGGTGATGGATCGGAACATACGGGATGTCGGCTTTCACCAGATTCCAAGCCTCACCGATCAGCGCGGTGCGCTTGTCGATGTCGATCTCGGTGGTGATGGCGCTGGTGATCTCGTTCACGCGGGCGTTGTCATACCCGGTCGCGTTCCAGGAGCCTTTGCCGTCCAGAAGGTACGAGAACACATAGTGGCTGTCGAGCGTCGGCACACCCCAACCCAGCATGAAGAAGTCAGTCTCCCGCTTCTGGATCTTGGGGAAGTGCTGCGCCTTCGGGATCGCGTCCAGTTTCACGTTGACGCCAACCTTGGCCAACATGGCAACCGCGGCCTGACAGATCTTCTCGTCGTTGTTGTAGCGGTTGTTGGGGCAATCGAGCTGGATCGAGAACCCATCGGGATACCCGGCCTCTGCCAGCAGAGCCTTGGCTTTTTCCGGATCATACCCATACGAGGCGTCATTGTCCGGCGTATTGCCCAGAACGCCCGGCGGGGTGATCATGCCGGTCGGGAAAGACAGCCCTTCCATCACGACACGCTGGATCGCGGCCTTGTCGATGGCAAGGTTGAAGGCTTCGCGTACACGCTTGTCCTTGAAGGGGTTTCCTTCGACGTTGGAGCTGCGCAGCTGGTCGACGCCCTGGTCCATTCCAAAGAAGATCGAGCGGATCTGCGCCACTGTGGAGACGCCCAGTCCATCGGCGCCTTCGATCCGTTTGAGATCCTGAAGGGGTGGGTCGAGAACGAAATCGACTTCGCCGGACAGAAGGGCCGCAACACGTGTCGCCGCGTTGGAGATCGGACGATACTCGATCTTGTCGATGTTGCCGGGGAACATGCCATTGCCCCACCAATCGGCATTGCGGGCCAGGACGGTCAGTTCGTCCGGCGCGCGGCTGACAAGGGTGAACGGGCCAGTGCCATTCGAATTACGTACGGCGTAGGTTTCTTCCTTGGCCTTGAAGTCTTGCGGCGCAACCACGTTGTTGGCCTCGGACCAGCCCTTGTCCATCATGTAGATGGAGGTCAGCTGGTTCGGCAGGATCGGGTTCGGCCCGTCGGTGACCAGTTTGACGGTGTAGTCGTCGATTACCTCGACAGAAACGACGTTCTTGGCCTGCTCTTTATAGTCAGAGGCTTCATGCTTGGCGCGCTCGAACGAGAAAACCACGTCTTCGGCGGTGAAATCGGCGCCATCATGGAATTTGACGCCCTGGCGAAGCTTGAAGGTCCAGCCATCTGCGCCGGCTTCCCAGCTTTCGGCAAGTTCCGGCTGTAGGTTCAGCTCTGCATCGCGGGTGACAAGCGATTCATAGATCTGCCCGTTCATGGCGATTGTGGGACCTTCGTTCTGCGAATGGGGGTCCATGGTCAGGGCGTCGCCCTGGCTGGTCCACCGCAGAACATTTTCCGCCAGCGCGGGGCTGGCCGCGGTCATCGCCAACAACGAGACCGTAAACATTTTTCTAAGGTACATTTTATACTCCCTGTTTTACATACTGCCCCCGACCTGTCCCGGCGGTGGGCTTTAACCTTGGTACTTGGACCGTATCCCTTCTTTTTGTGGATGCGATATAGGCTGGCATGTTGGCCGTTATTCCATATCGGATCAAGACTGTTCACCGGGAGAGGGGGTATTGCCGGACTGGGGCGTGGTGCGGGGCGGCAATTGTGCTGATTATCTGGCCGTCACGCGTGATCTTTGGGAGACGCACAGAGCAACAGTCGATGGCCGTTGGAATCGCTTTCCAAAGCAGACAACATGGCCTCGACCAGAGGCCGGTTTTGGCGCTCTGATCATCTTGATCATCTTGATCATCGTGTCCCTATGCGGCCGTGAGGCGGTTTTTGTACTTTCAGAAGTCTTGGGCGCAAGTGTTCAATATTGCTCATTAATTCCATCGTTAAGTTCTCTTTCATCAACAGTTGGCGGCCCAAAAGCGGCGATTTCCTTTAAGAATTGACATAAATCAAACATATTCAGTATAGCTGATGTTACTCAAATATTGTCACGGGGAGGCTGCCCTGCGAATCCGGTCCAGGCTGTTGAGTCTGCAGGGGCTGTTGAAGACGGCATGCCTGTTTCTCCCGACACAATGTGGATTTTGGAGGACGACATGGCTACAATTATTGATCCCGAAAACGCTCAGGATGTTGATCAGCCCCTGAATACAGACCCCGATTATCGGGTGACCCATGTGTTCAGTACCGACGACGTTACCGGCACGTTCGGCGGACTAACACAAGGAGACGTCGAAGCGGGCGATATGCCGGTCGTCGATTTTTCCGCAGATCCGAAGCTCACAAAAGAGGGGATTGAGCTTTATCCCATCAACTCCGAGTTTGGTTATCACGTCACCGATTTCGAAGGTGCCGTCGCCAAAGAGTTTTCTGACGGCCTGTACGAAGAAGGGTTCATCGGTAACCTGACCAACGCGGATGGTGATCAGATTGGCGTCGTGGTGTCCGATGCGCCCACCGATACGTTCAAAACCCCGGCCGTGCTGGGAACCTGGCTTTCCGGGCTTGGCGGGAACTCCGTCAAGGCATCGACCGAGCATTATGTGGTGATGCAGAACATCCTGTCCGATCAGAAGTTCCCTGGGGATCCGGATGCGGAGTATGCTCTGGACGACAACCTGATCGTGATCGGCGGGGACTATGACGGACATGCGGTCCAGGACCTGCTGGACGGGACAGTGTCCGACGGAGCGGGCGGCTTCATCACCATTGCGGATGAAAACCAGGATGGTGTGGTGGATATCAAGGATATCCTGAACCCCAATGAAAGCACGGTCGAGTTTGATATCGCGGCCAGCTCGGATTATTCGGTGACGGTCAAGGATGACGGCAAGCTCCTTTATCGTTGGGGCAACATGATCAAGAAGCCCAATGACATCCGGCTGGAAGCTCAACTGGATCTGCCCGAAGAGTGGAGCGTGCGTCCCACCCAGGACTCGCTGCAGCCGCTTTTCCGGATTACCTCTGCCGAGGTGGTGATGCATCACACCATCACCAACAACCCGAACGACCAGATCCGTCCGGAAGATCTGGAGAACGAGGCCGCAATCGGCACGCTGCCGACCTATGAAATCGTGACCGACTACAATGAAGACGGTGAAGGCCCACGTGAAGTCTGGCGCAGCACGGACGGCTACTATGCGGGGGACGGAACCTTCTATGAGGCCGGAACGATCCTGCGGGATGCAAACCTGGCGACCAACTGGGCCGCAAGTGATCTGGCCAGCATCGGTGCCGCCGACGGTGAGCAAGGCTTCACCAACGCGTGGTACACCACAATGAACCGTGAGCCCTTTGAGCCGGTTCTGGACGGTGACGAATATGGTGATTCCGGACCGCGCTGGCGCCTGAAGCCGGACAAATACGGGCAGGATCTGCCGGGTGTCACCATTCCGACCGATCCCAGCGCCACGGCCAATCCGCAGAAAGACCAGGTCAAATACGAGGTTGGCGCAGAGACCCAGACGGTCATCAACCTGTTGGACTGGGCAACCCCTTTCTCGCCCATGTCGCTGAGCGCAGGTTTTCAGAACAATGCGGGCAACGTGTCGGCCAATGGCGTCAACATGAGCGAAAAGTTCGATCTGGCGGTCTACATCAAGGGCGACATCAAGCCGGCGACGCTCTACAGCGCTGAACTCCTTATGGATTACGAGGAGATCGCCATCCATGATGTCGGCGCGGATTTTGTCGGCGGCGCCGGTGATGACTATATCGCGGGTCAGGGCGACAATGAACTGACCGGCGGGGCCGGGAACGACATGTTCATCCTCTCCTATGGGGCTCAAGGCTCTTCCGAGATCTTGGGTGGATCAATCATCACGGACTTTACTGCGGGTGAGGACGCTCTTGGTTTCATCGGCCTGGGGGCGGATCATGTCACCCTGGATACGGCAATGGCCGCCACCAACATCACCCAGACAGTTGTTGGCGGGGATCTGTCGATCGCGATCGACGGGGTTGAGGTTGTCGTGCTGGAAGGTGTGACAGATGCGCTTGGCGCAGAGAGCTTCTACACATCGACCCAAAGCTCCGGGGCTGCCACGGTCACGGGTACGACCGGTTCGGACACCCTTGAAGGGGACGACTTTGCCAACAACATTTCCGGCCTTGAGGGCAATGACACCCTTGAGGGGCTGGGCGGTGACGACACCCTTGACGGTGGCACTGGCGACGACTCGCTGGTCGGTGGAACCGGTTCGGACACCCTGCTGGGCGGTGAGGACAATGACACCCTCTATGGCAACACCGGCGATGACGTGTTGTTCGGTCATACCGGCGATGATTACATCAGCGGCGGCGACGGTGACGACGAACTCAGCGGTGGTGACGGTGCCGACTCCCTCTTGGGGATGACCGGTGATGATCTGCTGAACGGCGGCGGCGGTGTCGACATTCTCTGGGGCAGCTTCGGAAACGATACCCTGTACGGGAATGCCGGCGACGATGAGCTTCTCGGCGGCGCCGACAATGACCAGCTGTTTGGCGGGGACGACAACGACACCCTTGATGGCGGTTCGGGCAATGACAGCCTTTATGGCAACATCGGGACCGATACGCTGGACGGCGGCGCGGGCAACGATTTCCTGCGGGGCGGTATCTATGCCGATACCTTCGTCTTCGAAGACGGCGACGGGGCGGATATCATCGATGACTTCGTCACCGGCGAGGACACTCTGCAGCTGGACGATGCGATCTGGGGTGGCGGCCTGTCGGCACAGCAGGTGCTCGATACTTACGGCTCGGTTGTCAGCAGCCTGTACACGCTCGACTTCGGCGACGGACAGACCATTACGTTCAATGGTACCGTGACGGCATCGGCTCTGGTTGACGATTTGGTTTTCGTCTGACCGTACGATCCATCCAAAGTCGGATGGAGCTTGAAAACAGCTTTGCCCGGGGTCCCAGTCGGGGTCTCGGGCAAAGCCGTGGCAGGGCTTTGTCTCTGCTCGCCTGCCCGACTTGCACTGAACGTGGGTCTGGCGCCCAGAGGCTGCGGGATCGCAAAAGGGGTTCTGGTGCGAAAATGGCCTGACGGGGAAGGTGTTCAGATTTCAGACGTCTGGCACCCAACAGGGTCTTCCGGGACCTCTTGTGCTGACGTGGTCAAATGGATGTCTCAACCCAGCACGGGCATCGGAACGGCGCAGTCGTCACCCTGGGCCTGAAGCACGGGCAGGGAGCCGCCATACGCTATTGATGAAAGCGCTGGCGGCTCAGGTGCTTTGGTCAACTTGTGCCCATTTGCGACGGGATGCGACGCGTGACGGTTTTGCCTTCCGTCAATCCGTTGACCTTTTCGACAATGGTATCGGCATCAATCCCGTGGTGGCGGTAAAGATCACCGATGGTGCCGGTCTGCCCGAAATGTTCGACGCCCAGCGGGATTGTCTGATGGCCCGCGACGCTTCCCAACCAGGCCAGGGTCGCCGGGTGGCCGTCGATGATCGTGATGATCCTGCAATGCGGGGGAAGCTCGGCCATCAGGCTTTCGATGTGAGATTGCGCTGCCGCGGTCCCGCGCGAGCGGGCGCGTTGCGCCGCCGTCCAGCCGGCATTCAGCCGGTCGGCAGATGTGACAGCGAGCACGCCGATATCCCTGCGCCCTTCGCCGATCATGCCGGCAGCCTTGATTGCCTCGGGCGCAACCGCACCCTGATAGGCAATGATCACTTCGCAATTTGGCCCCGGCTTGCGGAGCCAGTATGCGCCGTCAATGGCACCCTGGCGGAATGCGTCGTCATGACGTTTGCCCGGTTGTTCGATCGGGTTTGTGGTCAGACGCAGATAGACCGAGCCACCGGTCTCGTCACGCAGCCAGGTGCGCTCATCCGGGTCGCCCTCTCCATCGCGTTGGACATAGTCGAAGGCCCACTCCATGATCACCGCCAGCTCATCGGCGAATGCAGGTTCGAAACTGACCAGCCCGTCCTGTGACATGCCGATCAAAGGGGAGCCAACCGACTGGTGCGCGCCCCCTTCGGGAGCCAGCGTCACGCCCGATGGGGTGCCCACAAGGATGAAGCGGGCGTCCTGGTAGCAGGCATAGTTCAACGCATCGAGGCCACGCGCCACAAATGGATCATAGACCGTGCCAATGGGAATAAGCCGTTTGCCGAAAAGCGAGTGGGACAGCCCCGCGGCGCCCAGAAGCAACATCAGGTTCATCTCGGCGATGCCCAGCTCGATATGCTGGCCGTCGGGCGCGAACTCCCATTTTGCGGTCGAGGGGATGCGATTCTCGATGAATGCATCCGCCTGCGCCGTGCGGGCGAACAGCTTGCGACGGTTGACCCAGGGGCCAAGACTGGTGGTACCTGTGACATCCGGCGATGTCGTCACGATCCGCTCGGCCAACAGGCTGTCGCCTTTTGACAGGTCATCGAGGATCTTGCCAAAGGCCATCTGGGTCGATGTTTCACGGGTGGTATCGATCTGGATGGCTGGCACCTTGAGCTTGTCATCGCGGTAGCGCCGGGTGCCTTGGGCAAAAAACGGCACCTGAGACAGGAAATCACGCAAGCCTTTCGGGTCTTTGACCGTGGCCAGCGGCTCCCATTCCTCGCCTTGTGGCACCCCCATATGGGTCTGCCATTCTGCGAATTGGGTTTTGTTCATCAGCCCGCCGTGGTTGTCTTTGTGACCGGCAATGGGCGTGCCCCAACCCTTGATTGTATAAGCCAGAAAGCAGGTTGGTCGGTCATGGTCGATGGCCTCAAATGTCTGGGCCATGGTTTCGACGCAGTTGCCGCCGAGATTTTCCATCAGCGCGGCCAGCTCGGCGTCGCTGCGACGGTCGATCAGAGCGGTCACATCGCCCTGATCCCCCAGATCGTCCATCAGGCGCTTGCGCCAGACCGCACCGCCCATGAAGGTCAGCGCCGAATACTGCTGGTTGGGGCAGGCATCGATCCAGTCGCGCAGGCGGTCGCCGCCGGGCTCTTCAAAGGCAGCCCGTTGCAGCGCACCATGTTTGATGCGCACCACGTCCCAGCCGAAGGCGTCAAAGATCTTCTCGATCCGTTCGAACAGGCCCTCGCGCACGATCCCGTCGAGCGACTGGCGATTGTAGTCGACGACCCACCAGGTGTTGCGCAGATCGTTCTTCCACCCCTCCTGCAGGGCCTCGTAGATATTGCCCTCATCCAACTCGGCATCGCCGACCAGCGCCACCATGCGGCCGATCGGAGTACCTTGGCCCCAATCCTTGGCCGCGATGTAATCCTGTATGATCGAGGCAAAGGAGGTGATCGCAACGCCAAGGCCGACCGAGCCGGTGGAAAAATCCACATCATCGATGTCCTTGGTCCGGCTGGGATAGCTCTGCACCCCGCCAAAGCCGCGGAAATTCTCCATTTTCTCGCGGGTCTGGTGGCCCATCAGGTACTGCATCGCATGGAAGATGGGCGAGGCATGGGGTTTGACCGCGACCCGGTCCTCGGGGCGCAGGGCCGAGAAATACAGCGCGGTCATGATCGACACCATCGACGCCGAAGAGGCCTGATGGCCGCCAATCTTGATCCCATCCACCTTGGGGCGCACATGGTTGGCATGGTGGATCATCCAGTGAGACAGCCACAGCAGGCGCTGCTCAACGGTCTTGAGGTGTGTCTGATTGGCGGGCATGACTCTTTCCTTATTCCGCAGCGTGTTTTGTGACAGTCGGCAGGGCCTGGTCCAGATCCTGCAGGATGTCGGTGACGTCTTCCAGCCCCACGGAGAGGCGGATCAGCCCGTCGCTGATGCCATGTAGGGCGCGTTCTTCTGCGGTGTAGGTCGAATGTGTCATCGAGGCCGGGTGCTGGATCAGTGTCTCCGCATCGCCAAGCGAAACCGCGCGCTGGATCATCTTGAGACGGTTCATGAACGCAATCCCGCCAGCCATGCCGCCTTTGACTTCAAAGGCAATCATCGCGCCGGGCTCATCCATCTGGCGGGCGGCCAGATCAAACTGGTCAAAGCACTCAAGACCCGGAAAGTGCACCTGCTGAACGGCGGGATGCGCCTGGAGGTATTCAGCCACGGTTTCCGCCGAGGCGCAGTGCCGCTCCATACGCAGGGCAAGGGTCTTGAGACCGCGCAGGATGAGCATGGCATTGAAGGGTGCCATCACCGCTCCGGTCATGTCCTTCATGCCCACGAGGCGGATCTCGCTGATCTGTTCGGCCGTGCCCGCCACAAGACCGGCAACGACATCGCCATGGCCGCCAAGGTATTTGGTGGCCGAATGCACGACGATATCGGCGCCCAGTTCGATCGGCCGGGTCAGATAAGGGGTGGCATAGGTGTTATCGACAACCACTGTGGCGTCGGCGTCATGGGCAATCGCGGATGCCGCCGCGATGTCCACCAGGCGCATGTTGGGGTTGGCGGGGGTCTCGAAATAGACAACGCGGGTCTTGTCACTGATCGCGGCGCGCAGGGTGTCCAGATCGGTCATGTCCACATGGGTGATTGTCACGCCCCATTTTCCGAGCCCATGGCGCATGAAGGCAAAGGTGCAGCCATAGAGGGTTTCATCGACAATCACCTCGTCACCGGGGCTGAGAAGGGTCCAGAGCGTGGCGGTGATGGCACCCATGCCCGACGACATCGCAAGGGCAGCTTCGGCCCCTTCCAGCGAGGCGATACGCTGTTCCAGCAAGTCGCACGTCGGATTTGAGATGCGGCTGTAGATATGCCCCTCACGCTCACCGGCAAACATCTCGCCGCCCGCTTCGGCGCTTTCAAAGGAAAAGGTTGATGTCAGGTGCAGCGGCGGGGTCAAGGCCCCTTGGTTCTGCATCGGATCATAGGCATGGTGGATAGCGCGCGTGGCAAAGCCGGATTTGGTTTTCATGGTGACCTCTGTGTTCCCTATTGAAAACAGTCTGGTTGCCGCGGAAAGGCATTTAGTTGCCAATAATGCCATGTATTGATAGAATATTGGCACTATCTGCTAATGAGGTGCAGTTTGGACAGCAAAGATCGTCAGATCATCCGTGCCCTGCAAGCCAATGGGCGCATGACAAATCAGGACTTGGCGGAGCGGGTCAACCTGTCGCCCTCTCCCTGCCTGCGCCGACTGCGCCTGCTTGAAGACAGTGGCGCCATTCAAGGGTACAGCGCCGAGGTCGATGCAAAAGCCTATGGGTTGCCGATCACGGTCTTCGTGCGCGTCAGGCTTGAGCGTCACAACGAGGAAGATGTGAAGCGGTTCGAAAACCGTGTGAAGTCTATGGATGAGGTGCTTGAGTGCCATGTCCTGACCGGGGCGTCCGACTATCAACTGCGGGTCGTGGTGTCTGACCTCGACGCTTATGAGAATTTCATCCGCAATCGCATTCATCGCATCGGCGGAATCGCGACAATCGACACCAGTTTTGTCTACGGTACGGTCAAAAAGACATCGGTCTTTCCGGCAATCGCCTAGCAACCGCCCGGGCCACCGGGTGAGTAGCGCTCCTTTTTCCAGGGCGCGTCCTTGCCACACTGCTTGATCGGTGATGGCGGGCCGGAGCAGGAAACCCGCTCGCGATGGCAACAGGGCCCGATTAGATGCTGACGGCGAAACGCGCGCGGCCTGCATGACGGAATAGGGCGTCCGGTGCCCCACCCAAAGGACCACAGTCGGTACAGGACAGGCAACTGAACGGCACTGAACCATTCTGCATGTGCCCGAATACACCATTGCAGCCGGATCGCGCTGTCGCCTGAATGCTGTTAATTGCCTTGGAGCGTCAGGGAAAAGTGGCGGAGAGACAGTCCGCCGTTCAGAATTCCTAAAAAATCCATTATTGACCTGTAAGGAATTGCCACATAACGATTTTATGAGGAAGTACGTTCCAGAGAATTCCGGCGAAATCCTCGAAAATCTGGGTTTCAGAGGGGGAACGATAGGGGGGACAAGGTTATATGAACGGCAGTCTAACTGCGACATTCGTCCGCAACATAAAAGCTCCTGGTGTGTACAGTGACAAGAACGGGACGGGTTTGCGCCTGCGTGTCAAACCTGACGGACGAAAACACTGGCTCCAACGCTTCACGCTGTACGGCAAAGTCCGAGAGGCCGGGTTGGGATCCTATCCAATCGTGACTTTGGCGATGGCGCGAGAGCAAGCGCTTGAAAACCGTCGTGCGGTACGTGACGGCGTGGATCCGATCACCGAAAAACAGAAAAACCGTGCTGTCTTGACCTTCGCGGATGCTGTCGAAGAGTACCTGAAGATACGCATGACTGAGTTTCGCAACGAGAAACACAAAAAGCAATGGCGCGCTACGTTGGACACCTACGCAGTTCCGATCGTGGGTTCGATTTATGTTCGCGATCTGACACGCGAAGATGTGATCCGTGTTTTGGAGCCGATATGGAAAGACAAAACAGAGACTGCGACACGGCTGCGTCAACGTATTGAGGCTGTAATCTCCTGGGCCATTGTGTCCGGCCACCGGGAAACAACCAACCCGGCGGTTTGGAAAGGAAACCTCTCTGAAGTGCTGCCAAACCCTTCACGGGTTAAACAACAGAAGAACCACCCGGCTGTGCAGGTGACGGAAGCTGCCGATTTCTGGAAGGAACTGAGCAAGCGCGAAGGTATGGGCGCGACCGCGCTTCGCTTTCTTACGCTCACAGCCTCCCGGTCTGGCGAAGTTCGCGGGATGACATGGGATGAAGTGGATTTCGAAAAACGTCTGTGGATCATCCCGAAAGAGCGCATGAAAGCACGTCGCGAACATAGGTCGGCATTATCTGATGCAGCAATAGACTTGTTGCTCAGCATGCCCAAGCTGGAAGGGTGCGACTTCGTTTTCTTTTCCAGCAAAGGCGGCCAGTTGTCGGATATGTCCCTTTCCGCAGTGATGCGACGTATGGATGAAGCCGCACAGGCGAATGGGGGCGCGCGCTTTCTTGATGGACGGTCAAAACTACCCGCAGTTCCGCACGGTCTGCGCTCCACCTTTCGAGATTGGGCGGCAGAGAACGGTGTGGACCATACTCTCGCGGAACTTGCCTTAGCGCACAATGTTGGCAGCACTGTAGAGCGAGCATACCGGCGGTCCGATCTCGTTCAAAACCGCTTTGAGCTAATGAACCAATGGGCTGCGCATTTGGAAGGGCGAGAGAGAGGCTTGAACACTCAGAACTAGTGTGTAGTCAACGAGAAATACTGTTTCATGTCGTGTACATAGATGGCGGCTCCCAGCCCAAAGCGGACACGACTGATCTGCGCCAGGGGCGGAAAGCGGGCTTTCGCCACCAAGGCAAAAGTACAAACTACTCTAGTGGCAAGCGGATGGTCTCGCGGCAAAAAACTCAAAGCTGAAATAGTAAAACACTCTGCGCGAGGCACCACTTGGTGTTACGATCCATCGGTGTTTAGATTAAAATTGGTTTGCATTCGGGAAGTTGCGCACCTTGTAGAGCTCACTCGGAGGACAAACCGTAGATTAAACGATGTGGACTGACGGATAGCCTCCTAAATGATTGATCCCTTGAAAATTCATGGTTTTGACACCGGTAAGCGCGACTCGTTCGAGGCGCTAATAAAGGTCTTGGCGCGAAGGGAGCCGCCAGCAAACGCGCACGAATTTCAGCCGAACGATGGCCGAGGCGGCGATGGTGGAGTTGAAGCCATCTGGATACTTAAAAACGGCGACAAGGTCGGCTACCAGTCTAAGTTCTTTGAGACACTTGGGGATACCCAATGGAAGCAAATGGACAAGTCTGTTGAGCAGGCGCTAAAGACCCATCCGGAGCTCAAGAGGTATGTGTTTGCCCTGCCACTCGACTTCACGCCCAAGCGGGGACCAAAGGCGAAGGGTAAGTCACAACAAGAAAAATGGGATGATCGTGTTGTAGCCTGGAAAGCTCTGGCTGCCAAAAGTTCAATTTCGATTGAGTTCGAATGTTGGGGGGCGACCGTCATTAATGACAAGCTTTTGGTCAGCGATAATCTGGCCTTGCAGCGTTTTTGGTTTGGCGGCGATGTCCTCGATGACGCGTGGTTCAAAAGCCAAGTCGAGGCGGCAACACTAAAACTAGACGATCGTTTCAACCCTGAAGACCATGTCGAGGTTTCAATTGAAGCAATGTTCGACGCTATCGTCAGAGGGCCAAAATCGCGTGCTCGTCTTCATGATGCCTTTACGTCGTTGGCGAGCAACCGAGTGCCGTCAATCGAGTTTACCACAACATCTTTGAAACCAGATCCCAAGGTTTTGGTAGAAGCGAGTTCACTCTGGTCTGAACTTGTTGAGATGCAGGCGCTAGTCGATCAGGAACCAACGATAAAGTGGAATTTGGCAAAGGCCAAAGAAACACTGGATGAGCTGCGCAAGCTTGCGTGGAAGCTAGAGCGGCCATTTTCGACAACCAATAGCAAAAACCTGGAGGAAACCGAAAAACAGAAGTTCACGGTTGTCAAAGATAGCCTGAGAGACCTTCAGGCGGCTCTTGCCACGCTCGATGAAGCGCTCAGGCAACGTGATTGGTCTGCAGAAGCCGCTAAGTCTGCGATAGTGCTTGGCGAAGCCGGTTCAGGCAAATCCCATTCTCTAGGACAAGCCGCATCACAACGTGTTCAAGACGGTTTGCCGACCGTCGTAATTCTGGGTCAAGACTTGTCTGACGCTCCATTTTGGCCGCAACTCGGCGACCTCTTGGGGCTTGAAGCAAAAACCTCAGACGAAATTCTTGGTATTCTGGACGCAGCCGGTTCAAGGAAAGGGCAAAGAACTCTTCTCTTCTTCGACGCAATCAACGAAGGAGCAGGCTCAACCTACTGGATGCACTGGATACCTCAAGTCGTCGATGCACTACGACCATATCCGTACATCGCGGCCGTTTTTTCTTGCCGAGATGTTTACTCAAGGTATGCAATTCCAGAAAACCTTCTGAAGACTATGCCCACCTTCAGAATGCAAGGCTTCTTCAGCCTTGAAGAACGAGAACGCGCCGCAATCCAATACCTAGACAACAAGGGCATATCTCGCCCAAACACGCCCTGGCTCTCCCCCGAGTTCACCAACCCTCTCTTCTTGAAAAGCACAAGCGAAGCACTGCTTGAACGAGGTGAGTCAGAATTTCCAAAAGGTTTGCAGGGCGTTTCAGAGTTGATGGCATTTTACCTAGATGGGATCGCCTCCAGAACTGGTGTGCGCTCTGTTCGACCCGAGGATTTGTCATCGTCGCTCAAAAGGTTTGTGCAACGCATCGCGACTACCATGGCATTCAATGGGCAAGATTTTGTTGAACTTGAAGTTGCAAGTGATCTTGCACACGAGCAGTTTGGCAGTCGCCAAGCACCCGAAGGCAAATCATGGCTTGATGTCTTCATTCAATCGAGTCTGCTCCGTCGTGATCCGCCTCCTTACTCGAAGAACATCGATCCGCTGAACCCTCCTTCAGAGCTGATCAGGTTTTCTTTTCAGCGTTTTCAGGACTACCTTATGGCCGACGCGTTGGCCGAAAAAGCAGTTGCTGCTAGGGCTTCCGCTCGCACCAATTCGTGGTCGATCACTAGACTGGGGCGGATGCTCATTGAGCGGATGGGAATTCAGAAAACTCGGTCTCAATTGGGGGCGGAATTTCAGCTAGGAGGGCCGCTGAACTTCCTCTTTTATGACGGCGAACTTACGAGCCAAATTCGCTACGAGTATGCTGGACTTGTAGGCGCATTGTCGACGATCTACCCAGAAAAACTCGGCACCGAGTTCGCCACCGAGGTGCCTGACTGGGAAAGACACTGGGAATACGGCACGCTTCAACAGGGTTTTGCCGAAAGCTTCAAATGGAGAAATCTGGAAGCATTCACAAATGACACCAAAGACCTCCTGAACGCTCTAGACGGTTACTCTGTTGACCCTCAAGGCTTGCTGCTGGAAGTGTCCATCACAATCGATCATCCTTACAATGCCGAGTTTCTGAACAAGCACCTTCAAAACTTTGGAATGGCAGAACGAGACAGCCACTGGACCCGCTGGATCAACTTGGCGTCCAGAGAAGAGTTCGGCCAGATCGATCGCATCATCTCTTGGGCAATGTCGACAAAAGACCGGGAAACCGATGCCAGGCACATGGAGTTAGCTTCTTTGGTCTTGGCATGGTCCTTGTCGTCATCCCACATTACTTTGCGGGACCGGTCGACTAAGGCGCTGACCTCACTTTTCTTAAGCAGGTCGGATGTATTCGACTTTGTTTTTGAGGAGATGAATTCCTGCAATGATCCCTACGTGATTGAAAGGCTTTATGCTTCAGCTTTTGGAGCCTGTTGCATCGATCCCAGTGTGGAGCGGCTCAGGGCATACTCGAGCCTAGTCTTCGCAAAGGCTTTTGCTGAAGGTGCGCCGCCGATGTCGCTGATGACCAGGGATTACGCACTGGGGATCGTAGAACTCGCAGCACAGAAAAACGCCCTGAACTCGGATGCGAACCTTGAAGACTGTTACCCCCCCTTCGGCTCAGAAGAGCCGATTTTCGGTCTGACAAAAGAACAAGTTGAGAAAATCGCCGATGGTTGTGGCGGCAAGTCAATCTTCAGGTCGGCGTCGAGTGAGTGGGGTGACTACGGCAAGTATAGCATCCCGGGGCGAGTGCGTGGCTTCCTAACCACACGACTTTCGGAACCCAAACCAGTCGCAGCTTCAGAAGTGAAAGACCGCTTCAAAGCTGAGGTCATTGATCCCTATCCAGAAAGAGTTGCGGCGCTTGAGGCATATGAACAGGCATCAATCGTTCCAATCGAAATCATTCTACGGACGATTATCGATACGGATGGCAATGAGGCGGAAGAGGAAGCCATCGAATTGGAGGAAGAGGGAAAAGGCATTGAAATCAGCAAGGAAGACGCTCTAGCTGAACTGAACGAACTGCTCAATGAAGAAGAACGGGATCGATTGGTTGACGAGTATTTCAACGATGCTGCGGGCCACGGTGACTACGAGACAATCAGCGTTCAACAGTGCCGTCTCTGGATTACTAAGCGAGCATACGAACTGGGTTGGACAGAAGAATTGTTCCCAGAGGATGGGCAAGGTGGAAGCTACTCACGCCATGAAAACGACCTTGAGCGTATAGGGAAGAAGTATCAGCGCATCGCTCTAGATGAGCTGCAAGCAAGGTTGGCGGACAATTTTTGGGTCCTCGAAGGCTGGCCAGAGCGGCCACACAAGTATCGGTATAGCCATCATGAGTTCCGCCGAAACATCGAGCCAACCATCCTCCCTATTGCAACCGGCTACCCCTCCTCACCGCAGACTGACCTTGAGTGGATGTCCGAACCTCAGATCGTGCTACCGGAAGTGGCCGAAGAAAAGTTGAAAGAGTGGCCGTTCACCGAAGACCCCACTCAAGCAATGTCGGACAAACTGGTGCGAGAGGATGAGAACAAGAGACGATGGTCGGTGCTCTACGAATTTAGTCTGGCGGAAGAGAACTACGCAGAGCCGCAGCCTGGAGACCACGGCAAACGATACCAAGAGTTCAGGTTCATCTACTGTGTGTTTGTAAGGAAAGGGAAAGCTTCTAACTTCACAGAATATCTTGCTGCTGAAGCGAGCCTGAGTGTTAACGACTTTCAACCCCGAGATTTCACTGATGGCCCCTTTTTGCGCGAAGCATTCTGGCGCGATACTTGGAATTCAGCGAAATTCGACCAGCACGTTTGGAGGGCACCACCCGATTGTGAGTTTGCCATCCCGATCGCACACTACCATTGGGAAAGCCACCTAGACAAAACGCTGCCCGAAGGCTTCACAAGCTACATGCCGCAAAAATGGTTCGCTGAAGAACTATGCCTGACTATGTCTTCCGAGGGACCTCAGTACTGGATGGACAGTGCTGGCAACACAATTGTGCAATCCCACCGGCCCGTGAGCCATCAGACAGCGGTGGTCATAGATGAGGCTGTGCTTCGTCGGTATGCAGATGAGAGCGAAATTGAACCAGTTTGGATAATGATAGCAGAGCGTAACACATGGCCAAGGGGTGACAACGATGAGTCTTGTTGGAGAAGGTCTGAAGGTGCTGTTTGGTTCGATGGCAATGAATGGCAACAGGTTGGCTGGAACGAAGACACTAAACGATAGCGAGCTGATCAAAAAACCTCGTCACCGGTATGAGTGGCCGCTTCGACGAAACGGCAACGCGGCACGAGATAGTGTGACGACGGCAGAAATGGGCCGTTCGTGAGCTGTCACTCCCCTAGGAAGGGGAATTTTGCAAAGGGCGCTTTCTGCGCATAGCGGGCTGTTCATACTATGAGGACGGTAGAGTGTGCAGGTCTTTGTCGGAGAGCGCATGCGCGGGGCCGCTTGCGGATGAGTGTTTCTGACCGCCTTCGAGCAGACGGTTGATTCGAATTTGGTATCTACGAGCTGGTGTTGGGCCGTGGTGCGGAGGGTATTTCCAAGTTTTTCTTGTTC
>NZ_JBBVGR010000008.1:0-266355 GCF_038148855.1 Phycobacter sedimenti | reverse complement strand
TTCGGTGCGGTGCGACAGGTCGTCCGAAGACTGGCTGATCTCGGCCGCGCCGTTGCGGATGCTCTGCGCCGATTCGATGACCTGAGAAATGGTGGCACTCAGGGTTTCGACGGTCCGGTTGAAATCGGTGCGCAGCTGCTCATGCTCTTCAGAGAACGGATCAGTAATCGTGTCCGAGAAATCGCCCTGCGAGAGCCTCAGCAGGCCAGTGCTGAGCTTCTCGACAACTTTTTCCTGCTGACGTTGCTGCTCGGCACGCTCCTCCTGAGCGGTGCGCGCATGACGCAGATCTTCCTGCATCGATACTAGGGTCTTTCCGATCTGACCGATCTCATCGCTGCGCTTGGCTTCCGCCACTTCGGTGTTGAGATTGCCAGACGACACAGCTTCCATGTTACTGCTGATGCGCTCAAGCGGTCGTGTAATCGAGCGCGCAAACAGCCAGCCCAGGACAGAAAGCCCCCCCGCGCACGCCAGGGAAACAACAATCATAAAGGCCATCGCAGAATTTACCGGTGCCATCAGTTCGGCCCGATCTTGCTCAATGACAATGCCCATATCCGCCCCCATCATGGAGAAGGGCTCTGAAAACGCGCTCACTTCGTTCCCGTTCACCCCCATGACGGCCGGGTAAAAGGCGCTTTCTCCGTTCAGTGCACCTCTGATCTGCTCAAGTTCGGGTGCCGCGTCCAAGGTCTGGTGGCCCCCCTCATAGCGAGAGCCGGACCGAAAGAGGTTGTCCGGACCCACGAGGTAGGCATCAACGCTGTCTCCGATGCCGCGCGAGTCATTGATGAAGGAATCGATCATAGTGACCGGAATCTGCAGGATGAGAATGCCGACCATTTGCCCCGAACTGGACACCAGCTGCGTTGCGGCAAAGGCTGCCGGCGCATTGTTGCTGGGGGCATAGGGCGTAAAATCCGAAAACAGCACTTTCCCGGGCTCCGCTTCGACCGCTCTGCGGTAGAGGTCGCCGATACCCGAATCCTTGTAAGAACCGTCAATCAGGTTCGTTCCGTAGTCGTCTTCTTTATAGACGGTGTAGATGATGTTGCCCGACAGGTTTACCAGGAAGGCATCATAGTACCCTTTGGAGGTCAGCAACGTCCGGAACGCCGGGTGGAATTTGGCGTGATGAATGTTGTAGGGGATCGTCGCCTTGCCACGATCCAGCAGATGACGTTCGCCCAGCGCATTCGGGTTGTCGTCGATATAGGCTTTCCGCACGGTATCGGCGGCCTCGTCGCCAAGATTCGTCCAAGCCCCCGAAAGACGCTGCAACGCGGTTTCGGTCGACGGCATTGCCGCAAGGGTAAGAAGGTCTGCCTCAACGCCATTCATCAAAGCTTCGACGGCCATCTTGCGGCCAGCAACAAGCGATTCGAAGTGCTCTTCGGCCTGATGCTTGGCGCTTCTATGGGACGTAACGGTACTGATTGTCACGATAACTGCTGCCAGCACCACGACAAATCCAACAACCAATAGTGGGAGTTTCTGAGCGATTTTCACTGTACCACGCGCCTTTTCGTCTTGGAACTTGAAAGGCCCACTCGGGGCTCACTTACCCCTAGTGAATGCTCAGCAGGTGTTAATTTGCCGCTTAAATTTTGCCTGCTGTTTCAAATTTTACGAAGGCAGCCTGCCCGCAGACACAAACGCAGGGCTTGGCACCACGCCCGCCGCCCCCCCGTGTGTGCGATAGGGGATTCTAACTGTGTGACCCAATCTCCAAGCCGGGAGCACAGACGGCAGATCGCCACCAAGAGGCCCCTAAAATTTTCCGGAAAAGAGCGGCCCCGACTCAGCTTAGCACCATACAAAACGGCACTCCCGCCATATTCCGGCAATCAATTATTAAGCCCCCAACCCTAAGAATGAACCCATCAAACTCTAACATGTGACCGACAACGGGGGTGCGACTCGCGGAAGATGACCACGGAAACGCAAAAACACCTTTTGGAATTGCCGAATGCATTCTCGGATCTTGATCCGCTGATTGCATTCCTGCGCGGCGCGCGCACCTCAGCGGTCGAAATCGACTGCAAAGGGGTCGCCGCCATGCCATCGCGCTGCCTACAGCTTCTGCTCAGCGCAGAACAGCAGTGGCGCTCTGAAGAACTGGGCTTTGCGGTCACTAACATCAGTGAATCGTGCCGAAAGTCTCTGTCGCTTTTGGGTTTAGAGTCCAACCGGTTTGAAGACGAGGAAACAGCATGAAAACCAAAGTTCTTGCCATCGACGATTCCCGCACGATTCGGAATCTGCTTGCGGCCACCCTGGAAGAGGCCGGTTTTGAATACCACTGTGCGGTTGATGGCCGCGAAGGTGTCGACATGTATCCCGAAATTGCACCTGATGTGGTGATCACGGATATCAACATGCCCAACCTGGACGGTTTCGGCGTGATCGAGGAATTGCGAGGCGAAGGCATCAATTCCAAGGTGCCGATCCTGGTCCTGACCACCGAAAGCGCTGCCGACATGAAGGCGCGCGCCCGCAACGCAGGAGCAACCGGCTGGATCACCAAACCCTTTGACGACGCCTCTTTGATTTTCGCGCTCAAGCGCGTCACTGGAGCTGCGGCATAAGATGTCCGGGTCGATTCAAGATACCTTCTTTGAGGAGTGTGAAGAACTCCTTGAAGCAACGGACGAGGGTCTGACTGCCATCGAGGGTGGCAATCACGATCCGGAGGTGGTCAATGCCGTCTTCCGCGCCGTCCACTCTATCAAGGGTGGCGCCGGGGCATTTGGCTTGGACGAGTTGGTGGCGTTTGCCCACAGATTTGAGACCGTATTCGACGAAGTGCGGGCCAACCGGATGGAGCTTGAACCCAAGCTGATCCAGCTCCTGTTGCGCTCCAGCGATCACCTGTGCGACCTGGTTGCAACCGCCCGTGACGGCGGTGAGACCGATGAAGCGCATCACAACATGCTGATCGCCGCGCTTGATGAATACATTCCCGAAGAGGAAGAGGATCTCACCTTTGAGCCGATGGGTCTCGGCGCTCCGGGCGGCTTTGCCCCGGCAGCGATCGACATTCCGGACGCGCCGAAGGAAGAAGCCTACCGGATCCGCTTCCATCCGATGAAAGAGATGTATGGAACCGGGAACGAACCCTTCTTCCTGTTCCAGGCTCTCAAGGAACTGGGCGAGCTTGAGATCAAGCTTGATGATACCGAGCTGCCCGGCTTTGATGCGATCGATGTCGCCGAGAGCTACCTGGCTTGGGATCTGGTCCTGACGACCTCGGAGTCGCGTGACAAGATCGAGTCCGTATTCGAATTCGTGGAAGGCCTGTGCGAGCTGTCGATCGAAGGTGATGGCGACGCCGAGGCGGATGCTGCGGCCTTGGCCGCCCTGGATGCTGCATTTGGTGTTGCTCCGTCCGCAGAGGACGGGGAGAACGCTCCCGCCCCTTTTGAACAGCCGGCCCCCGATCCTACGCCAGAAGCAGGCCCTGCACCCGCTGCGGTCTCTTCTGCTGACAAGGCTCCCGCTCCGAAGGCAGACAACGCAAAGGCGGAGCAGCGCGGGGGGCCGAAACCGACCCTGCGCGTAGAGCTTGAACGGGTGGACCGGCTCATCAACGCGGTTGGAGAGCTGATCATCAACCACTCGATGCTGGCGCAGCAGATTGCCAACCTTGATGTCGCCGACATGCGGGATGTGGAGACAGAGCTGGAAGGGTTCAAGAACCTGGCCCGCGACATCCAGGAAGGCGTCATGTCGATTCGCGCGCAACCGGTGAAGCCTCTGTTCCAGCGTATGGCCCGGATTGTCCGCGAAGCCTCAAGTGCGACGGGCAAGACCTGTAAGCTTGTGACCGAAGGTGAAAACACCGAAGTCGACAAGACGGTCATCGAACGTCTGTCGGACCCGCTGACACACATCTTGCGTAACGCGGTGGACCACGGGATCGAAAAGCCCGGTGACCGGGAAAGCGCGGGCAAGAACAGGGTCGGCGAAATCAAACTGACGGCCTCGCATCGTTCGGGCAGTGTCTGTATCGAGATCAAGGACGACGGTGCCGGTGTGAACCGACCACGCGTGAAGCAGATCGCGATCGACAAGGGTCTGATCTCAGAGAACGCGGAACTGACCGACAGCGAGATCGACAACCTGTTGTTCCTGCCCGGTTTCTCGACCGCCAAGGAGGTGTCGAACCTCTCGGGGCGCGGCGTGGGCATGGACGTGGTCAAGAACGCCGTGACCGGCCTCGGTGGCCGCATCAACATCTCGTCCGCCCCCGGAAAGGGTTCGACATTTACGATCATCCTGCCCCTGACTCTCGCGGTTATGGACGGAATGGTGGTGTCGGTTGCGGATCAGACCATGGTGGTTCCGATCACCTCCATCGTGGAAACGATGCGCGGCAGCGATGACATGATCAACAACCTGGGTGCCGATGGCACGCTGTTGTCGATCCGAGGGAACTTCGTGCCCGTCTGCGACGTGGCCGGAGCGCTGGGTCTGGAAAAACGAGATGACCAACCGCCCGGCGTTTATCTGCTGGTCGAGACTGAAACCGGCCAGCGCAGTGCGCTTGCGGTGGATGACATCCATGACCAGCGCCAGGTGGTCATCAAGAGCCTGGATGGCGTGTGCGGAGAGATTGCCGGTGTGGCAGCCGCCACAATTCTTGGAGACGGCAAGATCGCCATGATCCTTGATCCGGAAAGCATTATCGCGGCCTCGCCTTCGGCAGCCGCCTTTGACACCGAGCGGAGAATGAACAATGCAGTCGCAAGTTGAAGTCAAGCACGGCGATCAGGAAGTCAAACACGCCCAGTTCAGTGAGTTCGTGAGCTTCACTGTGGCGGGGCAGGCTTTCTGTCTCAAAATCACGCAGATCCGTGAAATCCGTCGCTGGTCGCCGGTGACGATCCTGCCGCACGCCCCGTCGGACGTGCTTGGTGTGATGAACCTGCGCGGTGCGGTGATCCCGATCTATGACCTGTCGGCCCGCTTCGGCCTACACCAGACCGAAGCCAGCGAGCGCAATGTCGTGATCGTTGTGGCTGTTGGCGGCAAACCGGTTGGTCTCTTGGCCGAGTCCGTCTCGGAAATCATCTCGATCAACCCGGATGACATCCAGGATACCCCGCCGGTCGATAGCCGCTACACGATGGAGTACATCCAGGGGATCATCTCGCACGATGAAACGATGGTTCGGATCATCAACCTGGATGCGGTGATCTCCGTGCCTGAACAGGTGATGATGTGAACGCAAGAAGTCCCATAGATCCCAAGACTGATGGTTTCACCCTGACTGATCAGGATTTCGAAGCCATCGCCCAATTTGCCTACAAGCATTTCGGGCTGTCTATGTCGAGCAGCAAGAAACCTCTGGTTTCTGCACGCTTGGCGCGGCGTCTGCGCCAGCAGAACGTCGTCAATTTCAAGGACTATCTTGCCCGTCTCAACGGGCCGAATTCAGATGCAGAACGCAGCAACCTGCTGTCGTTGCTGACCACCAATGTGACGCAGTTCTTCCGAGAGCCGCATCATTTTGAGACCATGCGCAAGGATGTTCTTCCTGAACTGATCAAGAAGGCGCGGGAGGGCGGACGGGTCCGTATCTGGTCGGCAGGATGCTCCAATGGTCAGGAACCTTACACTCTGGCTATGATCATCCACGACATGTGCCCGGACGTGAACCGTCTGAACTTCAAGATCCTGGGCACCGATATCGATCCGGTCGTGGTGAAAACGGCTACGGCTGCGAAATACCCCGCTGACGAACTGGCGCAGATTTCTGCGGAATACCGCAAGTATGTGCCCAAGCTGGACGCGGATGGCCGACTGCCTGAAAGCATCCGTTCCATGGTCACGCTGGGCGTTCTGAACCTCATCGAGCCCTTTCCATTTAAGGGAAAATTCGATGCGATCTTCTGTCGAAACGTGGCCATCTACTTTGATACACCGACCCAGCAAAAAGTCTGGCAGGCGTTTCAAAGGTCGCTGGTGCCAGGGGGTTACCTGTTCATCGGACATTCCGAACGGATGTCCGGACCTGCCGCGCAACACATGAAAACGGCAGGGATCACTACATACATTCATACTCCATCGGGTGGGGATGCCCGATAAGTCTGAGCAGTAAAGAGAAACACGAGGAAAAAACATGAGCTTGAAAGACAATCTGCGCGTAATGGTTGTGGACGACATGTCGACAAGCCGGGGGATCTTGACGCAGTCCTTGGATGAGCTGGGCATCAAGAACTACATGGTGGAAAACAACGGCCAGTCCGCGTTCCAAAAAATGACGAAAACGCCGGTGCACCTCGTGCTGTCGGATTACAACATGCCTGGCATGGACGGCCTCGGCCTTCTGCAAGCTGTGCGCGGCCATCAGGTCACCCAGCGCGTCGGATTCATCCTGGTGACAGGCAAACCCACACCTGAAATCATTCAGGTTGGCAAAAAGTTGGGTCTGAACAACATCGTACGTAAACCCTTCACGGTTGCGACAATGAAGCAGGCCATCGAACAAGTGGTTGGGCGCCTGTAACCATGGAGCATCCCGACAAAGCCCTGAGAGATCTCTGCGCCATTTCCTCATGGGAAATGCAGCAGCTGAAAGCCAAGATTCAAGAGTTAGAAGACGTTGCGTTGACGGTGTTGGAGCGCGGAACGCGCCCGACCAGCCAAGAGCTAAAAGCACTGCAGGATTTTGATCTGGTAATCCAGACACTCTCAGGTTTGTCGGGTTTCTATGACCGGGTTCAGGATCAGATCAATGCATCCGGGCCGGCGGATCTCCCTGCCGCAGCAAAGGGCGTGACGTTGGAAAAGCTACGCGAGCGGTTATTGGCCCCCGAGGGCTTGCAAAAACAGAATGCCTGAACATTGCGCCGCCCTTGAGGGCGGCGTTTCGATGTCAGCTCCTGAATGGACCGCGTCTCTGTCTGGCCCGCAGATGTTTTGGACGCCGCCTTTGTCGATCCACACAAGCCCCGCTTGAATGCCTTGCTCCTCACAACTACGCAATCGGGGCCGGGGCGGTTTACCATCATCAAATCCGGGTCCCGCCGCTCACCTTGGCAGAGTTGTCCAGCTTGTCGATGTGGCAACCCCCATGGCGAGGTTGGTGTTGAAAAACCGCTTGATCACCCAAGCCCCATCCTGCGCAAACGCGGTCCCGGTCCAAAGGCCCGGTCGTCAAGATCGCGGACAAACTCCAAGACGCCCGCGCGCTCGATCAGAAGGTTGCGCACGTTGACCCCCGCCCCACCAGACTTCAACGTGCGTTTCGCAGGCTTGGCATTGCGTTGTTCATGAAGCACTTGCGCAACCAAAAGTGTTGAACTGACGCCGTAAGCACCTGCAGCGCAGAACGAATTTTACCGCGATACCCGGCTCAAGTTCCATTGGAGCCCCATCGCTGGGTCGGCGAACCTCTGGCGGCTTCCAACATGCAGATGCAGCACCCGATCTGCGGTGCCAGGATCGCAGCCCCAGTATAGGCAGACTATCGGTTCAATCCAGCTGCAACGGCGCCGGGCAAGGGGGTGTTGGCCATTTCCTGCTCTCCACGCGCAACGGGCGTCGCTGCAGCGCCGCCGTGGTCGTTCTCAATCCGGCCAAGGGACGACCCAACCTGCAAGTCATACTCCGCGCCCTTGTGTAGCGAGTGGAACGCGATGGCCGAAAGGTCACCGGGGTGACCTGTCCAGATGCCCCCTGACCATCAAAGCGCGCAAGTACGTCATCCTGTCGTCCGGTGCGATCAAATCTCCGCAGGCCTTGATGCTCTTGATTTCCCGTTACGTCGAACCCTGTTCCACCGGCAGCCATGGCAAAGGCGTTCCACTTTTCTCAGCGTTCACCATGTCTATCTGCCAGATTTGCCCCGAACACCGGGGAGAGATCCGCCGGAATGGCCCGGACCTGAGCGTACATGGAAGCGAAGGCCGACGATCAGATCCCGGAGGCTTCACCGAAACGGCGTCTAGCGCGTCCTTGTCCCGATCGCTGCGTTCAGGAAGGATTGGAGGCCGGGGAGAAGTTTTCCCATCTTCGCCTCCCCCAGGACGCTGTGATAGGCGCGGCCCTCAATCAGTTCCAACACCATATGCGCCGCCTCCTCAGAGGTCGTCGGCAAGGTGAAATCCCTGTTTTCCACCCCGCGATCCAACAGGCCCTTCAAGGCTGAAACCAGCGCCTCACGGTTTTGCCGGAACAGCTCTCCAAGGTCGTCCTTGCGGATGGCCTCGCTGGTGATCTCGATGGTCAGGATTACGTTTTCGGGGGCCGCGAGGTACTTTGCGTAGGCCTCAACGAACTTTTTGAACCTCTTCGGCGCCGGACCCTCCTTTTCGAGCTGGGCAATGAAGGGATCAAGCTCCATCCGCTCCAGCCGCGCGATTTCCAGCAGCACATCGTGTTTGCCCGGAAAGTGGTTATAGAGATTGCCAAGGCTCACCCCTGCACGCGCCGCGATGTCACGCACGCCGGTCTGGTGAAAGCCGTTCTCCAGAAAGCACATCACCGCAGCCTCCAGGATCATCTGCCGCCGCGCAGTCAGGGCAGCATTACGAGTTTTATCCGGCAATGGCGCGGATGCAGGGGTTATTTTCATTTCACTCCAGGCATTGAACGAACGTTCGTTCATTGTATATGCCTTTCACCCAATGGCCGCAACTGGCTTTTCGATTCGAAGTTCCGCCGACGGAAGGACAAAACGTGCTCAACACGGAGACCGAGATCCGCACCACGCCCCCAAGGCGCTGGTTATTCATGGCGCTGGCCCTTGTGGTGCTGGCGGTGGTGGTGCTCCTGCTGGCGGAGACCGAAGATTCAGCGGATGTCTCACACAAGACTGCCGCCCCGGATGTGCCGATTGTTTCGGTCCTGCACCTTACCAAAACGGAGGTCACGGCACAGGTTTCAGCCTTTTCCGAACTGCGCCCCCGCTGGAGCGCCGAGATCCGCGCGGCGGTCTCGGGCCGTATCCGCACCGTGCATGACGCCGCGTTGGCCGGTACGCGCGTGGCCACCGGAACGCCACTTTTCGAGGTGGAACGCACTCCTTATGAAACTGCCGTGACCGCAGCCGAGATGTCCGTGGAAAAGGCGAAACTGGCCCGCCTTCGCGCGCAGAACACCGTGACCGTCGCACGGCGGCAGTTCGCCCGTGACGGCACCGAGCCGCCCAACGATCTTGCCCTGCACCTGCCGGACCTGCGGATCGCAGAAAAATCGCTCACGTCGGCGCAGGCGCAACTGGCCGCTGCCCGTCAGCAGTTGGCCGATACCGTCGTCACGGCGCCCTTCTCGGGGTTCGTTACCGCCCGGCTCGCCAGTCTCGGCCAGACCGTCAGCGCCGGGGAGGCTCTGGTGACGCTGTCTGATGACAGTCACTTCGAGCTGACGGTAGAGCTGAGCCAGTCCGACTGGGCCCTGCTGGATCACCCCATCGCCGGGGGCAAGGCGCGGCTGTTTCACCGGGATGGGCGGTCGCTCGGCACGGCGCATATCCGACAGGGGGGCGGTTTCCTCGATCCGCAAACCCGGCAGATGCGAGTCTTTCTTGCGGTCTCGGATCCGGCTGAAGGGGTACTGGCCGGAGATTTCCTGCGCGTGGTCTTTTACGGGCGCCGGATCGCGAACGCCCTGACCCTGCCAGAAACCGCGCTGACCCGCGCCGGATACGTCTGGCTCGTGGATAAGAACGATCTTCTGGTTCGTCTCAGCCCCGAGATCCTGTTTCGCAGCGAAGGCAGGATCACCATCGATGCCCCGCGAGACCTGCCCGCCCACTGGCGGGTGGTGCGAACGCCGCTGGCCTCTTTCCTGCCGGGGCAGCGGGTGTCTCCGCAACGGGTAGAGGGCTGATCCATGCATGCGCTGACCGTCTGGTTCATCCGCAACCCCGTCGCTGCCAACCTGATGATGCTGCTCATCCTGTTCCTGGGCGTGCAGACCCTCTTTTCCATACGCATCGAAGGCTTCCCCCGCATTCCGCCCGAAAGCGTGGACATCACAATCCACTACCCCGGTGCAACTGCCCAGCAGGTAGACGATCTGGTCACGCAAAAAGTCGAACAGGCTCTGGAAGGCGTTGAAGGCGTGCGCTCTATCACCTCGATGTCGGGCAATGGCTACGCCTCGGTTTCGGTGCGACGGGCCGGTGGTGCGCGGCTTCAGGACGTACTGGACCGAGTCCGCATCCGCATCGACGGGCTGACCGACCTTCCGGACAAGGCGCGCAGACCGGTGATCGAAGCCTCGGGCTATGACTTCCCGGCGCTGTATGTCAACCTGCACGGCCCGGCCGACCCCGCAACCCTGCAAACCCTGGCACAGCAGCTGAAGGAGACCCTTCTGGCAGAACCCGAACTGTCCCGGCTCAAGATATGGGGCTTGATCCCGCGTGAGTTGCGGATCGAGGTCGAGCCCGAAATCCTGCGTCAATACGGGCTGACGGTCGCGGATGTGAGCGCTGCGATCCAGGCCAACTCTCTCAATTTTCAGGCCGGTGAACTTCGCACCACAGGCGGCACCATCTACCTGCGCGCCGATGATCGCGCCCGCTATACGCCGGAATACGGCGCCCTGCCGATCATCGAACGCCCCGATGGCTCTTTTGTTCCGCTGTCCGATATCGCACGGATCGAAGACGGCTTTGAAGAAGGCGAGTTCCTCTTTCGCCTGAACGGCAACCCAACCATCGGTATGGAAGTGCTGGTGGGGCAAAAGGAAAACCTGCTGGATATCAGCCGTGTGGTGCGCCGCGTGGTGAGTGATTTCGAGCGCCAGTTGCCCCCCTCGGTCAAAGCCGAAGTCTGGGGCGACAGCGCAGGCTATATCGCCGACCGCCTTGCGCTGCTGCAGTCGAACGGCGTGCAGGGTCTGTTGCTGGTCACGCTGCTCCTCGCGATCTTTCTGAACCTGCGCCTCGCCTTCTGGGTGGCCATGGGCATTCCGATTTCGGTCATGGGGGCACTGGCCGTCGCCGGGTCGAAATGGGTTGATTACTCCCTGAACGACGTCACCACGTTTGGCCTGATCATTGCCCTCGGGATCCTGGTCGATGACGCGGTTGTCGTCGGCGAAAGCGTCTATGAGGAGCGCCGCAAAGGCGGCGATTCGATCAAACAGACCGAGGCCGGCGTCAAACGCGTCGCCACCGCAACCGTCTTTGGGGTGCTGACAACCGTGGCCGCCTTTTATCCGATGCTGCTGATCGACAATCCGCTGGGCAAGGCACTGGCAGGATTTGCAGGCATTGTCATTCTGGCGCTGCTGTTCTCGCTTTTTGAAAGCAAGTTCATCCTGCCCGCGCACCTAGCCCGTGTACCACTGGACGAGCCGCGCCACAGCCTGCCCGCCCGCCTTTGGGGTCGGGTGCAGGACGGCGCGCGCGACGGGCTGATGTGGGTACGCGACCACCTCTACCGGCCTGCCCTTGGGTTTTCCGTACGCCACCGTTACGCGGTTCTGATCCTCTTCATTGCCGCTGGCGTGCTGGGTCTGGGCCTCTTGGAAAAGGGCAAGGTCAAGACCGTGTTCTTCCCGGATGTTCCGGGCCAGGTGATCACCGTGAACCTTGAGATGGACGCCCGTGCCCCTTTCTCTCTGACGCGCGACAACGTCGACCGTATTGAGGTCGAAGGCCGCCGCCTGAACAAAGAACTGGCGGCTGAAGCAGGCATGAAAGAGCTGCCGATCCGCACCTTCTTCACCATCGTGAACGGCGCGGGCAGCGCCCAGATCTATGCCGAGATGCTGCCCGTGGCAGAGCGCCCGAATGTGCCGATCCTTGATGTGGTGCGCCAGTGGCGCGCGCGCGTCGGGGCCGTTGAAGGCGCGAGCGAGCTGGAGTTCACCGGCTCCGAGGACCTGGCCGGGGGCTTCAGCATCCGCCTGATGTCGAAGGATGAAGAGTTGCTGCGCGCCGCCAGCAAGGAGATGCGCGCCTTCCTCGGCGATATCCATGGCGTGACCAATATTCGCGATGATCTGGTGGGCGGACAGCCCGAGCTGCGCCTGCGCCTGCGCCCCGATGCCCGCAACCTTGGCTTTTCGGCCGAAACCCTCGCAAGCCAGATCGGAAATGGCTTTGGCGGCGCCGAGGTGACGCGGGTGCGCCGCGATGGCGCCGAGGTGCGCGTCGTGGTGCAGAATGCCCGCGATGCGCGCGATACCATCCACGATCTGATGCAGACACGCCTGCGCAGCGACACCGGAGTCTGGGTGCCGCTCGCCACCGTGGCAGAGGTTGAAGGCAGCTATGTCTCCGCCGCGCTGCATCGCCGGGACGGGCAGCGGATGAACACCGTCATGGCCTCGATCGAGCGCAGCGTTGTGGCCCCGTCCGAAGTCGGGCAGGCCGTGTTCGAACGGCTGGTGCCGCAACTGGCCAGGACCTATCCAAGCGTCAAGGTCGTCGCAGCCGGAGAGCTGGAGGAAATGGGAGAGATACAGGGCGGCATGATCCAGGCTCTGATCCTTGCGGCCGTGCTGATCTACGTACTGATGGCCGTACCCCTCAAAAGCTATTGGCAGCCGGTGGTGATCCTCGCAATCGTGCCCTTTGGGTTCATTGCCGCTGCGATGGGGCATCTCATCATGGGGGTGTCTCTATCGCTGTTTTCCTTCTTTGGGATGCTGGCGCTTACCGGTGTGGTGGTAAACGACAGTCTGGTGATGATCACCCGCTACAACCAGGCCCGCGAAGAGGGGAAAACCGTGCCCGAGGCGCTGCATGACGCGGGGGTCGGGCGGTTTCAGGCGATCTTCCTGACCACGGCCACCACGGTGATCGGCCTTCTGCCCCTGCTCACCGAAACCTCCGAGCAGGCGCAGTACCTGATCCCTGCGGCGGTTTCTCTGGCCTTTGGGGAGCTGTTCGGCACCGCGCTGATGTTGATCCTCGTGCCGGTGCTGATTGCCATCACCGAAGATGTGATCACGCTGTTTCGCGCAGGCAGGAAGCCAATTTGCCCTGCAAACTGAACCTGATGTTGCGGGACGGGTATCTGGCAATGCGCACAGTTGCAGTGGAACCGTGCGGAAATGCCCCAAAGCGGCTCTTTTTTTGCCATTTTGCGCACCTACGACGGAACACTGAGAGTCACAGGATGACCGCGTCACCGGCCTGAAACGCTGATCTTAGACCCGCAGAAGCGACCCGCAAGACAGTTGCGGAGGATACCGTCGCGCATTCCGATTGCAAAAAAGGTTCAGGCCCCATGGCCAGCATTGATATAGTCCGGGTTGATGGCACGCCACGCGAAACTGACCATGGGGTTCGCTCGGATACATCGTCGCGTGGCGTCGACCTTGAGGGGGCTCAGATCACGGCGACCTATGCGGACGGCACGAGCGAGACCCTGACCTGGAAAGCGCTTGACCCTTACACGACCGGCGGAGCCAGCGGCACGGACATCAACATGTTCTTTGGCTACAGCTGGCACGAGCTGACGACCACAAAGACCCTCGCCTCGCTCAGCATCGATCTGTCGCCTGCGAACTCGGTCTTTGACACCACCACAGCGATGGGGGACGATCCCGGTGATCCGTCCACACCCGGATCGCTCAACGGCTTTCCGTTCAAACTGGGACCGGGTTACGAAGACACGGCAGGCGAAATCACGGCAACCTACTCGGGGATTGTGAACCTGTCCGGCAGCGCGCCGGTTGGTGATCTTTACACGACGCTGACCATCGATTTCTCGGGTCTTCCGGGCGGCGGCCTTTTGGGGCGGCTGGACTGGAATTCCGACATCGACACGATGACGGGCCCGTTCAAGGACGTGCTGGATGCCGTTGATGACGTCCTGACGATATCTGGCGATGGCTCGGAACAGCTGAACATTCTGGACAACGACCAGCATGGCGATGGCACCGACCTGAAGATTACCCAGATCAATGGACAGGCAATCGCGCCGGGCAGATCGGTGACCCTGCCCAGTGGCGAGGTGGTGACGCTGAACGCCGATGGAACGCTGTCCATCACCAATGACAGCGCGTTGGATGAAACCAACTCGTTTTCCTACACGCTCGACGATGGCGAGGGACAGACGGACATCGGCTGGGTCAAGGTCTCGACCAAGGTCAAAGTGCCGCCCTGCTTTGTGGCCGGAGCGCGCATCCGGACGTTGAAAGGCGATGTCGCAGTGGAGGATCTGCAGATCGGAGATCTTGTCATCACGCGCGATCACGGCCCCCAGCCGCTGCGCTGGATCGGGCGTTGCCGTCGCCGGGCCGAAGGAAAGAACGCACCCGTGGCCTTTGCCGCTGACGCGATCGGCGAGCACGGACCGATCTCCGTCTCCCCAAACCACCGGGTGCTGCTGAGGTCCGAAATGGCAGAGCTTCTGTGTGGTCAGCGCGAAGTGCTGGTAAAGGCCAAGCACCTGTTGAACGACCAGACGATCCGCATCGATGCCCATGGCGGCGTGATCACCTATGTGCACCTTCTGTTTGACCAGCATGAAATCGTCACCTGCAATGGCTTTCCCAGCGAAAGCTATCATCCCGGCGCCGAGACGCTGGACTCTTTCGACGCCCAAACCCGCGCCGAAGTTCTTGAACTGATGGCTGAGATGGAAGACTACGGCCCAACCGCGCGGCTTGAGATCAAGGCGCACGAAAGTCGGCTTTTGTCCCAAACGCGATGAGACCGCCAGCCGGAGCATCCGGTCGGCGGCCTGCTGTTTTGTTCAGAGCATTCAGAAGAAGCCAAGCTTGCTCGGGTTATAGCTGACCAGCATGTTCTTGGTCTGCTGGTAGTGATCCAGCATCATCTTGTGGGTTTCCCGCCCGATACCGGACTGCTTGTAGCCGCCAAAGGCCGCATGGGCCGGATAGGCATGATAGTTGTTCACCCAGACGCGCCCGGCTTCGATATTGCGGCCAAAGCGATAGGCACGAGTGCCGTCGCGGGTCCAGACACCGGCACCCAGGCCGTACATGGTATCATTGGCGATCTGCAGCGCTTCTTCCTCGGTCTTGAAGGTGGTGACCGAAACCACGGGGCCAAAGATCTCTTCCTGGAAGACGCGCATCTTGTTGTGGCCTTTCAGGATCGTGGGCTGAATGTAAAAGCCGCCCGCCAGATCTCCATTGAACCGTTCTGCATCGCCGCCGACCAGCACCTCGGCCCCCTCTTCCACACCGATGGTCAGATAGGACAGGATCTTGTCCTGCTGTTCCTGGCTAGCCTGCGCGCCCACCATGGTGTCCGGATCACGCGGGTCGCCGCGTTTGATGGCTTTCACGCGCTCGATGCAGCGGGCAATGAACTCTTCATAGATGTCCTCCTGGATCAGCGCACGGCTGGGGCAGGTGCAGACCTCGCCCTGGTTGAAGGCAAAAAGCACAAAGCCCTCGACCGCCTTGTCGAGAAAGGCATCATCCTCGGCCATGACATCGGAAAAGAAGATGTTGGGGGATTTGCCGCCAAGTTCCAGCGTCACCGGGATCAGGTTCTCGGTTGCGGCCTTCATGATGATGCGGCCCGTTTCGGTCGATCCGGTAAAGGCGATCTTGGCAATGCGCGAGGATTTCGCGAGCGGCCCGCCCACTTCGGGGCCCATGCCGTTGACGATGTTGAGAACGCCCGGCGGCAAAAGGTCGGCAATGGCCTCAACCAGCACCATGATGGCCGCAGGGGTCTGCTCTGCCGGTTTCAGCACGATGCAGTTGCCCGCCGCCAGCGCTGGCGCCAGTTTCCAGGCCGCCATCAGAACCGAAAAGTTCCAGGGGATGATCTGCCCGACCACGCCCAGCGGTTCGTGGAAGTGATAGGCCACGGTATCGTGGTCGATCTCGGACATGCTGCCTTCCTGGCCGCGCAGAACGCCCGCGAAATAGCGGAAGTGGTCCACAGCCAGCGGGATGTCGGCCGCCATCGTCTCACGGATGGGCTTGCCGTTGTCCCAGGTTTCCGCGGTGGCGATAATCTCGAGGTTTTCCTCGATCCGGTCCGCAATCTTCAAGAGGATGTTGGAGCGTTCCGCAGCCGAGGTCTTGCCCCAGGCGTCCTTTGCGGCATGGGCCGCGTCCAGCGCCAGTTCGACATCCTCGGCGGTCGAGCGGGCCACTTCGCAGACCTTGGCCCCGGTGATCGGGGTAATGTTGTCGAAATACTGACCCTTCGCAGGCGGCATGAACGTGCCGCCGATGAAGTTGTCATAGCGCATCTTGAAGGGCGAGGTGTAGCCGCCCGCAACTTGGGTCATTTCATTCATTTGATGTTCCTCCATGTCTCCCGGTCCTCCGCCGGGGATGAAGGCACCCTGTTGCAAGACGGCCCGCCCTGTCAGCCGGGGGGAAACAGGCATTCGCGCCAGACTGTCTCAGGAGTGAGACAGGTCAGAGCCGTTTTCACCAATGCCCAGCCGTTTCATGCGCCGATAGAGGGTCGCGCGGCCAATCCCGAGGGCGCGGGCTGCCTCTGAGACATTGCCATCCGCCCGTGACAGCGCCCGCACCACCGCCGCACGCTCGGCCTTTTCAAAGCCGGTCGGCCCCGCCTCGCGGCCAAAAAGGTCAGACGCAGGCGTGGACCGGATCGGCCCCGAGGCGCTGAGGCCAAAGGCCCGCCGGGCGCCGCGTGTTGCCCCCAACAGCAGGTCATCGCCGTCGACCGCCAGCAGCATGGCCGCGTCGCTGTCGTCATTGTCGGCCACAATGATCCGGGCCTTGGGAAAGGCGGCGCGGAAGGTGTCGACCTCGATTTGGCGCGCGGTCTGGGCCACCTGCGCCGCGATCAGCCGGTTAAAGGCCTCGGTCTGATCCGCCCGCGCCGAAGAGACATCCAGCGCTCCGATCAACTCTCCTTCGGGGCCAAAGATCGGCGCATCCATGCAGCTCATGCCGGTGTTGCGGGCGTGGAAATGCTCGTCGCGATGAATGATCACCCGGCGGCTTTCGGCGATACACGTGCCAATCCCATTGGTGCCTTCCGAGGCTTCGGACCAATCGGATCCCGGCGTCAGCCCCCATGTCTCGAACACGGCGCGATCCCCATCGGCGGCACGCAGATCCAGCACCACCCCGTCAGCATCGGTCAGCAGCACGCCGCAGCCTGAACTGCCGACAAGCTGGTAGAGGCTGTCGAGCTTGGGCATCGAAATCCGGTGCATGGCTTCGGCCTTTTCCCGCCGGTGCGCCAGTTCGGTGTCCGTGATGCGCTGCACGTCGCCGCGCTGGCCAGGATCCAGCCCATGATGATCCAGCGAGCGCCGCCACGAGGCCGCCAGCCGCGAGCGCGCCGCAGCGCCTGGATCGCTTGCGGTTTCTACCACGCGGGCAATGTGCAGATCGGTCTTGGCCATGCTGCCCTCCCTTCACAAAACGCTAGGGCAATTCGCACCCCTAGGGAACCACAGGCTGACCGGAATTTACGCCGCAGTGCGGCGACCTGCAGCGCTTGACTCCCGATCCTCCAGCACCTAGCAAAATCTCCAACGTTTTGCAGACTGGTGGACGATTTTGATTTTTGGGGGAAAACATCGCGAAGACGACACGGTCGTCGAAATGCTGGCGTCCGCCCTGCGTCGCGACATCTCTTTTGGTGTTCTGGCCCCGGATCAGAAACTCAAGATCGAGCAGTTGCGGCAACGCTACGGCGGGTCGAACCACTCCATGCGCGAAACACTTCGGATGCTCACCGTGGAAGGCATGGTCGAGGCAACAGCCCAGCGCGGATTTCGCGTTACCTCGGCCACCGATCAGGACCGCAATGACATTCTGCTGATGCGCCTCAGCCTCGAAGGGCTGGCCCTGTCGCGTGCGCTGCAAAATGGCGGGGTCGACTGGGAGGCCTCGGTGATTGCCGCCGCACACCGGCTGAACCGGGCCGATCACGCGGTTCAAAGCAACCCTGACGATGTGACCGCCCTTGAATGGGACGAGACCTGCCGCGCCTTTTCCTTCGCACTTCTGGGCGCCTGCAACAGCCCGCGCATGCTCGACACCATTGGTCGCTACTTCGATCAGTCACGCCGGTTCCGCCTGACCCTCTTGCGTGAAGGGCGGATCGATTTTGCCAAGCGCGGCAGGCGGCGCGATGCTTTGAAAGACGCGGTCATAGCCAGGGATGATGCAGCGGCTTTGGCCCTGCTCGAAGAGGATATCAGCGCCGAGATGACTTAGGCGCACACCAAATTTGAACGACAGGTTGCTATTTAGGGAGGAGCACCACAATGACACCATTCAACAGACGTCAGGCCATCGGCCTTTTGGGCGCGGCAGCGGCAACCGGACTTGCGGCACCGGCCATCGCCAAGAACAGCAAAGCCGTGGTCGGTGCGCTGAGCCTCACGAGCCACTCTGGCAGCTTCATCGCCGTGGAGCGCAACTATTTTGCCGAAGCCGGTCTGGATGTTGAGCTGAAGTTTTTCCAGGCGGCGCAGCCCATGGCGGTTGCCATCGCCAGCGGCGACGTGGATTTCGGCGTGACCGCAATTTCCGGCGGCTTGCTGAGTCTTGCACAAAAAGGCGCGGTCAAGGTGATCGGCGGCGCCCTTTCCGAAGAAGCCGGGATTGACGGTCAAAAGATCCTCGCCTCGGACGCCGCGTTCCAGGCCGGTCTGACCAGCCCCGAAGCGCTGGGTGGCAAACGCTTCGGCATGACGACAGCCGGGTCGTCCTTCCACTACATGGGATCGAAGATCGCCGCCGCACATGGGGTGGACGATATGAAGTTCATACCCCTGCAAAAGGTCGGTGCCATCATCGGCGCTCTCAAGTCAGGCCAGATCGATGCCTGGTCCATCGTGCCGCATATCGCCAAGGCGTTGGCCGGTTCGGGAGCGGTTCATATCATCGGAGACGTGGCCGATTACCTGCCGGATTATCAGGTGACCACCGTCTTCACCTCGGCGCAGAACGCATCCAATGACCGGGCGCTGGTCGAAACCTTCCTGGCCGGCTTCACCCGCGGCGTGAGCGATTTCAACGCCACCATGGTTGAAAAATCCCAGGGCGATGCGGCGATCGACGAGATGGTGCAGCTGATCCACAAATACGTCTACACCGACCGCCCGCTGGAAAAGGCGGCGCCCTCGATCATCAACGGGGCGATGCGCATCAACGAAGGCGCGGCGATCAATGTGGCTTCGGTGCGCGACCAACTGGAGTGGATGCAATCGGCGGGGCTGGTGGACAGCGCCATCACGCTCGACACCTTCCTGGACACCTCTTACGTCGACACCATCGACGCCTGAGGCAACTGAAACCATCGCGGGGCGGCACACGGCTTGCCCCGCGTATCGATCAAGGGCCAGGATCCATGGATATTCGACTGGACGGGGTCAGCCATCACTATGGCAGCACAGAGGTACTGCGTGACATCTCGCTGGACGTACCTTCCGGGCAGATCGTCTGCCTTGTGGGTCCGTCGGGCTGCGGTAAATCCACCCTTCTGCGGTTCATGGGCGGCCTTGAAAAGCCCGAGGCGGGGCGTGTGCTGCAGATCGGCACGCCGCCCGAAGGCTGCCTCAACCCCCTGACCTATGTCTTTCAGGACTTTGCCCTGCTGCCCTGGCGCAGTGTCGAGGGGAATATCTCTTTGGTGCTGGAGGATCATGGCATCAAGGGCAAAGCCGCGAAGGACATCATATGTGACGTTCTGGGACGCACCAAGCTCACCGATTTTGCAAGAGCCCTGCCGAAACAGCTGTCGGGTGGCATGAAACAGAGGGTCGCAATAGCCCGCGCCTTGGCTGTCAATCCGGCGGTGATGCTGATGGACGAGCCACTGTCCGCGCTCGACAGTCAGACCCGCGAGCTGCTGATGGACGATCTGATCACCCTCTGGACACGGGCGCCCTTTACCGCCGTCTACGTGACCCACAACCTGGCGGAGGCGGTGCGCCTTGGTCATCGCATCGTCGTCCTGTCCCGGCGTCCGGGGCGCATCCGCGAGGTGGTGAAAATCGACAAACCCCTGGCCGAGCGCGGCTATGCAGACCCGGATCTGGAAGAGGTGCAAAAGCATCTTTGGGATCTTATGCGTGACGAGGCCCGCGCCGCAGACGAGGAGTTGCTACATGTCTGATCTGGCAAAAGGCACGGCGCAGCCCCAAGGCCCTGTAGAAATCCGGTTTCGCGGCGCAGGCTTTGCCCCCCGACCTCAGAAATGGGTGGGCGTCGCGGTTTTTGTGGTACTGATCGCCATCGTGGAATGGGGCACGCGCACGGGTTTTATCTCGGCGCTGACCCTGCCCAAACCCTCGGATGTGCTGGCCACCTTTGGCGAGCTGTGGCAGTCGGGCATGCTGTTCCAGCATCTGGCCCCATCGCTGACCCGGCTGGCCGTCGGAGCCTCTATCGGGGCAGGCATCGGGATCTGCGTGGGCGTGCTGATCGGGCTGTTTTCTTACATCCGCTCTGGCCTCGTTCCGCTGGTGGCGGCGATATTTCCGATCCCGAAAATCGCCCTTTTGCCGCTTTTCGTGATCTGGTTCGGCATCGATGAGGGATCTAAATACGCGCTTATTGCTTTTGGGACGTTCACGCCCACGGTCGTTGCCACCTATGGAGCAGTGGACAATGTGGATCGCTCACTGATCCGCATGGGCCAAAGCTTTGGCCTCAGCTGGCTGTCCATCGTGCGCAAGATCGTGCTGCCGGGCGCCATGCCGGGGATCCTGTCGGGGCTGCGCATCAGCCTGGCCATCGCCATCATCCTGCTGGTCGCCGCCGAGATGCTGGGCGCGCAATACGGGATCGGAGCCTATATCCTTGAGGCAGGCTCGCTCTATGATCTGGAGCGGCTGTTTGCCGGGGTGGTCATCCTGTCGCTGCTTGGAGTCCTGACCTCTGGCGCCATCGGGCTGGTAGAGCGCCGCCTGCTCAGCTGGCGCAGCTGACCCTTTCGTTGCAAAGCAAAGGCTGCGGGCCGACAAGGTCCGCCGACCCCGCCTCAGGCTGAACAGGATAAAGTCGGCTCAGCAATAGCGCTCCGGGCCGATCCATTGCGCGTCTGAATACCGGTCGCCATGGGCCCAGCCCACCGGAAGAAACGCTTCGATGCGGGCCAGATCCGCCTCGGACAGCGCAAGATCGGCGCCCGCCATGCACTCATCGAGGTGATCAATACTGCGGGTGCCCGGGATCGGGATCACATGATCTCCTCGGCTCAGAAGCCAGGCATTGGCCAGCGCCGCCGCCGAGGTGCCCATCTCGGCGGCAAGCTTGCGAAATCCGTCGGTGATCCGCAGGTTTTCGGACAGGTTCGGCTCCATGAAGCGCGGATTTCCGGCCAGAAAGGGCAGGTTCGGAATCCGCTCCTTCGGGATCGGATTGTCCGTCAGCAAGGACCGCCCCACAGGTGAAAACGCCACCATCGCCACCCCCAGTTCGGCGCAGGTCTGCACGAGGCCAAGCTCCGGGAAACGGGTGGACAGGGAATACTCCGATTGAACCGCGGCGATGGGATGGGCCTTCATCGCGCGCCTCAGCGTCGAGGGCGCCACTTCGGAGAGGCCGATGGCGCGGGTCTTTCCCATCTTGACCAACCGGCCCAGATTTTCTGCGGTTTCCTCGGGCGTGAAACGGGGATCGCGACGGTGCGCGTAGAACAGATCGACACAGTCCACTCCAAGGCGCTGCAGGGACTTGTCCAGCTCCGCTTCAAGGTGCTCGGCCGAGTTGTCAAAACAGCGATTGCCCTGCGCATCCGTAGTGATCGTGGCCTTGGTCGCGATGACAAATTCATTTCGCGCAGCTGGGTTTGCCTTGAAGTAGGTCCCGATCGCGCTTTCGGATTTGCCCATGCCGTAGACGTTGGCCGTATCCAGATGGGTGACGCCCAGATCGCGGCACCGGTTCAGAATCGCGTGGCTCTCGGCTTCGTTGGTGGGACCGTACATGTCCGAAAAGGACATCGCCCCATAGCCGATACATCCGATTTCAGGGCCATCGGCGCCCAGTTTGCGCGTTTTCATGCGGATGAGTTCCCATTCTGCTGAGGAAAGTGACGCCTCTATGGTGGGGCAAAGATTCCCGTTTGTCGAACATTTGCAAGCGCATAGACCATTGCATGTGCCTTTTGGCACGGCTCCGAAAACACCTGTTTGCCGAAAAATTGTGCAAAAAATCGAGATGTCCGGTCTATGATCGCTCTGCAATTGGCTCTTGCGACAACAGACTGGTAGCGTAGCTGCACTGGGAGACGCCATGACAGATAAAACACGTTACTTTGACGAAATGTACGGCAATGGGGACGCAGCGCGACCCCCTTATGCGCAATACGCTGATTGGTTCGGCAGAGAAAACACCAAAGACCTGATCAAGGAAGCCCGAGAGGCAGAGGAGTTTTTCCGCCGCACCGGCATTACCTTCAATGTTTACGGGGAAGCGGATGCCGAAGAGCGGCTGATCCCCTTTGACATCATTCCCCGCATCATTTCGGCCAAGGAATGGAGCCGCCTCGTCAAGGGGATCGAGCAGCGGGTCCGGGCGATCAACGCCTTTCTGCACGATATTTATCACCGTCAGGAAATCCTGCGCGCGGGCCGCGTTCCGGTCGAGCTGATTGCCCGAAACGAGGCCTTTCTGCCGATGATGGTCGGTGTGCAGCCCCCCGGCGGGATCTACACTCATATCGTCGGCATCGACATGGTGCGCACCGGCGAGGACGAGTTTTTTGTCCTTGAGGACAATGCCCGCACCCCCTCCGGCGTGTCCTACATGCTCGAAAACCGGGAAACCATGCTGCAGATGTTCCCGGAACTCTTCAGCAAAGTGAAAGTGCGGCGGGTTTCGGACTATCCGTCCTCGCTTTTGAACTCCCTGGCCAATTGCATGCCACCCGACCCCAGCCCCGATCAGACCGTTGCGGTGCTGACACCGGGCATTCACAACTCGGCTTATTTCGAACATGCCTTTCTTGCCGACCACATGGGCGTCGAACTGGTGGAAGGAACGGACCTGAAGATCGTCGATGGGCGGATCGCCATGCGCACCACGCGCGGCTACAAGCCGATCGATGTGGTCTACCGGCGGGTGGACGATGATTTTCTAGATCCGCTGAATTTCAATCCCGAAAGCATGCTGGGGGTCCCCGGCATCTTCGACGTCTATCGTGCAGGCCGCATTACCATTGCAAATGCACCGGGCACCGGCATCGCGGATGACAAGGCGATCTACAGTTACATGCCCGATATCGTTGAGTTCTACACCGGCGAGAAAGCGATTCTGCAGAATGTACCGACATGGCGCTGCTCTGAGCCGGATGCGCTGGCTTACGTGCTGGATAACCTGGCCGACCTTGTCGTGAAAGAAGTGCATGGATCTGGCGGCTATGGGATGCTTGTCGGCCCGGCGGCCTCGAAAAAGGAACTGGCGGCCTTCCGCAAAAAGCTGGAAGCCAAACCCGCAGGCTATATCGCGCAGCCGACGCTTGCACTGTCGACCGTGCCGATCCTGACCAAGGCGGGCCTTGCCCCGCGCCACGTGGATCTGCGCCCCTTTGCGCTGTTCAGTCCGCAAGGCATCGATATCACCCCGGGCGGTCTGACGCGGGTGGCGATGAAAAAAGGAAGCCTTGTGGTCAACTCCAGCCAGGGAGGCGGCACCAAGGACACCTGGGTGTTGGAGGACGACTGATGCTAGGGAAAACCGCAGGAGGCGTGTTCTGGATGTTCAGATATCTGGAACGCAGCGAAAACACGGCACGCCTGATCGAGGCAGGCTTTCGCATTGCCCTGACACGGCCGGGCAGCGAGGAATGGACAAGCGTCCTTAAGACCGCCGCCGCAGAATATGCCTACAAAGAGGCCCACGGGGAGGTGGTCCAATCCAAGGTGATCGACTTTCTGCTGCGCGACCCGCAGAATCCGTCTTCGGTCATGTCCTCCTTTTCCCAGGCCCGCCAGAACGCGCGCATGGTGCGCACCGCCCTGACCCGCGAGGTCTGGGAGGCGGTGAACGACGCCTATATGACGCTCAGGAAACGTCTGGCCCGCCCTGTGACCGAGCGCGATCTACCGGATGTTCTGGCCCAGATCCGTCAGCACTCGGCTCTGGTGCGGGGTGCACTGCATGGGTCTATGCTGCGCAATGACGTCTTTGATTTCTGCCGCCTGGGCACTTTCCTTGAGCGGGCCGACAACACCGCCCGTATTCTGGATGTGAAGTATTACGTGCTGCTCCCCTCGGTCACACAGGTCGGCTCATCGCTCGACAATGTGCAATGGGAGACGATCCTGCGCTCTGTCTCGGGCGTGCGGTCCTATAGCTGGCTCAACCAGGGCAGGGCGACCCCGATGGGAATCGCGGATTTCCTGATCTTCGACCCGCGGATGCCCCGTAGCCTGCGCTCTTCGGTGAACAAGATCCGCAGCAATCTGGAAATGCTGGAAAACGAGTATCTTGAACGGCACGCCTGCCATGAAACAGTAGAGAAGCTGCATCGATGTCTGAGGGTCGGCAGCGTCGCAGCGGTCTTCGAAGAGGGCCTGCACGAATTCCTGACAGAGTTTCTGGCGAATATCTCGCGCCTTGGCGCCGAGATCGAAGCCGATTTCAGGTTCACGGAGTAACGCATGCGATTGAAGATCGATCATTCAAGCAGATACAAATTTGACCATCCCACGCACTATGGCCTGCAACAACTGCGGCTCACCCCGAAAGGTCGATTGGGCCAAAAGGTCGTGAACTGGTCGACTCAGATCGAGGGCGGCAGGGTTGAAATCGAGTTCGAGGATCAGAACGCCAATCTGGTCTCCCTGATCTCTTTTACGCCCGGAGTGCAGGAAATCCACATCCGCTGCTTTGGCCAAATCGAAACCGAGGATCAGCATGGTGTCGTCGGCAAGCACCGCGGTTTCTTGCCACTATGGCTATTCAAACGCTCGACCGATTTGACACGGGCGACGACCAATGTGCGTCGCCTGACCAAGGGGCTGCGGGATGCGCATGACAACGACATTGCTCTCTTGCATGATCTTTCTGCGCGCATCCTGGAGGCGGTGCCTTACGCGGTCGGCAGCACCCATGCGGCCACCTCGGCCGATGAGGCGATCGAGCACGGATATGGCGTATGTCAGGACCATGCGCATATCTTTATCGCGGCCGCGCGGGCGATGGATTATCCGGCGCGCTATGTCTCCGGCTATCTGATGATGGACGACCGCGAACAGCAGGACGCAACGCACGCTTGGGCCGAAGCCCATGTCGACGGGTTTGGCTGGGTCGGCTTCGACGTTTCAAACGGTATTTCGCCGGATGCACGTTACGTTCGCGTTGCAACCGGACTTGATTATCGCGAAGCCGCCCCCATCTCCGGGCTCAGGTTTGGTGCGGGCAACGAAACCTTGTCTGTGGACGTTGCCGTCCAAGAGCAATAACAGGTCCGCAGCAAGAGCGGAGCGTCGCCATGACATATTGTGTTGGTCTGAAACTGAAACGCGGGTTGGTCTTCATGTCCGACACCCGGACCAATGCGGGTGTCGACAGCATCAGCGTGTTTCGCAAGATGTTCCACTGGGAGAGTGAGGGCGAGCGCTGCATCACCATCATGACCGCCGGCAACCTTGGCACTACCCAGGCGGTGATCAGCCTCCTGAACGAACGTACCCTCCCGGTCGAAGAACGGGGTTCACCGTCGATCCTGCAGGCCTCGTCCATGTACCAGGTGGCCAAACTGGTGGGGGAAACCCTGCGCGAGGTGATCCGGGATCAGGCGGGCGAGGATGGCCCCCGCGCCGAAGCGCAGTTTTCCGCCAGCCTCATCGTGGGCGGACAGGTAAAAGGCAGCGAGCCGCGCCTGTTCATGATCTATCCCGAGGGAAATTTCGTCGAAGCCGGCGAAGAGACACCGTTCTTCCAGATTGGCGAGACCAAATATGGCAAGCCCATCATCGTGCGCGCCTTTGACCCTGAGGTCAGCTTTGAGGATGCGATCAAGATTACCATGCTGAGTTTTGACTCGACCTTGAAGGCAAACCTGTCAGTTGGCCTGCCGCTCGATCTGCATGTCTACAGCAAGGACAGCCTCACGATCGGCGCGCAGCGACGGATCGAGGTAGGTGATCCCTATTTCGAAGCCCTGTCACAGGGCTGGGGAGAGGCCCTGAAAGAAGCCGTTCAGGCCCTGCCCCCCTATTCGCTTGATCAGGACGGCGACCAAGGCGGATAGGCCGACCGCCGAAAGGCGCCCAGTGCGGCGCGCTGGAATTCGAAACCAGCAAGCGTCAGCCATTGTTTCTGTCATCTTTGTCAAAATGCAACTTTCGATGCCCCGTTCCTTAGACGGCGTTGGCCCATGGTGCCCCTGTCCGCAGGCGCGCGCAGGATTTGGGAGAGATCTTGATTGCCAAGGAACGAGCATTGTCCCGATCTGAAGCAGCCGTCTGTGGCGCAGTTCTGTTCTCAGCACTGTCCACCGGGCAAGCGCCAGCAGCACGATCACAATCACCGGCGATCGTGGTCTCACGCGCGGCAAGATCGGCGCAACCTACCGCTTCAATCCGGACACGGCGATCGCCCTGAACTGGATGCAGGGGATCGGTGCCGAAGACACCCACCAGCGCCAGCAGATCAACGTTATGCGCCGCTTATGACGACGCCCCTCGAAAGGATGAGTCATTCTGATATCATTTCCAAATCACCTTGCCGCCCTTCCTGATGCTTCTCGCTCTGGGGCTGACGGCCCGCGTGGCTTAGAGTGGTCCGATTATCGGCACGGCAGCCAGTGAAACCCGCCAGCTCACAACGACAGGTGGTGAAGCCTATGCTGTGACCGTAGAAGCTCGCCCGGACTCCATCGATACGGTCACCAACTGACAGGTCTGTCGGCGGTGCTAGGAATGCCAGCCATGGCTCACATGCGCTGAACGCGGGCGAGCACCGCCACCCGCACCTCTTCCGCTCCGGCCCTGAGGCAGGCATCCGCACAGGCCGATAGCGTCGCACCCGAGGTCAGCACATCGTCGACCACCAGAATGGTGCGCCCCCTGATCAATGGCGCGTGGCGTACGGGCATCCGGATCGCATCGGCCAAGATCCCGAACCGCTCCGCCCGCGAACGCCCATCCAGCGAAGGCGTCTTGCGGCAACGCCGCAGAAGGTCGGGCCAATAGTCCAGCCCGGCCCGCTTTGCCAAAGCCTCGGCCAGCAGGGCGGACTGGTTGTATCGCCGTTTCAGAAGGCGGCTCCAGTGGAGGGGAACCGGGCAAACCAATGGGTTGTCACGCAAAAGCGGCAAGGCGGCGCGCTCCATCCAGCCTGCTGCATGCACAGCGATATCCTGTCGATCTCCGTGCTTGAGTGCCAGCACCACCTGTCGCGCTTTGCCCTCATAGATCAGCGTCGCCCGGCCCCGGCTCCAGGGGCGCGGGCTGGAGAGGCAATCGTCGCACTCAACGCGAAATCCATCGTATTCCCCCGGCAAGGGCGCACCGCATCCCTCACAAACCGTTCCGGATATGAATTCCGCTTCCCGCCAGCAGGGGCCGCACAGACCCGGTTCCTGATTGACCAGCCCTCCGCAGCCCAGACATTGCGGCGGATAAACCAGTGAAACAGCGGTTTGAAACCGCGCATGCAGCATATATGTATCCCCCCATGACGCACACTCCCACAGCACAGCCGAAGCTGTTTGACAGGAAGGCATTGGCAGCAAATAGAGCCCGGCGGCAGCTAGGGGCCCTGTTCCTGCACGAGATGGCCAGGAACGAGGTTGAGGATCGACTCACCTTGGTTAACAGAACCTTTACCGCGCCCGCCGTGGTGACTCCTTTTGCGGAGGTTTGGGAGGACGGTCTGGCCGCCCCCCTGTCTGGCGCAAAGCTGGTTCCGGACGACGACATGCTGGATCTTGAACCCGGCGCCCATGATCTTGTGATACATTCCATGGGGTTGCACTGGGCCAATGATCCGGTAGGCCAGCTGATCCAGTGCCGCCGTGCCCTGAAAAAGGACGGGCTGTTGCTGACCGTTCTGCTCGGCGGACAGACCCTGCAAGAGTTGCGCGTCGCCCTCGCCGGGGCTGAATCCGAGGTGCTGGGCGGCTTGTCTCCGCGAATCGCCCCGATGGGTGAAGTGCGCGATCTGGGCGCCCTTTTGCAGCGCGCGGGGTTCGCCCTGCCGGTGGCCGATGTGGTGCCGCTGACCGCCCAGTATCGCGATCTGATGCACCTGATGCACGAGTTGCGCGCCATGGGCGAGGCCAACGCACTGGAAAGCCGCCTGCGGCGCCCTGTCCCGCGGCGCCTGTTCACCCGCGCCGAGGAAATCTACCGCGCGCACTTTGAAACCACAGAAGGTCGCCTCCCCGCCAGTTTTGAACTGATCTGCCTGACCGGCTGGTCGCCCTCCGAGAGCCAGCAGAAACCGCTGCGCCCCGGCTCGGCAAAGATGCGCCTTGCCGATGCGCTGAAAGTGCCAGAGACGAAACTGCCCGAATAGCCGACTGCCCCTGCGATAAGGCAAGCCTCTGGATGCGCAAATGTGATCCGATTGGTCTTTGCCTGCGTATGCCCTTACTGTTCCACCGCAACCAAAGATGCCAACCGCACAGGACTCCGAAATGCTGGATTCGACTTCGACCGCCAAATGCCCCGTCCACGCCCCTGCCGACCATCCCAAGGTCATGCCGGAGAAGGTGGGGATCCTCCTGGCGAACCTCGGCACACCGGACGATTACAGCTACTGGCCCATGCGCCGGTATCTGAACGAGTTCCTGTCGGACAAAAGGGTGATCGACTACGCCTCGTGGAAATGGCAGCCGCTGCTCCAGCTCATCATCCTGACCAAGCGGCCCTTCACCTCGGGTGAGGCGTATAAATCCATCTGGAACCACAACAAGGGCGAAAGCCCGCTGATGACCATCACCAAGGACCAGACCGCCAAGATGGCACAGGTCATGGCCGACCGGTACGGCGATCAGGTCATGGTCGATTTCTGCATGCGCTATGGCAACCCCTCGACCAAGTCCAAGGTCCGTGAGATGGTCGAGGCCGGCTGCCAGAAGATCCTCTTCGTGCCGCTTTACCCGCAGTATGCCGGCGCCACCTCGGCCACCGCGAACGACCAGTTCTTCCGCGCCCTGATGGAAGAGACCTGGCAGCCCGCCGCCCGCACCATCGCCCCCTATTTCAACGAGCCCCCCTATATCGAGGCGCTGGCCCGCTCTGTCGAAGAGGCCTATGCCAAGGCCGAAAAACGCCCCGATATCCTGGTCGTCTCCTACCACGGGATGCCGAAACGCTATCTGATGCAGGGCGATCCCTACCACTGCCAGTGCCAGAAAACGACGCGCCTGTTGAAAGAGCGCCTTGGCTGGGAAGACACCGAGATCACCACCACCTTCCAGTCGGTCTTCGGCCCCGAGGAATGGCTGAAGCCCTATACCGTCGACCATGTCGCGACGCTGGCCAAGGCAGGCAAAAAGAACATCGCCGTGATCGCCCCGGCCTTTTCCGCCGACTGCATCGAAACGCTGGAAGAGATCAACGAGGAGATCAAGGAAAGCTTTGAAGAGGCCGGAGGCGAAGACTTCCTCTATATCCCCTGCCTTAACGACGACGCAGACCACATCGCGGCGCTGGCAGGCGTGATCGAACAGAACCTGAAGGGCTGGCTGGACTGAGGGCTGGCTCGCTCAGATCAGCACCTAAGTTGACTTTGCAATTTACACAGGTATACCGTGGATTGATCTGCGAACTAAGGCTGTGAAATGGAGAAATACTGCGGGCGGCGATCATGATTCGCCGTGCATTTCCCTTTGCCCGTCCTGCTGAGCAGATCTTCGAAAGGAAGTTGTGGCCATTCAAACGTGAATAGAAAAATATCAACAAGAAAAACCCTGATACTTATGCTTCTTGGCCTTTCGGTATTTTTGGCCTACAAGGTGCACTTATTTTTTATGGTTTGGGATAATGAAGTTGAGCAAAAAAATGTTCACAACGCATTCAAATCCTTATCGAACAGACTGATTGTTCTTGAAACTTTTGGAAAACCAATTGACCCCACTTCCGGCCCCTGCGTAGTTGCTAGAAAAATTGATGTGACGAGCATATGCAAATCACATGTCGAAATCAGAACCCACACCAAGTCGGAAAATTGTTATCCTGCAAGCGTCTATGTAAGAAGAACAAATGGGGTTTATGCAAAGGATGGCGAGTTCGTGGTCCGAATCTTCACTCAATCTCGACATGAAGATTTGGAGAATGGCCTGAGAGGCCCCTATGATATGGATAGGCTAAATTATCCCAGCACCTACTTCAATAGGGCTACACACCAACCGCCAAATTCACCAATGGGACTTGAAATGAAAGAGGTGAGTGAGTGTGATGGGTTTTATGTTTATATATTTGGAGAAAAAGGATAACCAATTATTACATTTAATTTGCGACTCATTAGGCTCAAGGCGCTTCCGCCTCAATGCCAACCAAACCAATGAAAACCACTAGGGCATGAGTGCCAAACAAATAGCATTCGCATGTATTGCCCTGGTTATCCTTGCCTTGGGATTGGACGTCTTCTTTGCCTATCTGGCTGACAAGCGCATCCAAAGGGCAAACTACTATTTGGACCAACACCTAAGTGAAGTCGGCCTTGGTGCGGAACGAGGAAAACATTACTTCGAACGACATGGCACCGAGTTCAATTATTACGCATTCAAAACATGCTTTATCAGATACACCGCTCCAGGATACAAAAAATGGGGGTACACTTTTCACTATGCCAGACCTTATCCAATTTTGCTTGGCGGCCTGAACCGGGACAGCTATCGCTTCAAAGAATGCGGTCAGTTTCTGCCCGTCAAAGTATTGTTTGACGGGACTATTCAAAGACTGGATACCTGACTGCCCCGGGGCGGGTTTGTGCACTGCCATCCACACGCGCCCCGCATTCCAGCGCAGTTTTCATATCATCACACCTCTGCAGGTCCGGCAGGGTGTTTTGCTCTTCCACGTTTTGCTCTAGGGATCCAATATACGAATAAGCTTTTCGGGGGATTTGATGACGAACAGACATTGGGCAGCTGCCTTGGCGGCGCATTGGGGGATCGAGGCGAAGCTGACGGGCCTTGATGGGGAGTATGATCTGAACTTCCTTGCGCGCACGGCGGATGGCGCTGGCTATATCGTCAAGGCAATGCGTCCGGGATGTCCGGAAGAGCTGGTCGATCTGCAGGTTAAAGCGTTCGAACATGTCGCCAATGCCGCACCAGATCTGCCTTGCCCCCGCGTGATCCGCAGCAGCGATGGCGCTGCGATGCTCTCCATCGCCGACGAAAGTGGCGCCGAACGCTTGGTCTGGGTGATCAACGAACTCCCCGGCCGCTGCTATGCCAAGGTTGCCCCCAAAAGCGCGGCCCTCATCCAAGAGGTGGGCGCGGTTCTGGGCCGCATGGGCAAGGCCCTGGCGGATTTCCAGCACTCAGGTCTTGAACGCGATTTCAAATGGAACCTCATGCAGGCAGGTTGGATTGCAGATGAACTGGACTGCATCACCGATCCGGCGCGCCGCGCCCTGTTGGAAGCGATCAACGCCAAGTTTTCCGACCTGCTTCCGGCCCTGACACAGCTGCCCGCACAGGCCATCCACAATGATGCCAACGACTACAACATCATCGTCGCAGGAACCCTGAGCGAGCCGCGCCGGGTCTCGGGCCTTATTGATCTTGGCGATATGTGCCGGGCCCCGCGCATCTGCGATCTGGCGATTGCGGCGGCCTATATCGTGCTGGACCACCCCGAACCCGAAGCCACCCTTGCCGCACTTGTGGCGGGCTATCACGCCGCCAATCCGCTGACCCCGGCAGAGGTGGACATGGTCTGGCCACTGCTGCGGATGCGGCTGGCAGTCTCGGTGGTAAATTCCACCCTGATGGCGACGGAAAACCCGGATGACCCTTATGTGACCATCTCTCAGGCGCCTGCCTGGCGGTTCCTTGAAGGGCATGAGTTGAACGGAAAGCTTGTGAACGCCCGCCTGCGCGCCGCCTGTGGCCTGCCCGTGGTCGACGGCGCTGACCGGGTGCTGGCGTGGCTTGATGCGGAGCGCGGCAATTTCGCGCCTCTGATGGGCACGGACCTCGGCGATGCGCCGATGGGGTCGCTCTCGGTCGAGCATTCCACCTGGCCGCAGAACCCCTTTGACATGCCGTTGGAGGAGGCCGCCCGCGTCGGCGAGGAGTACGGCAGCGGCATCTGGCTGGGCTACTACAACGAACCCCGGCTGATCTATACCGCGCCCGCCTTCCGCAAGGGGCGCTGGAAGGCCAGCAATCGTCGCACGGTGCATCTGGGCGTGGATGGGTTCGCCCCTGCGGGAGCGCCCCTCTACGCGCCGCTGGCGGGCGAGATCTTCATCGTCGAGAACCGCGCACATCATCTCGACTATGGCGGCACCATCATCCTGCGCCATGAAACCCCGGCGGGGGACAGTTTCTATACTCTCTATGGCCATCTGGACCCGGAGTGCTGCAACCGCCTGAAACCCGGTGATACCGTGGAAAGGGGCGAAGCCTTCTGCCGCCTTGGCGATCCGACGCAGAACGGCGGCTGGGCGCCGCACGTGCATTTCCAGCTTGCCATGACCACCGACGGGATTGAGGCCGACTGGCCCGGTGTGGGGGATCCGGACGAGATGTACCTCTGGCACGCGATCTGCCCCAACCCGGCGGCGCTGATGAACCTGCCGGACGCCAAGACCTGTTACCGGCCCGCCGACAAGGGCGAGATTCTGAACGCGCGACGCGCCCATTTCGGGGAGAACCTGCGCCTGACCTATTCGGACCCGGTGATGCTGCTGCGAGGCTGGAAGCATCATCTGTTCGACGAATGGGGCAGGCCCTATCTGGATGCCTACAACAACGTGCCCCACGTAGGCCACGCCCATCCGCGCATTCAGGCGGTGGCAGCGGATCAGCTGAAGCGGATGAACTCCAACACCCGCTACCTGCATCCCGCGCAGGTGGCTTTCGCCGAAAAAGTGCTGTCGAAACTGCCGGACCCCTTCGAGGTCTGCTTTTTCGTCAACTCAGGCACCGAAGCGAACGAGCTAGCCCTGCGCCTTGCTCGCGCCCATACCAGGGCCAAGGGGATGGTGACGCCGGATCATGGCTATCACGGCAATACCACCGGGGTGATCGACATCTCCGCCTACAAGTTCAACGCGCCGGGCGGCGTGGGCCAATCGGACTGGGTGGAGCTCGTCGAGGTCGCCGACGACTATCGCGGCAGTTTCAAACGGGACGATCCTGATCGCGCGCAAAGGTTTGCGGATCTGGTGGACCCGGCCATTGCCCGACTTCAGGCAAAGGGTCACGGGCTGGCCGGTTTCATCGCCGAAACCTTCCCTTCGGTCGGTGGGCAGATCATTCCGCCCAAAGGATACCTGCCCGCAGTCTATGAAAAGATCCGCGCGGCCGGGGGCGTCTGCATTGCAGACGAGGTGCAGACCGGGCTGGGACGTCTTGGCGATTATTACTTTGGTTTCGAACACCAGGGCGCGCTACCCGATATCGTGGTGATGGGCAAACCCATCGGCAACGGACACCCCCTGGGGGTGCTGGTCACCACCCGCGCCATTGCCGAGAGTTTCGCCAAGGGTCCGGAGTTCTTCTCGACCTTCGGCGGCTCGACCCTCTCGTGCCGCATCGGCAAGGAGGTGCTGGACATCGTCGATGACGAAGGGCTGCAGCAGAATGCCAAAGCCATGGGGACGCAGCTGATGGCAGGGCTGCAGGCACTCATGGAGAGGCATGCCTGCGTCGGCGATGTACGCGGTATGGGGCTGTTCCTGGGGGTGGAGCTGATCCGCGCGGACGGCAGCGAGGACACCGAGATGTGTTCCTACGTCAAGAACCGGATGCGCGATCACCGCATCCTGATCGGCAGCGAAGGTCCAAAGGACAACATCCTGAAGATCCGCCCACCGCTGACCATCGATACCGATGACGTGGACATGATCGTGCAGACGCTTGATCTGATTCTGGGCGAGGTTGGCGCTCTTTAGAGCGCCCCCGCCTACCCCCCTGCAAACAGACATCAGACCAGACGGCAACAAAAAAAAGGCGGTGGAAAACCACCGCCTTTTTAAATCTTTTAACGAAGCAATTAGTTGCTTGCGACAGCGGCGCCAACCAGAACCAGCAGCAGCAGCGGCAGCAGGATGCCGGAAGACGAGCTTTCGGCCTGCTCAACGATCACAGGTGCTTCGATAACGGGCTCTGCCAGGTTGCCAGCAGAAGCGGTGGAAGCAGCAGCAGTCAGAGCAGCGGCGATAACGAGTTTTTTCATGTTAACCTCCAGAATTCGCGCCGGGCATACCTATGGCCGACGCACCCAAGACATATCTCGTATTTTTTTCTAAACAGCTAACTTGTGGGAATGCAAATGCTTGTTTCCGCAAGTGGCCGTGCAGGTGCAAAAATGTCGTCAAATAAGCAACACTTGAGTACCCACCTTGGTCATCTCGAAGAGCTGGGCAATGTGTTCGTTATATAGCCCGATGCAGCCGTTGGAGGATTTGCGCCCGATCTTGCGCGTATCGTGGGTGCCGTGGATGCGATAAAACTTCCAGGACAGGTAAAGCGCATGTGATCCAAGCGGGTTGTCCGGGCCGGGCGGGATGTACTTCGGCCACTCCGGGTTGCGTTTGAGCATGTTGGGGGTCGGAGACCAGCTCGGCCCGTCGACCTTGCGCACGACCTTGGTACGACCGCGTCGGGTCAGATCATCCGACAGGGGCACGGACGAGGGGAACAGCCGGTAGACCGATTCGTCCTCGGACCAGTAGTGAAGCGCACGGCTGTCGATATCGACCAGGATTGCCCCATTGCGCAGGGTGTCGAAGTAAGGCCGCCAGTTTTTCGCCCGGAAAGACGAAATGTTACGCTTTACGGGCGGTTCAGGCTCTGGCGGAGGACGCAGAGGGTCATAGGCAACCTCCTGATCTTCCGTTTTTTCCTCGGCAAGGGCGGGCGCAGATATCAGCGCGGCGGAACCGGCCAGAAATTGGCGGCGGGACGGGGTATCAAACAGACGACGGGTCATGGAATTTGGTCCTGCACGTATAACTAGATGCTGTGCATAATATGGCTGGAATGCCTCAGTCGCAAACCAAACAACCCGTCTGGGCCGCCGATTGCCCCGCACATGTTTGCACCTGTGCCACAGGAGCGCTAAGTGCAGTGTCACTGTGACTTGAGCGAGAAGCCTAATGACGCGCGTATTTCTGATCCTGGCCGCTGCCCTTGCAACGCTAACCGCTGCCTGTACTCCGGTGACGCAAGGCGGAGAAGGAAGTGGACAGATCTACCGCATTCGAAACGCCGACAAGGTCCAGATTCGCATGCTTGATTCAATCAATGCCCTGCGGCAGGCCGCTGGCGCTCCGGCTTTGCAACTGAACGCCCAGCTGAACGCAGCCGCCGCAACGCATTCCCGCGACATGTCGGTGCAGAACCGCCCCTGGCACTTTGGTTCGGACGGCTCCTCACCGCTGGACCGGGTTGCGCGGATCGGATACCCGGGCTCCCTTCTGGGCGAAGCAATCTCGGAAACCTACGAGAACGAGCTTCAGACCCTGACCGCCTGGATGGAAGACAAAGGAACCCGCGCCGTAATTTTGGACCCCAAAGCCGTGAACATGGGCTTTTCCTGGTTCCAGGAGCCCAACGGCAAACTGTGGTGGACCCTGGTGGTGGGTAGCTGAGACCCGGCGCAGCAGTCTGAATGACAAGGGGCCGCCAACCGCAGGCTGACAGGCTGATAAGCCACAAACGCCGCGCCGGATGCCACTGTCAGGCGCGCAGAGTGATCAGAGTGCCGGTCTGGACCATGGCGTAAATCTCTTCGATCTCATGGTTTTTCACGGCAATGCACCCGGCGGTCCAGTCCCTTACGCGTTCTGCCCGTTTGCGATCCTTAAAATCGTTTGGCTCGCCGTGAATGAAAATCTCGCCGCCCGGTTTTTTGCCCATCGACTGGGCAAGCGCCACATCGGCGGAGTTGGGATAAGAGATTCCCACTGACAGATGAAAGCTGCTGTTGGGATTGCGCCGGTCGATCAGGTAGGTGCCTTCCGGCGTTTTTCCGTCCCCTTCGATACGTTTCGGCCCTTCTGGGGCAAAACCCAGATCGACCTCGTATGCGCGTAGCACCTCTTCGTTGTTCAGAAGGTACATCTTGCGCACGCCCTTGTTGACCACGATCGAGGTCACGTCAGGTCCATTGTAGGTTTTGAACTTGCTATCGGCCCGACCGCACCCTGCCAAAGCCAGGGAGGATGCTGCCGCAAGCCCAAACTGCCGCCTGTCCATTTGATGTCCGCTCTTATGTTTGCCTGTTTTGAAAATACACCGATTCAGGGCCGCGGCAAAATCACTTCTTCATCTGTCCGGACCCGGTGCCAGCGTTTTCCGCCAGTCGCCGTTCGATCGCCTCAAGCCGGGATAGCACCTGATCGCGATAAGCGTCGGTGCGTTCGTTGTCTTCCTCGGCATGGGCGTCCTGCATCGAGTTGACGATAAGACCCACCAGAAGGTTCACCACCGCAAAGGTGGTGACCATGATGAAGGGCACGAAGAAGGCCCAGGCATAGGGGTAGACCTCCATCACCGGGCGCACGATCCCCATCGACCAGCTTTCCAGCGTCATGATCTGGAACAGGGAATAGGCACTGAGGCCAAGGTTCCCGAACCATTCCGGGAAACTGTCTCCGAACAGCTTGGTCGCCATCACAGCGCCGATGTAGAAGATGATCGCCATCAGAAGGAACACCGATCCCATGCCCGGCAGAGCGGTGATGAAGCCCTCGACCACACGGCGCAGACGGGGCGCGACCGAGATCACCCGCAATACCCGCAGGATCCTGAGCGCCCGCAACACGGAAACACCCTGTGCCGACGGGATCAGCGCAATGCCCACGATCACGAAATCAAAGATGTTCCAGCCGCTGAGGAAAAACCGATGCCGCGCCACGAAGATTTTCAGCAGGATCTCGGCCACGAAGATCGACAGGCAGATCTTGTCGATCATCAGCACCAGCGCACCGACCCGCTCCATAATGGCAGGAGAGGTCTCCATTCCCAGTGTCACGGCGTTGATCAGGATGACCGCCGTGATGAACCGGCTGAAGCGGTGGCTATCAAGGATCTTGCGAAGGGTGTCCATTACGGTTGTCACTCCACGTGCGTTTGGCAATTAGGAATCAAGGGTAAAACTGGCAACCAGTTCGGTGTGGGCGGACCAGCGGAACTGGTCCACCACCTGAACCCAGTTCAGCCGATAGCCCGCGTCCACCAACACCTTGGCATCGCGCGCAAAAGTCACCGGATTGCAGGAAACATAGGCAACAACGGGCGTGCGCGCCCGGGCCAGCTCTGCCACCTGCGCCTCGCCACCCGCGCGGGGCGGATCGATCACGGCGGCCTCGAAACGCGCACCAAATGGGTTCAGGTCTTCGGGCAGCAACGGATTGCGGAACAGATCCCGCACCTCGCTGGTGACCTTCTTCAGGCCCTGTGCCTGCCGCCAGCCCGCATCGAGCGCGGCGATCATCGCCCGCTCGCCCTCGACCGCATGCACTTCGGCATCTTTGGCCAATGGCAGTGCAAAAGTGCCGCAGCCTGCGAAAAGATCAACGACGCGTTTCGCGCCCCTGGTGATCTCGCGAACAGCCGCAAGCAGGGCCGCCTCCCCGTCTTTGGTCGCCTGAAGAAAGGACCCGGGCGGCGGGCAGACACGGGCCGTGCCAAAAGCCTGCACCGGCGGCTGTTCCATCGCGACCTGCTCATCCTCCCAGGTGAAGCGCGCAACACCGTTCTGGCCTGCAATGTCGGCCAGTTCAGCCCGCAACGCACTGTCCAGCGGCTTGCCATCGCGCACCATCACATCAAGGCCAGCCTCGGAGGTGGTCAGCGTGACCGACAAGGGCGTCTTGCGGCTTGCCCCTGCCATGGCAAGCGCCTCGGTCAGAGGAATCGCCTTGATAAGCGCAGGGTCGAGCAGGTGACAATCGGGGATCGGGGTGATCACATCCGAAGCCCGGCCATGAAAGCCCGCCATCGCGCCCTTCTTGGTGCGGCGCACGGTCAGGGTGGCGCGGCGGCGGCTCTGCGCAGGCGAGGTGTGGATCGGGCGGAATTCGGCCTCAAGCCCCTGCGCCTTCAGCGCATTTTGCACCACATCGACCTTCCAACCCGCCACGAAGGCATCGCTGGCATGCTGCAACTGGCAGCCACCGCAGGATTTGTAGTGGCGGCATGGCGCCTGCACGCGCGCCTCGGAAGGTGTCTCAATACGGAGATCCGTCAGCTGGCTGCCACTGGCAACGCCGCTTACGACCTCTCCCGGCAGGGTGCGGGGGGCAAAAAGCGGGCCTTCGGCGATCCCGTCTCCCTGCGCACCAAGGCGCAGGATCGTGGCTGTGGTTCTGGCTGCGTTTGTCATGGCGCCTAGATAGACTGCGCCCGCCCTTTGCAAAAGGGACAAACCACGCAGAATCTGTAACGCCGCACGTTATTCCGCAGCCTGCGTTGCCTCTTCGTCTTCGGTGCCGATGAAACCGCCCGACTGGCGCGCCCAGAACTGTGCATAGCGCCCGCCCAGGGCCAAGAGCTCCTCATGGGTGCCGGTCTCGACCATCTCGCCCTGATCCATGACGATGATCCGGTCCATCTCGCTGAGGGTCGACAGCCGGTGTGCGATGGCCAGAACCGTCTTGCCCTCCATCACCCGCTCCAGCGCGGTCTGGATCGAGGCTTCGACCTCGGAATCCAGCGCCGATGTCGCCTCGTCCAGCACCAGAATAGGCGCGTCTTTCAGGATTGCGCGGGCCAGTGCGATCCGCTGGCGTTGCCCGCCCGAGAGCTTCACGCCCCGTTCGCCAAGATGGGCGTCATAGCCGCTGCGCCCCTGACCATCAGCAAGGTCCTGAATGAACTCATGCGCCTCTGCCTTTTTCGCCGCCGCGATCAGCTCTTCCTCAGTGGCATCGGGGCGGCCATAAAGGATGTTCTCACGGGCCGAGCGGTTGAACATGGCGGTTTCCTGCGTGACCATTCCGATCTGGCGACGCAAACTGTCCTGAGTGACCTCGGCCACATCCTGCCCGTCGATCAGCACGCGCCCGCCTTCAGGGTCGTAGAGCCGCAAGAGGAGCGAGACCAAGGTGGATTTCCCCGCGCCCGAGGCCCCGACGATGCCCAGTTTTTCGCCGGGGTGGATGGTCAGATCGACATTGCGCACCCCGCCGATATCGCGGCCATAGGAAAAGCTGACACCATCGAAGTGCACCTGGCCCTCGCGCACGGTCAGATCCCGCGCACCCTCAGCATCGGTGATCCGGTCAAAGCGGGCCAGCGTCTTGATGCCGTTTTCCACCTCGCCCACGTTGGCGTAGATCCCCATCAACGCAAAGCTGAGCCAGCCCGTCATCTGCGCAAGCCGGATGGCGATGGTGCCTGCGGCGACGATATCGCCCTCGCTCGCCTGCCCTGCCTGCCACAGCATCAGGGATGCGCCGATCATCATCACCGGCAAGATTCCCGCGCAGCCCATCAGGAAGAACCGGAAACTGGCCGACAGGGTGCCCAGATGCAGCCGCGCTTCGCGGTAGGTCGCCATGGCACCCTTGGCGCTTTCTTCCTCGTTACCCGCATGTGCGAACAGCTTCACCGTCTTGATATTGGTGATGGTGTCGACCACCTGCCCCGAGACCATCGCCCGCGCGCCGGCCATCTTGCCCGAGCGTTTGCGGACACGCGGCAGGAAGTAGCGGATCAGCGCGAAATACCCGATGAGCCAGACCGCAAACAGCAGGGTGATCCGCCAGTCGATCGACCCCAGCAGGACAAAGGTAGAGGCAAGGGCAGCCAAGCCGAAGATCACCACGTTGATCCCTTCGACCGCGACATTCGTCATCGCATTGGCGGTCTGCATCTGCTTCTGCGCGATGCGCCCCGCAAAATCGTCGTCGAAATAGCTCACCGATTGCCCCAGCACCCAGGTGTTGAGCCGCGACAGGATCAGCGGAGAGATAAAGGGCTGCACCAGCACCGAATTGGCAAAGGCGCCCAGGCCAAGGATTGCGGGGCGCAACAGCAGGAAGAAAGCGACAAAGGCAATGACCACCGGCATGTGCTGCGTGAAGAACGCACTCGGCCCCGCCTCCACCGCAGTGTCGATGATATAGCCCAGCAGGAAGGCGTTGAGCGTATCCATACCCCCCGCCAGGATCGACAGAACCACGAAGATCCCCAGCACCGGCCAGGCCCCGGCCAGCGCCCAGCGCGTGAAACCCACAAGGGTACCGGGCGGCGGGCCGGAGGCCGGGCGGAACGGGTCCAGCCGCCGGTCAAGAAAGGATTTCAGCATTGCTCTGTCGCCTCTGCATTGAGGAACCCGCCCGATTGGCGCGCCCAGAATTGAGCATATAGGCCGCCTTTGAGCAAAAGCGCGTCATGGCTGCCTTCTTCGACGATTCGGCCCTGATCCAGCACCAGAATGCGGTCCATTTGGGCGATGGTGGACAGGCGGTGGGCAATGGCGATCACGGTCTTGCCCTCCATCATGCCGTACAGGGTCTTCTGTATCGCAGCCTCCACCTCGGAATCGAGCGCCGATGTCGCCTCGTCCAGCAGCAGGATCGGCGCATCCTTGAGGATGACCCGTGCAAGCGTGATCCGCTGGCGCTGCCCGCCCGAGAGTTTCACGCCGCGCTCGCCCACATGGGCGTCATAACCTCGGCGGCCCTGCGGATCCTCAAGATCGAGGATGAAGTCATGCGCCTCGGCCTGACGCGCGGCGGCGATCATCTGCTCTTCGCTGGCATCCGGGCGACCATACAGCAGGTTATCGCGCACCGAGCGATGCAACAGCGCGCTGTCCTGCTGCACCATGCCGATATGGCTGCGCAAGCTATCCTGCGTCACCGCAGCGATGTCCTGCCCGTCGATCAGGATCTGACCTTTGTCGGGGTCATAGAACCGCAGCAGGAGCTTTACGAGCGTGGATTTGCCCGCGCCCGAGCGCCCGATCAGGCCGATCTTTTCGCCGGGGCGAATGGTCAGACTGATGGCATCCAGCCCGCCCGCCTCGCGCCCGTAGTGGTGCGACAACTCCCGCAGCTCGATCTCACCCTTGGTCAGTTGCAGGGGCTTGGCATCCGGGAGGTCCACCAGATCGATGGGCTGGGCGATGGTGCGCATCCCCTCGGCCACGACACCCAGCTGACGGAAGAACGAGGTCAGCGCCCACATGATCCAGCCGGTCATGGCATTGAGCCGCAGCGTCAGCGCGGTTGCCGCCGCCACCACCCCGACCGAGGCCGCGCCCTGCATCCAGAGCAGGAAGGCCCAGCCGACAACGCCGACGATCAGAAGCCCATTCAGAACGACCAGCACCCCGTCCATCACGGTGAAAATTCGCATCTCCTTTTGAAAGGTGGTGCGCGCATCCTCGATCGCCTCTTTGGCATAGGACAGCTCGCGGCTGTCATGAGCGAACATCTTGACCGAATGGATGTTGGAATAGCTGTCCACCACCCGCCCCGTCACGGTCGAGCGCGCATCCGAAGCGGCCTCGGAGGCCGGTCCCACGCGCAGGATCGTCCAGCGCACCAGAAGGCCGTAAAGCGCGAACCAGATGGCCAGTGGCAGCATCAGCCGTGCATCGGCGGCAAACAGCAGGATCCCCGCCCCCACCAGATAGGCCAGTGAAAAGGTGATCGCGTCGAAGACCTGAAACACCACCTCGCCTGCGGCGGGGGGCGTCTGCATGATACGGTTGGCGATGCGCCCGGCAAAGTCATTCTCGAACCAGCTGACCGACTGGCGCAGCACATGGCGGTGCGCCCGCCAGCGGATAAGCGTACCGAAATTGGGCAGCACCGCGTTGTTCAGAAGCAGCACGTCCACCAGCTGCAAGGCAGGCCGCAGGAACAGGATCAGAAGGGCCACGACGATCAACTCCGTTCCGTGGTCCTGCCACACCTGTGCAGGCGCGCCTCCCAATAGATCCACCACCCGGCCCATGTAATAGATCAGCCCGATCTCGATCGCGGCCACGATCACGGACATGATTCCGGTCAGCAGGAAGACACGTTTGAAGGGCTGCGCATAGTCGCGCAGGAACGGCCAAAGCCGCGTCGGAGGAGCATCCTTTTCGGGATAGTCGCAATAAGGGTCAATGAGGTTTTCGAAGAAACGAAACATGGCGGGTGCTCCGATGATTTGAGCAATAATGGAATGCAGACATGCGTCAAAAGGGTGCCGAACGGCCCCTGACAAACGGGTGGTATCGGCGTTAGCTGTACCAGATCCCGTAATACATGCGCATTCCTCCCGGAGCCTTTTCGATCACAACAACCCTATGGATAGTCGGCAAAATCGCGTTTGTCACCCCGGCATGTCTCAAAATGTGACCGGACGCGGATCAGCCCTCTGAGCGGTCCAAAAGCGCGGCACGATCAAGGGTAAACCCGGAGGCAATCCAGGCTGCCTCCAGCCGTTTCAACTCTGCGCCCAGCGCAGCGCCGGTCAGATCGGGCATCAGATCCCGCGCCACCACCGGGAGGGTTTGGGACGCCCCATGATCCACCTCTTCAATAGCACCCGGCGCCAGGGGCTGCTCCAACAGGGCCGCGCGCAGCACCAGCGTATCGCACCCCTGCTTTGCCCCAAGACGGTAGCCAAGCTCCCCAGGCCCCATGGTGCCAATCGCGGCTTCATAAAGGCGATCCAGCCTGCGCGCGTCATCTTTGCTCAATCGCAAGACGTCTTGCAGATCCACACCACCGCTGATGCTGGCCAGTCGCCTGATCGGATCAGCGGCCAACCCGGCCTCGCCCTCCAAATGGATGAGCGGCGCCAGCGCGCGGTCCTCGGACCCCGGCAGGATCTGCCCCAGAACCCCAGTCCGCCGCATCACGGCAATCGCGGGCGCAGGGTCAGGTGCACGCAGGAGTTTCAGCAACTCGGCCCCAACACGTTCCCGCGAGAGCTGCTCCAGCCCATCCAGATTGGCCGCAATCGCCGCCAGCGCATCGGGATCAAAACCAGCTTCCTGATCCCCGTACCAGGCGTGAAAACGGAAATAGCGCAGCGAACGCAGATAATCCTCACGGATACGGTCTTCGGCGGTGCCGATGAAACGGATACGCCGTGCCTCCAGATCCGGCATGCCGCCCAGCGGGTCGACAATACTGCCATCGGGGCGCGCATAGAGCGCGTTCACCGTGAAATCGCGCCGCGCCGCATCCTCGGCAATGTCGGTTGCAAAAGCCACGACCGCGCGGCGGCCATCGGTGGCCACATCCTTGCGGAAGGTGGTGACTTCATGCGGGATGCCGCCTTCGACCAGGGTCACGGTGCCATGCTCGATCCCGGTTGGCACTGCGCGGATCCCGGCTTTCTTTGCCAGGTCAAGCACAGTCTCGGGCGTTGCATCGGTGGCGATGTCTATGTCCGAGACAGGCACCCCCAGCAGCGCATTGCGCACGCAGCCCCCCACAACATAGGCGTCTGCTCCATTGGCTGTCAGGGCCGCAAACACCGCCTGAGTCTCTGGTGCAGAAAGCCAGGGCTGGTCGATCTGCATCACGCCCCCATCCGATCCGCAAACTGGCGCAGCATTCGCGCTGTGGCACCCCAGATGTAATAGGGGCCAAATGGCACGGTGTAATACCGGCGCCGTGTCCCCCGCCAGCGACGGGATTCGACGATGTAATTGCGTGGATCGAGCACATGGGACAGGGGCACAGAAAACACCTCGTCAACCTCACCCGCTTCGGGCCTGATCTCAAAATCGGAGCGCAGGATCGCAACCACCGGCGTTACCTGAAAACTGGTGACTGTTTCGTGGGTCGGCAGATGGCCAATCACCTCGGGCAGCTCCTGCGGCAGGCCGATCTCCTCCCAGGCTTCGCGCAAGGCGGCGTGAGTCACGTCCCGGTCGCCTTCGTCCACCTTGCCACCGGGAAAGGCGATCTGGCCCGGATGGTGTTTCAGGGCAGAGGAACGTTTCGTCAGAATCACACGCGGCTCGGACCCGGTCAGAGTGATCGGCACCAGAACCCCCGCCGGACGCAATTTGCGCCCCGGCGGCAGGGTGAAATCGGGGTTGAGGTCGAAATCCGAGGAGCCATCACCCGCCACGACCTCAACGGCACGGCGCAGACGGTCTGTCAGCTTCTCGGGGGAGTCATTCATCTGTGGGCCTGTTCCAGTAATGCGCGTCAGGACGGCGGGTTTTCGGCATCGAAACCCAGCGTTTTCGGATCGAGATCGTAATGCGCGCCACAGAATTGGCAATCTGCGGTGACGCGGCCGTCCTCGGTGGTCATCTTCTCAAGATCCTTGGCCGAGTAGATCGACAGGCTGTTGCGCACACGCTCTTCCGAGCAGGTGCAGCCGAATTGCACCTGCTGAGCATCAAAGACCCGCGGGCCTTCTTCGTGGAAGAGGCGCACCAACAGATCGGTCGGCGTCACACTTGGACCAATCAGTTCCAGATCCTCGACCGTCTCCAGCAGCATGTTGACGCGGTTCCAGTTCTCCTGCGTATCGCCCGAGACCAGATCGTCCGCGTTCAGAATATCCCCGCGCCCCTGCAGCTCGGCCGCAAACGGAGAGGCCTTGGGCATATGCTGCAGCATCACCCCGCCAGCACGCCAATGCTCGGACACCCCCGGTTCGGAGGATTTACCAAAGCTGAGGCTGAACCGCGTCGGCAGCTGTTCGGACTGGGCGAAATAAGCCTCGGCGCAGCCAGACAGCGACCCGCCCGCCAGAGGCGTGATGCCCTGATAGGGCTGCATGTTCTGGCCCTGATCGATCAGGATGGCAAAATAGCCCTCGCCCACCTGGTCAAAAGGCAGGCCCGGCTTCAGCCGTGCGGCGTCATAGCTTGCGTAGGCGCGGATCTTGGCCGGTTCACCCTCGGCCTGCGGCGCGTAGTAATCGGTCGCGATCATGCGCACGGCACCCTTGGACTGCACTTGCAGCGACAATTTCCACTGCAGCTTGATCGTCTGGCCGATCAGCGCGGTCAGCAAGGCCATTTCGGCCACCAGCGCCTCGACCTGGGGCGGGTAGTCGTGCTGCTTCAGGATGCCATCAAGCACGCCATCAAGGCGCGCCACGCGGCCCCGCATGTCGGAAGCATCAAGCTGGAAGGGCAGGACCGTATCGTCCCACGCGATTTTCGAACCAAGTGTCATGGGGTTTCCTTACACGCCGGAGGTTGGCATATCGAGCCTATATAGGGTTTTCCCATTTGGAGTGAAGGGGGCGCAAGTGATCAGACGTTTCGGACAGCCGCCCGAGGCAGGGCGAGACTACAGGCTGCGACCGGGGATCTACGCTCTGTTGCCGCGGGATGGACAGTTGCTGCTGACCTGCCAGATGGATCCGGGGCCGGACATCCAGCTGCCCGGCGGCGGAATAGATCCGGGCGAGGCGCCCATTGCGGCCCTGCACCGCGAGGTGTTCGAGGAGACCGGCTGGAGCATCGGCCGCCCACGCAGGCTGGGCGCCTTTCGCCGGTTCGTCTTTATGCCCGAATACGATCTGTGGGCCGAAAAGCTGTGCCACATCTACATGGCCCGCCCTCTGCGCCGTTTGGGCCCGCCAAAGGAAGCCGGTCACGAGGCCCTGTGGATGGCACCGCAAGAGGCTTTGCATCACCTTGGCAACCCCGGAGACCGCCATTTCGCCGCCCGGTTCTGCGCCTGATATCGCATTGACAACGCCCTGACCCGGAATCGGTGCCCCTCCCGCGCCCGGCCTGATCGGCCCATGGGGCCTTGGGCCGACCTTGGGCATGGCAGCGCGCAAGCGCGCTGCTCCAGCCTCAGCTCGCTGACGTTGAAAAGTGGCGAAAACGCTGCACGCGCCAGCGTGCAGCCCCGCCCAACAAGAGGCGGTGATCCTTGATCACCTCACGATTGGCGGGAGTGCTTCGTTGGCCGGATGTAAGATAGGCTGAGGCGAGCGGACGAAGAGCGCTGCTCAGGGGCCTTCGTACTCGAACAGCGTGGCCGACACGTCATCCTCGAGGCCATGTTCCTGCGACAGCATCTGTGTCAGGTTCCAATAGAGGTCGTCCAGGAATTCCTTGCCGCTCTGGCTGCTATCGCATTTCTTTACCAGATCCAGCAGACCTTCGGCCTCCAGCATCTCGCCATTCTCAAGACGGGCTTCGGTGAACCCATCTGAATAGAGCAGCAGCCGGTCACCCTTTTCCAGGATCAGCTCTTCCTGACTGTAGCCGATATCGGGCACCAAACCGACAGGAACGCCACCTTTACCAATAAATTCGGCGCTGCCGTCCTTGCGCAAGAGCAGCGGATGCGGATGACCGGCCTGCACCATCTTCAAGACACCGCTGCGCAGATCGACGATGCAATAGGCCATGGTGAAGTATTCTTCGATGCCGGTATCGGCGATCAGGCGGGCGTTGAGCAGGCTGGCAACCTCTTCCGGCTGACGCAGCGCATAGAACCGGTTGAAACGCTTCTCCATGCCGACGTTCTGGTCGAAGTAGGTCGAGGACAGATAGCCACCCAACCGCGCGGTCATCATCGCCGAGGTGATCCCGTGGCCGGACACATCGATCGAGTAGAAACCGATTCGGTTGACGCCCGGACAGAACATGCCCACCAGATCACCGCCGATGTGCCCACAGGGCTTGAGCAGCAGGCTGACGGTCGAGGACCCAAAGCTCTTGGACAGTTCAGGGACAAGTGATTCCTGGATCTTCCGGGCCTGGATCAGGTCCTTATCGATCGCATCGTAAACCCGCTGCAATTCACCCAGGGTTTCAGAGACGATACGGTTCTTCTCCGACAGCTCCCGCTGCATCCGCAGGATGCGCTCCCCAGCCGAGATGCGCGCGCGCAGCTCATCCGAACTGACGGGTTTGGTCAGAAAATCATCCGCCCCCGCATCCAGCCCTTCGGCCACTTCGTTCTTTTCGCTCTTTGAGGTCAGGAGAATGAAATAGCTATAGTTATCAGTAGATTGCTTGCGGAACGCCCGGCAGAACTCGATGCCGTTCATCCCCGGCATCATCCAGTCACTGAGGATAAGATCGGGGGGATCGGCCAGACAGATTTCCATAGCCTGCTCGCCGCTCTCGGCTTCGAGGACGCTGAAACCCCATTTTTTCAGAGACGCCACGAGGATACGGCGCTGAAGCCGACTGTCATCGACAACCAGAACACGGTTGATCGAACCGCTCATGGCGTTTTCCTCATGGTCCACTGGACTGTCTGGCAGCAACTATCGATACCTCATACACTAGCAACGAATTGGCCCGCAATGGGAACAGTATCAAGCCGGTTCTTTAATGGGACGTGAAACATACAATTTGAAAGATACCGCGACTTCACTCAAAATTTACGGGTTGGCCCTTATGAAATGCTTACCAAAGAAAGAAAATCGGGAACTTTTGCCATGATCAATTGGCCGCGTGTCAAAGAACTCCGCGATGAAGTCGGAGAAGAAGACTTCGATGAAGTCGTGGAACTGTTCCTGGAAGAAGTGGAAGGTGTCATCGGTAAGCTGCGGACCGGAGATCGCAGCATGCTGGAACAGGATCTGCACTTTCTCAAAGGCAGCGCGATGAATCTCGGTTTTGATGGCTTTTCGACGCTGTGCCTGAAAGGTGAGCGTGACTCGGCTGCGGGAGCCGCCGCATCCGTTGACCTTGACGCTGTGTTTCTGTCCTACGAGCAATCCAAGGCTGAGTTTCTCAGCAAGTTGCCCGCTCTGGCCTGAACAGGCCCCGGGAACCTAGATCAGGAACTGCGCCAGCGTCTCATCATTGGTGATGTCCGTATAGGTCATCCCCGCCGCCTCAAGACGCGCGAACAGCGCCGCGAAATTCTCGGGCCGCTTGGTTTCGATCCCGATCAGGACGGAGCCAAAGTTGCGCGCCGATTTCTTCAGATACTCGAACCGTGCAATGTCGTCCTCGGGGCCGAGGATATTGAGGAATTCCTTCAGCGCGCCGGGACGCTGCGGCAGGCGCAACAGGAAGTATTTCTTGATCCCCGAATAGCGCTGCGCGCGCTCCTTGACCTCTGGCAGGCGCTCGAAATCGAAGTTGCCGCCCGAGGTGACGCAGACCACGCTTTTCCCCCGGATCCAGGATCGCACATCATTCAGCGCCTCGACCGCCAGCGCGCCGGCGGGTTCCAGCACGATGCCCTCGACGTTCAGCATCTCGATGATGGTGGAGCAGATCCGGTCCTCTGAAATGGTGATCACATCCGGCAACGGGATGTGTTTCAGCAAATCAAACGGCTGCGCGCCGATGGTGCCAACCGCCGCGCCGTCAACGAATGTATCGACCTTGTCCAGCGCAACCGGATGCCCCGCCGCAAGGGCTGCCCGCAGGCAGGCGCCACCGTTGGGTTCGACAAACAGGCAATGCACCGCATCGCCGAAAAAGGTCGCAACGCCCGAAGACATGCCGCCCCCGCCCACCGGCAGGATCACGTGATCGGGCGTGCCGCCGAACTGCTCCTCGATCTCCACCGCGATGGAGGCCTGACCTTCGATCACATCGCTGTCGTCAAAGGGCGACAGGAAATGCCCGCCCTCGCGCGCGCACCACTCCTGCGCGGCGGCCAGCGTGTCGTCGAAGTAGTCACCGATCAGGTGCACCTCGATATTGTCGCCGCCGAACATGCGGGTTTTCTGGATCTTCTGCTGCGGGGTTGTGACCGGCATGAAGATCACGCCCCGCTTGTCCATGTGTTTGCACATGAAGGCCACGCCCTGCGCGTGATTGCCGGCCGAGGCGCAGACGAACAGCGCCTGATCGGGCTGCTTGCGCATGGCGTTGAGCGCCCCGCGGATCTTGTAGGAGCGGACCGGGCTCAGGTCCTCGCGCTTGAGGTAGATATCCGCCTCGAACCGTTCCGAGAGGTGAACATTGCGCTGCAGGGGTGTTGCGGGAAACACCTCGCGCATGGCCGCCTCGGCGGCGCGGGCGGCATCTTTGAACCGGGTCTGAAAATCGCTCATACCCTTTCAGTGGCCCAAGCCCGCCCCCAAGGCAAGGGGCAGGCGCAAAGCATGCAAAAGAATACCGATATCAGATCGGGCGCTTTTCCACGAAGTAGCCGTAAAGCGTGGTCAGGATACTGATGTTCAGCAGGCTCAGCACGGCCGAAAAGCCGAGTTGAACTACGCTCATCAGCCACGGAATCGAAGACAGGCCAAGCAGGATCACCGAGGCGACGACATTTGCCAAAAAGATGAAAAAACCCACCGCAAGGAAGGTCGGCCACTGACCTTTTGTCGCGCGCAAAGCCTCCCCAAGCCCGAAGGACGCCCCGATTGCCGCCGCTGGCAGGACAAGCACCATCCGGCCCAAGAACACGAATACAGCAACGAAACAAACCGCCATAAAGACTGCACCGATCACGCCCCCGGCCTGCATGATTGCAGAACCTATGAACGCGACCGGAAGCATGCAGACCATCGATACAAGCATCAGCTGAAGGCTGCGCAGCAAATACATAAGGATGTTTGACGGGTTGAGCCGCGGGATCCACCCTTTCGGCATTTCTTCGAGCAGCACATAGCGGTGCCAGGCCACAATGCCCCACATGCTGATCACGGCGACGACCAGTGAGAGCAAAAGGATCCTCAGCACTATCCCCGGCCCAACCATACCGATTGGCAAGGACGTTCCATTTCCATGCATCATCAGTTCGCTTGTCATCTGACCGACCATGGCGAATATCACCACGGCGATGAGAACCAGCGGCACAAGAAAGATCTGTACCGCTTGTTGAAAGTTCCTGCTGATCATTCCAATCGAATGCGAAAATAGCTTCCAGCCGATCACGGGCAATGTCTCCTGTAAATAGTCGTCCCAGCGTTATTGCACGTATTACGGGCGGCAAGACAAGGAAAACCCGGCGAACCTTGCCCTTGCCCGCAAAACCCGTTACGCCGCAGACGTTCTGATCAAGAGGAAAACCCATGTCCGCGCCCAAGAAAGTTGTGCTGGCCTACTCTGGCGGCCTTGATACGTCGATCATCCTGAAATGGCTGCAGACCGAATATGGCTGCGAGGTGGTGACCTTTACCGCCGATCTGGGCCAGGGCGAAGAGCTGGAGCCCGCCCGCGCCAAGGCCGAAATGCTGGGCATCAAGCCGGAAAACATCTACATCGAAGACGTGCGCGAAGAGTTCGTGAAGGATTTCGTCTTCCCGATGTTCCGTGGCAATGCGCTCTATGAGGGCGAGTACCTGCTGGGCACTTCGATTGCGCGTCCGCTGATCTCCAAACGTCTGGTGGAAATCGCCGCCGAAACCGGCGCCGATGCCGTCGCCCATGGCGCCACCGGCAAGGGCAACGACCAGGTGCGCTTCGAACTGGCGGCCTATGCGCTGAACCCCGACATCAAGGTGATCGCCCCCTGGCGCGAATGGGACCTGACCTCGCGCACGCGCCTCTTGGAGTTTGCCGAAAAGAACCAGATCCCGATTGCCAAGGACAAGCGCGGCGAAGCGCCCTTCTCGGTCGATGCGAACCTCTTGCACACCTCTTCGGAAGGCAAAGTGCTGGAAGATCCCGCCGAGCAGGCACCGGATTACGTCTACCAGCGCACCGTGAGCCCCGAGGATGCGCCTGATACGCCCGAAGTCATCACCATCGGCTTTGAGCAGGGCGATGCGGTCTCGATCAACGGCGAGGCAATGAGCCCGGCCACCATCCTGACCGCGCTCAACGAATACGGCCGCAAGCACGGCATTGGCCGTCTCGATTTCGTGGAAAACCGATTTGTCGGCATGAAGTCGCGCGGCATCTATGAAACCCCCGGCGGCACCATCCTGCTGGCAGCGCACCGCGGTATCGAGCAGATCACGCTGGACAGCGGCGCGGGCCACCTGAAGGACTCGATCATGCCGCGCTATGCCGAGCTGATCTACAACGGCTTCTGGTACAGCCCCGAGCGTGAAATGCTGCAGGCCCTGATCGACAAGAGCCAGGAGCATGTCACCGGCACCGTGACCCTGAAGCTTTACAAAGGATCCGCCTTCGTGGTGGCGCGCGATTCCGAGCATTCGCTCTACTCCGAGGCCCATGTGACCTTTGAGGAAGACGCCGGCGCCTACGATCAGAAGGACGCGGCGGGCTTTATCCAGCTCAACGCCCTGCGCCTGAAACTGCTGGCCGCGCGCGAGCGCCGCCTGAAGAAGTGAGCGACGATTACGACATAGACGGCGACTTCGAGGATGACTTCGAAGAAGAGCTGGAGATGTTCGTCGAAGCTCAGGACACGGTCTGGTCCGATGTCCTGAGCGAACTGACTGCGGGCAAAAAGACGAGCCACTGGATGTGGTTCGTCTTCCCGCAACTGGCCGAGCTGGGCAAATCCCACATGGCGCAGCTTTACGGGATCGAAGACCTGGCCGAGGCCAAGGCCTATCTGGGTCATGAGGTTCTGGGGCCGCGCCTGACAGAGGTCGCGCAGCTGATGCTGTCGCATCAGGGGCAGGACTCGGCTGAGATCCTCGGCAAAGTGGATGCCAAGAAACTGCGCTCCTCCATGACGCTGTTTGCCGCCGTGCCGGATGCGCCGGACACGTTCAAACAGGTGATCGACGCCTTTTACAATGGCGCCCCCTGCCCGCTCACGATTGAAGCACTGAGTCAGGCCTGAGGCCCACCTCCCCCTTGGTCATGCTTGCCCGGCGCAGGGCTCTTGCTTAACCCCAAGGTCAAGCAAGAGGAGATCCCTGATGGCCCTTCAAGACATCGCGGCCGGTATCCAGTCCGGCCTTTCCGGCAAAAGCTTTGACGGTTCGCTGAAATTCGACTGCGGGACAGACGGCGTGATCGTTCTGGCCGATGGCACGGCAACCACCGAGGACCGCGAGACCGACTGCACCCTGCGCCTGTCGCAGGAGAACCTGAAAAAGCTGCTGACCGGAAAGCTGAACCCTATGACGGCGGTGATGATGGGCAAGATCAAGATCACCGGCGACATGGGCGTCGCGATGAAACTGGGCAAGCTGATCGGGTGAGGCCCGTCGCGCCACAGCCTATAACGTTAGCTTGACACCATCGTTGCAATTCTGGGTGGTTTCGCCATAAAAAAGGCACGCAATCAAATATTTAGAGATCCAGAATGAAAAAATCACTCCTACTCCTTGCCCTTACCGCTCTTGTCGCTGCGTGTTCAGTTGACCCGCAAGCTGCCCATGAAAGACGGGTAAAACTCATTCAGCAAATCTTCCCAAATCAGGCAGATCAAAAGGGCCTGTTCTTGGTCTTCCCAATTGAAGTATATGGATATTATGCCACATTAGACATCATTTACTTCCCCGACGAAGTGTCTGAAAGCACCGTCAAGAAGCGGGTGGGCAAGTACTGCGCCCAGTTCAAAAACCGCGGTGCGACTGGGCAAGCATACCCAAGAGATCCATCCAAACCGGTCACTGTGACTGTAGCCGATGGAACAACCCGTCCTGCACAAGAGATTTGGCTGTCCTGTGTAGAAAAGAAATAAGACGATCTGGAGGTTCCACGAAAGGAACCTCCTCCATTCTCACTTGATCGCTACCGCCTTCAGCTGCTCGTAATAGGGCATCGCCGCCTCCAGCACCGGTTGCAGGTGCTCGGGCACCTCGGGCAGATCGCCTTCGGGACCGGCAAAACCGGTGGAGGTCCAGACCGCGCCGTACCAGACCTCGGCCCAGACGCCATCGTCCTTGTGGCCGCCCTTGGGCCAGGACAGCATTTTTGGCGAATAAGGCAGATCGATCGCCTCACACATCTGTTCCAGCTTTTTTGCGGGATCCTGGCGGATGTCATAGCTGTCCACCACCACCGGGGACTGCCCCCAGTTGCGGCAAAGATCGTAAAGCTCCGCCTGCTGGCGGAAGCCGATGTCATCCAGGGTCGGATTCTCGCGTTTCGCCGCATAAGAGGCGATGACCCGTGCCGGGTGGCGGATCAGGAAGACGTTTGTCACCTGTCGCATCCAGTCGCGTGGCATGCCGGGGATCATGTGCTGGCTCATATGCTTTTGATAATAGACCGGTTTTGCAGCCGGGATGGGGCCTAGAAGCAAATCGGAGACCACGTCCGGATCCTGGCTCTGGCTTTCCAGGATCTCATCCCGCATGGGATGATCGAGGCCAGTCATCTTCAGGTAGGCCGCATAAAAGGGCTCATCCACCACCGAGCAATCGCCCCGGTTCCCAAAGGCGTACATCATCGCCGTCGACAGGTTCCGCGGCCCCGACCACATTGCAATCCGCATCAGGTGCACTCCTTTTCGATCAATGCTTTGTACAACGCCCGGATCCGCTTGGTCATCGGACCCATTTCGCCCGTGCCGATCTGGCGCCCGTCGATCATCCCGACCGGCGTCTGCGCGCCAAAGGTGCCGGTCAAAAACGCCTCATCCGCGCCATAGGTATCGACCAGCGAGTAATTACGCTCGAACACCGGAATGTCATTGGCACGGCAAAGATCGATCACCTTTTGCCGGGTGATCCCGTTCATGCAGTAATCCCCGGTCGAGGTCCAAACCTCGCCGCCGCGCACGATGAAGAAGTTGCAGGCGTTGGTGGTGTTCACAAAGCCGTTCACATCCAGCATCAGCCCCTCGTCCGCGCCCGCCTTTTCGGCGGCGATACAGGCGAGGATGCAGTTCAGTTTCGAATGGGAGTTCAGCTTGGGATCCTGGCTCATCGGCAGGCCCCGGATATGGGGCACGGTGGCCAGATTGATCGGGCGTGGCAGGTTGGGGCGCGAATGCTCCATGATGATCACCATGGTCGGCCCCTGTTGCGACAGGCTGGGATGCTGAAAGGGGCGCGTTTTCGGGCCGCGTGTCACCATCAGCCGGGCGTGGGCATCGGTGGTCATGCCATTGGCCTTTTGCGTGTCGAGAACCGCCTGTTTCACGCCTTCCGGGGTCAGGCCGATGTCCAGATCGATGGCCTTGGCCGCCTCGAACAGGCGGTTCAGGTGCTCGTCGATGAAGGCCCAGCTTCCGTTATAGAGCCGCAGCCCCTCCCAGACGCCATCACCCAGCATGAAGCCGCTGTCATAGACGCTGACGGTGGCCTCGGCCTTGGGCACGATCCGACCGTTCACATATATGAGGATCTCTTCGTTGCGCAGGTCTTCTTCGGCCTGATGGGTGCTCATTTTTTCTGTCATCCGCCCCTCCTTTTCCGGCACGCTAGCCAGATTGGATCCAATTTCCAAGCGATAACTTGCGCTCACCTCTGCGTGACATTTGATGACACGGGCTTGAGCGGAAAACAGGCAAGCGGCAGGGTCTTTGAAAAACGGAGGCGATGATGAATCCACTGCATCAGATCAAACAGGTTTCCCTGGCCATCCTCATCCTGACGGCGGGCCTTGTGCGCGGCCATCAGGCCCATGCCGCAAGCCCCGAGGTGCTGACCGTGGCAGGCGGCTGCTTCTGGTGCGTCGAAAGCGATTTTGAATCCGTCCCCGGCGTGATCGAGGCCGTATCGGGCTTCACCGGCGGCACCACGGAAAACCCCACCTACAAAGAGGTGACGCGCGGCGGAACCGGCCATTACGAGGCGGTGCAGATTACCTTTGACGCAGGCAAGGTCAGCCGGGCAACGCTGCTCAGCCTGTTTTTCCGCTCGGTTGATCCCACGGATGCAGGCGGGCAGTTCTGTGACCGCGGCGACAGTTACAGAACCGCCATCTTTGTCTCTGGCGAAAAAGAGAACTCCCTCGCGCAGCAGGCCAAATCCGAGGCCCAGCAGGCGCTTGGCCAGCCCATCGTGACACCCATTCTGCCTGCTGGCACATTCTATCCTGCCGAGGACTACCACCAGGACTACTACAAGGGAGAGGCGCTGGTCTTCACCCGCTTTGGCCCGAAACGTCAGGCCGCAGCCTACAAACGCTACCGCCAGGCCTGCGGGCGTGATGCACGGGTGCGTGCGCTATGGGGCGAGAGCGCGCCTTTTGCCGCCGGTCATTGAGCGGCCCTGCCCCACTTCGGGCGGATCCGCCAGGTATTTGTTCTGACCGATTTCGACTAAACTTGTCCCCAAATTCCTGCGATTTGCACACACCTTTTCAGGGTTTACCGCCCTCTGATGAGATTCATTTAACCGATTTTGTAGACCCTGAGAGCCGTTCAGTATTGGTGGCGCAGGTGAATGAAAATGCCCAGCTCAGGTCTCACTCGGGCCCTCACTTTGTTTCTTGGCTTGGCAGCTTTGTCATGGTCCTCTTCAGGCGCGCGCGCCGACACGATCGAACTGCGCGGGGACGTCTGGTGTCCGTTCAATTGCGAACCGAACAGTGACCGTCCCGGTTTCATGGTGGAACTCGCACGGGAGGCGCTGGCCCATTACGGACATGACGTGCGCTACGATACCCTGACCTGGAGCCGCAGCCTTGATCAGACCCGCAGCGGTGAGGTCAATGGCGTCATCGGGACCGATCAGGACGAGTCGCCCGATCTGATCTTTGGCCCTCCGCTTGGCACGTATCAGGAAACACTGATCTTCCGCGGGGGAGAAGGACGACAGATCGAGACGGTAGAAGATCTGGACGGGCTTCGCATTGGCGTCGTCGTGGACTACGACTACTACCCGATCTTCAACACCTATATCACCGAGAATGAACGGGATCCGACACGTGTTCAGATCATTGGCGGCGATGACGCACTCAAGCGCAACCTGCTGAAGCTGACCTCTGGCCGTATCGATATGACGATGGATGAGCGCTCGGTCGTGAACTACACGATCGGTGAGCTGGGTCTTGCAGATCAGGTAGAACTTGTGCCCTACGAAGACGCCTCTGATCTGTTCATCGCCTTCTCACCCGCGCTGGAAAGCTCGCAGATCTATGCCCAGCAACTCTCCGAAGGGATCGAGCGCCTCAAGGCCTCTGGTCGCTACGCCGAAATCCTCGCACGTTACGGACTGCCAGGGTAAGACGGCATGAACTCTTTCGGACCAAAAACCATCCGAACGCGCCTGCTGATTGGTGTTCTTGCTCCCGTCTTTTTGATTCTGGCGGCAGGTCTTTCCTTTGAGAGCTACGATCACCGCAAACACCTTATCGAAAGCCTGGATTCGCGCGCCAACATGCTGGCACAGCTGACGTCTGCGGCCCTATCCCAACCCCTCTGGGACTTTGATCTCATCCAGGTTGAGGAAACACTCCATGATATTGCGGGCCTGACACATGTCGGACAGGCCCAGGTGATCGCAGCAGACGGACGTGTCATTGCCTCTGTAACCGCCTCCGACTACCTCCCGACCGATGGCGATATCCTCAAGACTCACCAGATAACCTACACGCTGGGCGAATATACCGAGGTGCTGGGTGAATTGCATCTCACCCTGCCCCTTGCCGACATTCAGGCCCCCCTGTTCGAGTCGACGGCACATCACCTCGTGATTTCTGCAGTGATTTTCCTGCTGGTGTCCGGCAGTGTCTTTTTCGTCCTCTCCCGCATTTCCAAACCGCTCACCGCGATCAGCGATGCCATCTCGGATCTGCAAAACGGCCGTTTGGATTGTTCCATTCCCTATCAGAACCGCAATGACGAGGTCGGCATGCTGGCCCAGGCGCTTGAACAGATGCGGCGCAATGAAATCGAAATGGCAGAGCTGCGAAACCAGAGCACCGAAGCCGCGCGCCGCGAACTCCACCGGATTCATCGGGCCCTGAAATCCACCCGCGACGGTGTCATCCTGACGGACGAGACGGGTATTGTCGTCTTTTCCAACGCCAATGCCTCCATTTTCTTTGCCGATGCCCGCGACGGGGACAAACTGAACTTCCGATCCTGGCTGCCCGAAGATGTCGCCGAACAGATCGAAGAGCGTGTCGCCGCAAATGAGGATTTCGCTGCAGAGGCCAGCGTCACGCATTTCAACAGCGGCGAAGAGTTGAACCTTTTTGTACGGGGCGGTCCCATCCGCAACGAAGACGGGCTGTACCTTGGCACGCTTCTTTTGGCGACCGATCACAGCGATCAGGCGCGCCAGGCTGCGCGCGTGAAATACATGGCAGAGCATGACAGTCTGACCGGTCTGCCCAACCGCCGCCTGCTGGAACAGACTCTGGCCAGCTGGCTGGAGACGGGCGAACAGGTGTCGATCCTGCTGGCGGATCTCGATCATTTCAAAACCATCAACGATACCCTTGGCCATCCGATCGGCGATGCCCTTCTGAAGGTCGTTGCCGACAAGTTCTCTGCCAGCACGTCAACCAACGCGCTGGCCGCCAGGCTGGGGGGCGACGAATTCGCCATCGTCGTAAAGGGCGCTGCCAGCGAAGAACGCCTGAGCAATATTGCCAATTCGCTTGTGTATGATCTGTCCAAACCGCTGACCATTTCCGGCAATGTGCTGCACACCGGGATGAGTGCGGGTATAGCGACGCTTGGCGGAAAGGATGCGCGCGCCGCCGACGGGATCCGCTGCGCCGACCTTGCGCTCTACGAGGCCAAGAAAGGCGGTCGCGGCCGGGTCGAGGTCTTCCACACCGATCTCGAAACCGCGATCAAACGCAAAGCGCTTCTGGAACGTGAACTGCGCGGCGCCCTCAAGGAGGGCGGGATCCGGCCCGTGTTCCAGGTTCAGACGGATCTGCGCACAGGCGAGATCATCGGGTTTGAAACCCTCGCGCGCTGGCATCACCGGCATCTGGGCAGCGTGTCACCGGCCGAGTTCATCCCCGTGGCAGAGGAATGCGGGTTGATCCGCGAATTGACCTATCAGATCATGACCCAGGCCTTCCAGGCCGCAGCCCGCTGGCATGACATGGGCTTTAAAGGACGGGTCGCGGTCAATCTGTCGCCCAAACTGTTCGGCTCGCAAGTGGACGAATTCGTAAACGACTGCCTTTACGAGACCGGCTGTCCGGCCAGTGCCGTTGAGGCCGAAATCACTGAAACGGTCGTCCTGTCCAGCGGCCAATCGGCCCTGCGCGAGATCGAAGCCCTGCAGCGGCTTGGGGTGACCGTGGCCCTGGACGACTTTGGCATGGGATATTCTTCGCTCAGCTATCTGCAGAAGTTTCCCGTCAACAAGATCAAGGTCGATGCTGCCTTTGTCTCGAAACTGCCGGAATCCCCCGAAACCAAGGCCATCGTTGTTGCCATTGCAGAGCTTGGACATGCCCTTGGGATGCATGTGACCGGGGAAGGTGCAGAAACCGAAGAGCACCGCAGACTGCTGCAGGAGTGCAAGGTGGATTACTTGCAGGGTTACTTTGATGGCCCGCCCCTCGCCGAGCGCGCCGCCACGGCCCGTCTGTTCCCCGGCGAAGGTCTGCATCTGCAGATGTCCGGCTAGCCTTCGCGGCCAGGTGACGGAAGCCATCCCGGCACGAGGGAACTGGAGCATCTAAGGGGCGCAACGGCCTTCTGGTACCGTTTTGAGGCTTTGCGTCCCGTATCTGAGACGACCGGCCCCGTTTGTCGTCTCTCTGGCCATCGAAAATGTTGCCTGCCGCGAAAAATCGGCTATCACCTCCCGAACTCTTTTTCAGGACGCCGCCCTGTCCGGAATAGATCACGAGAGGAACCATTCGCTTGAAAACCGCCGCGCCAGACAGCCTCCTCGTCCCGCCCCTTGGGTGTGTGACGGTCGAACTGAAAGGCGTAAGTCTGGCTGCAAATGGAAAACCGCTATTGCAGGATGTCTCCTTTTCGGCAGACGAGCGACGCGTGGGCATCGTCGGGCGCAACGGCTCAGGCAAGACCACGCTGGCCCGGGTCCTGAGTGGCCTGGTTGCCCCGGACGCAGGAGAAGCCCGGATAGACGGCACGGACATCTGCCGTGACCGAAAAACGGCTCTCGGCCTCGTCGGGGTCCTGTTCCAGAACCCGGACCGCCAGATCATTTTTCCCACTGTCGAGGAAGAACTCGCCTTTGGGCTTCGCCAGATGGGGCTGGAAAAAAGCGACGCAGATGAAAGGGTCGCGCAGATCCTCAACCGTTTCGGCAAGGCGCCATGGGCCAAGGCCCCTACCCATCTGTTGTCTCAGGGGCAAAAGCAGCTGGTCTGCCTGATGGCCATCCTGTCCATGGCCCCGCGTGTCATCATTCTGGATGAGCCTTTCTCTGGCCTGGATATTCCCACACGGATGCAGCTTCAGCGCACGCTGGATCGGGTCGGAGCTCAGACCTTCCATATCTCTCACGACCCACACCACCTCGAGCACTACGACCGGATCCTGTGGATCGAGGCCGGACGGATCGAGGCCGATGGCCCCGCGGGTGAGGTGCTTCCTGCTTTTACCAGGCAGATGACCGCATGGGGGGCGAGCGATGATCTCTCTGACATTCCCGTCTGAAACCTGGGCGCATCCCATTCCGGTCGGCTGGAAACTGGCTTGCCTTTCAGGTGCGACACTGGCGCTGTTTTCCTTCACATCGATACCGGTGCAGGCAACCGCTCTGACCCTGACGGTCCTGCTGTATCTGAGCGCAGGCCGCCTGTTTGCCCGGAGCGGCCTCAAAACCCTGCGCATCCTCTGGCCCTTCCTTGCGGTGATCTTTCTTTGGCACATGATAGACGGCACACCCCGTGAAGGGCTGTCCATCGCTCTGCGCCTGTCCAGCACCGTGGCCCTGGCGAATTTTGTCACTATGACAAGCCGACTATCCGATATGATCGATGTTGCGGCCTGGCTTCTGACCCCGTTCCGGCGGCTTGGCCTCAGTACCCGAGGTCTGGAAATCGCCATTGCCCTTGTCATCCGTTTCACACCGCTGCTGAGCCTGCGCGGCGCACAACTCGCCGATGCCTGGCGCGCAAGATCGGCGCGTCGGCCCTCCTGGCGGATCGCCCTGCCGTTGACGGTTTCGGCATTGGATGACGCAGATCACGTCGCCGAAGCACTGAAGGCACGCGGCGGCATTCTATAACCTGCAAGCCTCAACAGAACTCCACGGGGCAGACACAAGGATCACGACACAATGGAACGTTCCATCGCCTATATCTCTCTTTTCGCGGCGCTGATTGCCGCCTTGGGATTCATCCCGCAGATCACGCTGGCCTTTGGTGTTCCGGTGACGGCGCAAAGCATGGGTATCATGCTGTGCGGAACGGTCCTTGGCGCGCGGCGCGGGCTGTTGGCGGTTCTGCTGTTTCTCTTGCTGGTGGCACTGGGACTGCCGCTGCTGTCCGGCGGTCGCGGCGGCCTTGCCGTTTTCGGATCGCCCACGGCAGGCTTCCTGTTCGGCTTTCCGGTCGCAGCCTTCGTCACCGGCCTGATCATGGAACGCCTGCGGAGCGTCGCCATTCTGCCCACCGCCATCGTTGCCTCGGTGATCGGCGGCATTCTGGTGCTCTACCTTTTTGGCGTGACCGGCATGGCCATCACGCTCAAGAAATCTTTCCTCGAGGCGGCCAGCCTGATCCTGATCTTCATCCCCGGCGACATCCTGAAAGCGGTGATCGCGGGTCTTTTGACCGCTGGTCTGGCGCGGGCACGTCCAAGCAGCCTGTTGTCGCGGTCCGTTTAGCCCCCCCCAGCTCAAAATCAGCGATGCGGATCTCCATGAGGTCCGCGTTATTTCGCATTACAGCAACCGCACATGTGACTTATGGTTCGATTTCGGAGTTTTCCATACCGCAATACTCCCGAACCATGTTGAAAACGAGCCATTTGAACAGAGGCTTGGGCAGGATATCCTCCATACCCCATTCCGCGCCCCCATTGAACTTGTACAGATTGGGGTAGCCTGACATGCCCACGATTGCGGGCCGCTGGGATGGGTTGCCAAGAGCAGAAATGCGTTTTGACACCTCAAAGCCAAGATCCCCGCCGGGGAACCGGATGTCCATGAAAACCAGACCATAAAATGACGGACGCGCCTTGCACCGTTCCAAGGCATCGAATGGATCGGAACACATCTCGAAAGGCGCCTGCGAATCCAGCAAGAACCCCTCCAGCCGAAAACGAACCCAAGGATCATCGTCCACGGCAAGGACCACGGGTCCTCGGTCGGGCTTCATAGAAATGACCTCTGCACTTGATCGCATCAAGGCATTCGCCTCCCAAAAGAGTGGGCGCTGAAAGTGGCGCTGACTAAATCCGGTTCTCAATCGTGCTGGTTGTCAAAACACCGTTTCACAGGCCGCACTCGATCAAAAACCTCGCAATGGCCCGCGTGCGAACAGGTCACCGTACTCAGTAACGGAATTTCCAAACCAACTACTCTCCTGACTACACAGTAGCAGCTTTGACCGGACATACAAAGAAATGCATTTCCAAAACTCTCCGCACCGGGGGTTATCGGCGACTGATCGCCTTGGAGAAAACGCCGCTCCAAATTGCACCAGAGCCTTGGAACACTTCACGCCGTGAGTTTTTATTCATTGAAAATCAAGGCCCTGCCCTTCACGCCCATATCTGAAAAAAAGCGGCAGCCACATTTCAAAGGCAAGATTTCTTTTATTTTCACGGCATGTCTGCCGGACGCAAAATCTCGAACAAATTTGCGGTAAAGATCAAAGGCATTTTTCACATTCCCGCCCCAAGGCACTGACTGAGCTCGAATTTCCCGAATTCGCCCGCTTTCCGACGCCCCAAGAGTCGAGCGCTACCTTCAATAAATCGTGAAAATAACACAAATCGACAACCATTGTCATGAACCAATATTTATACGCAAAACATTGTTCCAAAACACTTCAGAAGCCGTTTCTGACCCTTCTGCATCTCCGCTTTGCAATATCGCCCCATCACCAAAAAACCGCCTCAGGTGCCTCTCCTGGGGAAGATCAAAACGGTTTTGAGCCAATGGCAGGCGGAAATTTCCCGGCCTTTAATCCCGCCAGGCCAAGGACGGGTTTGCCTTTTGCAGTTGGCGATGGCGGCCACTGGTTCCTTGTTCGTTGCTTGTAAAGGATTGTGGTGTTAGCAGCTTTGCCAAGTTGTGTTTACCCAGAATGGAGTTTGCCAATGGGCGCGGACTATATCGTGAAAGACCTGTCGCTGGCCGGGTTCGGTCGCAAGGAACTGGACATCGCCGAGACCGAGATGCCGGGGCTGATGGCCCTGCGCGAGGAATATGGTGCGGCCAAGCCGCTGAAGGGCGCGCGCATTGTCGGCTCGCTGCACATGACCATCCAGACCGCGGTTCTGATCGAGACCCTGGTGGCGCTGGGCGCCGATGTGCGCTGGGCCTCCTGCAACATCTTCTCGACCCAGGATCACGCGGCGGCGGCCATCGCCGAGGCGGGCATCCCGGTCTTTGCCATCAAGGGACAGACCCTGGAGGAGCACTGGGACTACCTCGACAAGAGCTTCATGTTCCCCGAGGGCGCCAACATGATCCTCGACGATGGTGGCGATGCGACGCTCTATGTCCTGCTGGGCGCGCGGGCCGAGGCCGGTGAGGACATCATCCCGGTGCCCCAGTCCGAGGAAGAAGAGGTCATCAAGGCGCAGATCAAGAAGCGCATGGAGGCCTCGCCCGGCTGGTTCACCAGGACCCGCGATGCGATCAAGGGCGTCTCGGAAGAGACCACCACCGGCGTCAACCGGCTCTATCAGCTGGTCAAGGACGGCCAGCTGCCCTTCCCGGCGATCAACGTCAACGACTCCGTGACCAAGTCGAAGTTCGACAACAAATACGGCTGCAAGGAATCGCTGGTCGACGGCATCCGCCGCGCCACGGACGTGATGATGGCGGGCAAGGTTGCGGTGGTCTGCGGCTATGGCGACGTGGGCAAGGGCTCGGCCGCCTCGCTGGCCGGTGCCGGTGCGCGCGTCAAGGTGACCGAAGCCGACCCGATCTGCGCCCTGCAGGCGGCGATGGACGGCTTTGAGGTTGTGCTGCTCGAGGATGTGGTGGCGGATGCCGACATCTTCATCACCACCACCGGCAACAAGGACGTGATCCGCATCGAGCATATGCGCGAGATGAAGGACATGGCGATTGTCGGCAACATCGGCCACTTCGACAACGAGATCCAGGTGGCCGCCCTCAAGAACCACAAGTGGACCAACATCAAGGAACAGGTGGACATGATCGAGATGCCCTCGGGCAACCGTCTGATCCTTCTGTCCGAGGGGCGTCTTCTGAACCTCGGCAATGCGACGGGGCATCCCTCCTTCGTGATGTCGGCGTCCTTCACCAACCAGGTTCTGGCGCAGATCGAGCTGTGGACCCGCGGCGAAAACTACAACAACGAGGTCTACATCCTGCCCAAGCATCTGGATGAAAAGGTGGCGCGTCTGCACCTGGGCCGCATCGGCGTCAAGCTGACCCAGCTCAGCCCCGAACAGGCCGCCTACATCGGCGTCAGCCCAGAAGGCCCCTTCAAGCCCGAACACTACAGATACTGAGCAATCCGAGTCGGATCAAAAGCCAAGCCGTGCAGACACAAAGGTCTGCGCGGCTTTTCTTTGTTTGAACCTCTCTCGTCAAATCTGACTGTATTTTGCGGGCGATTTGTGGAAGAAACAGAGAAAACCGGGGGATTTGTGATGAATATGATTAAAGTTTTGGTTGCCACCCTGGCGCTGGGAGTCGCGAGCCTTGCAGAGGCTGCGCCAGTTTCACCGTTGGACAGCGGCAAATGGTTCCAGGCCGCCCGTATGTCCGACAGTGATGCCGGAATGTTCGATGGCAATGGCAAACTGAGGCCAACCTATAGCTATGGCACCTATGTCAGTGAGAACCAGGCCGACGATTTTGCACGCCCCTTTGACGTCTGGGCGGGGATGGACATCCTGTTCATCACCGGTAATGGCAACATTTGGGCCATGTCCGACTACGCAACGCTGCGCACCACGATTGATGCTGCAGAGGGTCGTTTTGACGCCAACTTCTTCTGGGACGCCACAAGCCTCAATCCAGGCGGACAGGCTGCAAATATTCTGGACCGCGGCGCCGGGGTCAGTGAGGATCCCTGGATCTCCCTTTATGGCCCCCATCTGGACGCTGTTTTCAGCTATGGCAGTATCATCTGGGGGGAAAACGATTACAACAACCCCCTCCACACTCAACTGAAGAACAACAACGGCGGCGTGAACGTCTGGGTCTCGGTCGCGCCGGTTCCAATTCCGGCCTCGATGCTGCTGCTGGGCACAGCCCTGATGGGCATGGCGGCGGTACGTCGGCGGCGCAGGGAAGCGTGACACTCCCATTGGCCGGACACGTTGTACTACGGGCATGAAGCCTGACATTCGGAGGTCCTCGTGCATCGCGCGAGGGCCTTTTCTTTGCCTTCCCTGAACCTGTCACGGAAATAACGTTCGGTCGCAAGGCTCAACCTTCGGGATACCCCCCTGCCCAGGCGAAACCTGCCACGCTAGGCTGTATCCAGTCTCGACGGCCTCTGGCCCTTCGGGATCGGGAGGAAAAGGGGAGGCAGCCATGAGCGACCAGAAGACACATTTTCGGACCTGCAACATATGCGAAGCCATGTGCGGGCTGATCGTGACACATACCGATGACGCGGTCCTATCGATCAAACCGAACCCGGAGGATCCGCTGTCGCGGGGGCATATCTGCCCCAAGGCTATTGCCCTGCAGGATTTCCGCACCGACCCGGATCGGGTAACAACGCCGCTGAAGAAAGTCGATGGCACATTCGTGCCGATTTCCTGGGACGAGGCCTATGACTATGCTGTCGAGCGGCTGAGCGCAGTTCAGGATGCCCATGGCAAGGATGCGGTCGGCGTCTACCTGGGGAACCCCAATGCGCATAAGTTCGGCAACCTCTTGACCCTGCCCCGGCTGGTCAAGGCGCTGGGGACGCAGAACCGCTATTCCTCGGCCACCGCAGACCAGATCCCCCATCACGTCGCCTCGATCCACATGCTGGGCCATCCGATGCTGATCCCGGTGCCGGATGTCTCGCGCACTGATTTCATGCTGATCATCGGCGGCAATCCCCTGGTGTCGAACGGGTCGATGATGACCGCGCCCGGATTTGGCAGACGGATGGAGGAGATCCACGCACGCGGCGGGCGCACCGTAGTGGTCGACCCCCGGCGCACCGAAACCGCCGACAAGGCCAGCGATCATCTGTTCATCCGCCCCGAAACCGACGCTTTCCTCTTGCTGGCGCTGATCCACGAGGTCTTTGCCACCGGGCTTGAACGTCTCGGCGCGCTGGAGCCTGTGGTCCGGGGAATGGATGCGCTGCGCAAGGCCGCAGAGCCATTTACGCCAGAGCTGGCCGCCGAGCGCACCGGGATCCCTGCTGGAACCATCCGCAAACTCGCTCGTGATTTTGCCACCTCGAAAACCGCCGTCTGCTATGCCCGCATGGGAGCCTCGACACAGAGCTTCGGCTCGATCTGCCAATGGGCCAGCAATGCGCTCAATATCATCACCGGCAACTTCGACAGTCCCGGCGGGGCGATGTTCACCACACCCGCGCTGGATTATGTCGGCATGACCAGCCGCAAGGGCCGCGTGCGCAGCTATCCGGAGAAACGCTCGCGCGTGTCGGGCCAGCCGCTGTACAACGGCGAATTCCCCGTCTCGGTCATGGCCGAAGAGATGGAAACACCGGGCGATGGGCAGATCCGGGCCATGGTGACAGTGGCCGGAAATCCGGTTCTGACCGCGCCCAACGGCCTGCGCATCGGCAAGGCGATGGAGGGGCTCGACTTCATGATGTCGATCGACCTGCATATCAACGACACCACGCGCCATGCCGATCTGATCCTGCCCGCCACCGTCGCGCTGGAAGAACATGTCTATGACATGGTCTTTCACAGCTTTGCCGTGCGCAATACCGCAGCCTTTGCGAAGCCGATTTTCCAGCCCCCCAATAACAACCCGCAGGAATGGGAGGTGATCTCGACCTTGGCGGCGCGTCTGAGTGGCAGCAACAGCATCGGCCCATCGCCAGAAGAGATGCTGGCGTTGCTGCTGCCGCAGGGGTACCACAGTGACAAGGTCAGCATCGCTGCCATGCTGGATGCGAAAATCGGGTCCATCGACCTAGGCCCGCTGGTGCCCAACCTTGCGGACCGGCTGGAAACAGCGGACGGTCAGCTGAACCTCGCACCAGAGGCCTTTGTGGAGGATCTGGAGCGGTTGCACTCTTTTGCCCCTCCGGTGACGGCAGATTTTCCGATGCTGATGATCGGGCGCAGGCAAGTGCGCAGCCACAACAGCTGGACCCAGAACAGCAAGCGCCTGGTCAAGGGCCGCAACCGCTGCACCGTGCAGGTAAACCCCGCCGATGCCGCGCGTCTGGGCCTGAGCGAGGGGCAGGACAGCCGCGTCCAAAGCCGCGTCGGCCAGGTGACACTGCCGGTCGAGATCACCGACGAGATTGCACCGGGCGTGGTTTCGATCCCACAGGGGTGGGGGCAAAGCGGCGCGCATCTGTCCGTTGCCACCCAGGTTCAGACCGTTTCGATCAACGATCTTACCGACGATCTGCGCATCGATCCGGTCAGCGGCAATGCGGCCTTCAACGGCGTGCCCGTGGCGCTTCAGCCCGTAACGCAGAACGGGTAACCCCTTGCCTACCCCATGAAAATGACCTCGGCCAGTTCAGTCTTGATCTGGCCGGGCACTGCCATCGTTTCACGACGAGGGTCGGCGCGAATCTACGCAAAAGAATAGGTCGCTACCCTTCGGTATATCCCGCATCGCCTTCGGCGCTTGAACACCGCAAAAGTGCCTTCCCGGTGAACGATTGCTCCCGGGGGGCCGAATTGACTCAATACCCTTAAAATTCGAATTTGGATTCAACGAAATTTGACCGGCATTTTAGTCGGCATTGCGGAAAGAGTGGGAGAAACGGATGCGTAAGAACCTTCTTGCCAGAAAAGAAAAAGCCCCGCGGAAAGTCAAATTCCTGGCGGAAATCGATCGGCTCATTTGCTGGACTGATCTGGCAAGTCTTGCGGAACCCTGCATCGAAGAAGCAAAGGACGCTTCGGTCACAAAGGCATCCCTTGAGGCCTTGGTCCGTATCGCAGTCCTGGACCGCTGCTTTGGCTTCAAACGCGAAGAGCTGTTGAAAATGGAGCCTGCGAATTCGGCAGCCCAGTGTTCCGAAACCGGGCAATCCGCGCCAAGCCAGGAAGACGTTGAGAGCTTCTTTCAGATCATCGCGCGCTGCAAGTCGCGGGGCCACATCATGCAAGAACTCGACCGCCAATTGGCGCGCGTGGGAATCAGCCGGGGCCGAACGCTCAGCATTGTATGAAGCCGCCGCCTTTTGTGGCCCATCACGTCAGGCTGACAAAGGAGGATTCAATCCATTTGGACTGGCACAGTCTGTCGCTTCTAAGCAACCATGCAAAACATGCGACGTCCGCCGACCTTTTGGATTTCAGTCACAACACCGCTATACATTCTTGCACCAATAGCTTATACGCGGCCAATTGTTGGCTTTGGCTCCGCATGTCGCGCTGCCGAAAGAGCCGTGCTCGCTCCTATAGAAAAAAGCAGACCCTCCTTTGAAACAAACACTCGCTATGGCGCTGGAGCGCCGTGGATATGATACACTTACACCCGTTCAGGAGGCCGTGACCGACCCCTCCCTCGGCAACGCGGATCTTTTGGTCTCGGCGCAGACCGGATCGGGCAAGACCGTTGGATTTGGCCTCGCCATCGCTGGCGCAATCCTGGGCGAGGAAGAGCGTTTTGGCCCTGCGGCCCTGCCCCTTGCCCTGATCATCGCCCCCACCCGCGAGCTGGCCTTGCAGGTGAAACGCGAACTCGGCTGGCTCTATGGCGAGGCGGGCGCACAGGTTGCCTCTTGCGTGGGCGGGATGGACATGCGCGACGAACGCCGCGCGCTGGAACGCGGCGCTCATATCGTTGTCGCGACGCCCGGCCGCTTGCGCGATCATATCATGCGCGGCTCGATCGACCTCTCTGATCTGCGGGCCGTGGTTCTGGACGAGGCTGACGAGATGCTGGACCTCGGCTTTCGCGAGGATCTGGAGTTCATCCTTGGTGAATCCCCCGAAGAGCGGCAGACGCTGCTGTTTTCGGCCACCGTTCCGCGCGCAATTGCCGAGCTTGCCAAAAGCTATCAGCGCGACGCGATACGGATTTCGACCGTGGCCGAGAAATCCCAGCACAGCGATATCGAATACCGCGCCATGGCCGTTGCCCCGCGCGATGACGAGAACGCCATTATCAACGTCTTGCGCTACTATGAGGCGCCCAACGCCATCGTCTTCTGCAACACGCGAGCGATGGTCAACCGGCTGGTAACGCGCCTGTCGAACCGGGGGTTCTCGGTCGTGGCGCTATCGGGTGAACTGTCACAGGCAGAACGCAGCCACGCCCTGCAGGCCATGCGCGACGGGCGCGCCCGTGTCTGTGTCGCCACCGACGTGGCCGCACGCGGGATCGACTTGCCGAATCTGGATCTGGTCGTCCACGCGGAACTGCCGTCGAGCCATGAAACCCTGCTGCACCGCTCGGGCCGTACGGGCCGCGCCGGACGCAAGGGCGTCAGCGCGCTGGTGGTGCCCCAGAAGGCGCGCAAAAAGGCCGAACGCCTGTTGAAAATGGCCAAGCTTCAGGTCAACTGGGGCAATGCGCCCTCTGCCGAAGAGGTGAGCGCCCGCGATGGAGAGCGGATGCTGGAAGATCCGATCTGGCAGGACGCGATCAGCGCCAGTGAACAGCCCATGGTCACTCAGCTGGCCGAGAAATTCTCGACCGAACAGCTGGCTGCCGCCTATCTGCGGCTTTGGCGAAGTGGGCGTTCTGCCCCTGAAGAGCTGTCAGAAGCAGATGCCAAGCCGGAACCGCGCGCGCCCTTTGGCCCCAGTGTCTGGTTCTCTATTGCCACAGGCCGCAATGACGGTGCCGATCCGCGCCGCCTTTTGCCCATGCTGTGCCGGGCCGGAGATATTACCAAGTCCGACATCGGTGCGATCCGCATCCAACAGGACGAGACCTTTGCCGAGATCCGAGAGAGCAGTGTTGACGGTTTTCTCGGCGCACTCGGCGCCGAGATGGTTCTGGATGACGGCAGCAAGCTGACCCGTCTGGACGAGGCCCCGAACCTGCCTGCCGGACGCCCCTCGGGTCCGCGGAAGTTCGACGGCCCCAGATCCGGCAAGCCGGGACCAAAACGCCCGCATCGTGGCAAGGGTGACTTCGAAAAACCCGAAGGTGAGCGCAGACCGCGCCCGCCGCGCCCGGATAAGCCGCAGCAGGACAAGCGCCCACGCTGGGACAGACCCGAAGCCGAAGCACCGCGTGAACCGAATGCCGTGGTGAAACCGCGTGGGAAATCCGCCGGCAAGTCGGCCGCAAATCCGACAAGCCGACCAGGCGCTGGCGACACCAGCAAGAGCCTGCGCGGAAAGGACAGTGGCAAACCGCGCTCCGGTGCGGGCCGCCCGAAAGGGCCGCCACCGCCGAAGGGCAAGCCAAGCAGCAAGAAGAACAAGGCACGTGCTGCAACGACCAAGGCTGGAAAAGGTGCTCCGGGCGGGTTTACGAAGCCAAAACGCCCAAAGGCATAAAAACAAGGGGCAGAGGAAATCCTCTGCCCCGTTTTTATTGTTCTGAAAGCGGCGCCATCGACCGCCAGGCCCGGAACAAGAACATCAGGATCAGGCACAGGAAGAACAGGCCAAAGAAATCCCCGATCAGATAGGCGACGTAGTTCTTTGGCGCGTTTCCGTAGGCAAGGTTGCTCAAGACCGACGACACCACCGAGATCAACAAACCTACAATCATTATGATGGCCCAACGCGGCCGACGCCCAGCCTTGGGGGAAAGATCCCAGCCAAGTTTTTTCGAAACATGGAAAACGGCCGCCGGAACCAATACGGCGCTGAGTACCGCAGCCATTCGGTGAGGCTCAAAAACGCCCCAACCGGCAAAATACGCGAAAACGGCCAGAACACCGGGAAACAGCGCCAGACTGGAACGCCAGCCCAGCAACCAGGCCGACAGAACCTTTACCCCATGCGGGAGAAACAGAAGGCTCGCCTTATTTTCCAGCCCCGGGAACAAGCTTTGCTGAACGGGCATGACAACAGCGAAGGTTATGAAACTGGCCACCAGATAGAATAGCGAAACCGCTGTTGTCTCTACCGCCAGGTTTTTCAAATCCCGCTCCCGCCATCATCCGCGTCATTTCCCCAGACTATTTTGGCGCCTTGACGAGATACCTGCCGCGGCTCGCACTGCCGCTCTGTTCCAGATACCCTTTCCCGACGAGCGATTTCAACGCACGAAAGAACGTAGGGCGCGACATGCTCGCAACGATGGCATGTTCGCGGATCCGGTTGGTCCGCACACTGTCCGCGGCACTGGTACAATCACTGGCAGCATAGTACACATCCCGCTCGACCGTGGATAGGTCCTGTAGCCCCATGGCATGTTCCATGTCAAGCATCAGCTTGCGCAACTCGGTTAGTTTGGAAATATCAGACATAGTGTCCTGTTCAATTAGTACCTTATACGACTGTAGATAATAGACTAAATTTTTCACCATGTGAAACGCGATTTAGTATCACGTTGACACAATTCTCCTATGCGATAGTATAGTTTTGTTCGGTAGCTTCAAAAAACCGTGAGTGGTGGGCGCCGTACATACTATTTTCAGCATCCAAACATTTTTCTGGCGCGGTTCCATCAGGTGCCGCGCCTTTGGTTTCAGAACACTGTCCGATGCACCATATCAGGGATCATTGACCAGAGTGATGAAGGGCTGGACCTGGCCACAGGACCGAAAGGGGCGCACTGGGCCTCTGGCCACGCACACCAGAGCCGCTCAAAACGGGCCGTCTCTGTAGCTCGGACAGCAGGGCGCGTCAGTCGTGCCGAGTGACCACCAGACGCTTTTATATCAAAAAATCAAAATGTTATGTGTTTTCGAGTAACCGGCTTCCGACAGCATCTAAAGACATTGAAGCTGTCTGGTTCGTGCATCGCAATGTGATGGAAATGGTGCCGATGATAGGACTCGAACCTACGACCCACGCATTACGAATGCGTTGCTCTACCAGCTGAGCTACATCGGCGCAGAAGGTTCTTTAAACGATGGCGAGTTGCCGCGCAACGCAAAATGCTTGTGGTGATCGGCGAGGAAACACAGGAGGTTCGCGCCGTCACCCAAAACGACACGGCCAACGCATCGCGATACTGCGGGCGCGCGGTCCGGCGAAGGTGAAGCGGGCACCAACGCCGAAACCGGACCGAAACCAAGATGCACTGTGTGAATTCGCCAGGCCAACGGCCTCAGGGCACGGGACCGTGACCAGCGAAACCTTCTACAACTTGCGCAGTCAGGACACCCTGATCGAAAAATAGCGCATCCACGACACCCCGTCAGGCCGCGCAGCGCGTTGGACTACCACCCGCGCCGCAGAGCATCGTTCCATTGAATCAGCGACCGGCCATGCACGATCAATTGGCCCGGACCGCCCGATCGGGGCTGGCCATATAGGCCTCGTAGTTCCGATCCAGTTCCGCTTCGTCGTGCCCGATCGCGGTGCTGAAGCCATCCATGGTTGCCTTGAGCTGACCGGCATCTTCAACCAGCTTGGAGCAGGTCTCGTAGACCTCATTCGCCTTTGAGGCATTATCCAGTGTTGTGCGGCCCAGCTCATTCATGCTGGAGTCGATTTCCTGCAGGCTCAGCGACTGGCGGGAAATGACAGCTGAGATCTCGGCCATCACCTGAGAGACATCCAGCACCCCTTCGCGGATACCGGACAGGCTTTCGCCCGTCGCGCGCACAAGATCGCTGCCGTCGTTCACATGGATCGAGCTGTCGGCGATCAGCGATTTGATTTCAGTCGCAGAATCCGACGCGCGGGCCGCAAGAGAGCGCACCTCGGAAGCGACCACCGCAAAGCCGCGACCCGCTTCACCGGCACGGGCTGCTTCGACCCCGGCGTTCAGCGCCAGCAGGTTGGTCTGGAAGCTGATGTCCTCGATCACATCGACGATCTTGGCAATCTTGGAAGAAGAACTTTCGATCCGCTCCATGGCCGCAATCGCCTTTTCCACCACAAGGCCGCCCTGCTCGGCGTCCTTGCGGTTGGTTTCGGAGCGCTCGGTGGCTTTATTGACCATGTCGGTGGCTTCGAATGTGCCCGAGGTGACATGGCTTACCGCCGCGACGGCCTCTTCCAGGGTGGCAGCCTGCTGTTCGGCGCGGTTTGCCATTTCCTGCGTCAGAACAGAGGTTGAAGCGATCTTGCCGGCTACCGAGTGGGATCGGGTCGTGGCGTCGGACAGGATCCCGGACCAATGGGCGATCAGGTTGTTGTAAGACTTGCGAATGCCATCGAAACGGGGCGGGATACCGTCCTCGACCCGGATCGGCTTGGCCAGATTGCCCTTTTCCAGTTCATGAATGCCCGCGGTCAAAACATCCAAAGCCTTGCTCTGTTCAGCGTGCTGGGCCTTGAAATAGGAATCGATCACCCGCTCGCAATCCGCAAGCATCACCTGATTGAGAAGCTGCACCTGCGTGGACAGGGCTGCCCGACCGGTCAGACGTTTACGCACCAGCACATCGATCATGTCAGCCCCGGCCGAAGAATAACCCCCCAGATATTGGATGAAGGGCAGGCGCAGATCGTAATGGACCTTACCGACCCGCGCAGCGGAGTCGAAATACTCCTGCTCAAACTTGCCCGAGAACAGCCGCTGCCAATGGGCCTTTTGGGCCGCTTTTGCATGGGCAACGGTCTTTTCGTCGGGAAAGAATCTCCGGGTTTCTTCCCGCTCCAGCACGCGCTTGTAGAAACGCTCCAGCACCGCATCCATATGCGGCAGCAAGAGCTTTCCAATCTCGGTAATCTTGGCTTTGCTGTCGGGATTCAAACCAAACCACTGAAAAAAACTCTGATGATCGGAAGATGGCATTTCGGGCTCTTGCTTATTGGACAGTATATGCGCCGTTCTGCCACCCAGACCTTTTACAACATCTTAAATTGATACATGCGATATGCCAATTTTCACATGTAAGTGACTATTTTTTATGCACTTTAATTCTACGATAAATCGAAACGCAGCGCAATTTGCCTGCCACAGGCAACCCAGACGTGCGCCGTACAGGATTGTGTCACACGACAGGTTTTCACATGGTTAGAGGGTCGCCACGGTTTGGATGACGTGGCGTGGCAACAGATCCTGCTCAGAGGGCTTAAGGGCGGGCCGATGGCATGCACCAGACGCGCATGGCCTGATCAAGGCCACGAATATCCTGCGCGTCTCGCACCACGAAAGCCTCCAGCAAATCCGGCGCCGCACTTTCGGATAGAACCTGTTTGCGCAGATCGTCGCTCATCACGATCCGGGCCTTGAGCGGGCGGGTCATCTCTTCGAGGCGCGCTGCCACGTTCACGGCGGTTCCGATGACGGCATATTCCAGCCTGTTTGCGCCGATGTCGCCCAATACCGTCTCACCATAATGGATGCCGATTCCGGCGCAGATCTCGGGCTCGCCACGGCGGCGGCGCTCCCGGTTCCACTCGTCCAATGCCTCTTGCATGGCAAGGGCGCAGGCCAGGGTATCGGTTGCGTCCTGCGGCCCGGCCATCGGTGTGCCGAATGTCGCCATCAGACCATCGCCAAGGTATTTGTCCAAGGTACCGCGATGACGGAAGACCTCGCGCTCCATCCTGCCATGGAATTCGCGCAGCAGCTCGATCACCCGGTGTGGATCCTGCCCCGCGCTCATCCGGGTGAAGCCGACGATATCGATGAAAAGCACCCCCACATCCTGGCTACGGACCTGTTTCAGAGGCTCGTCATTCTGCGACAGCTGTTTCACTACATTGGGCGAGAAATAGCGCGACAGGTTGGCCCGTTCCCGTTCCAGCCCCGCATTGTTCATCAAGAGCGTGCTGAACCGACGCGAGGAGATCCCAAGCGTCACGGCCACCAGCAGGAAGACAAAGATCTCCTGGATGCGCAGGGGAAAGCCAAAGTTGTTCGGGTCCATCTCGATGGCCAGCTCGGTCCCGGCACCAAAGGCGGCCGCGGCTGCGGCAGCCAATTCGGGGAAAGGTGTGGCGAAATACCAGGCAAGCCCCAGAGCGACCGCCCACATCACCGAGGTCCAGACGCCGATGGCAATTACCGTACGCCAGGAAAACGCCAGGGTGCCGCCTGCAAGGATGACGAAGAAATAGATAAAGTTGTCGAACCTGTACTGCATGGCCAGCGGCAGGGTATCGGGGCTGAACGGATTGGGGGCCACGATACCCACGGTCATGATCAACAGATCGAGGAAGATCAAAGACAACTCGGCGCGGGACCGGCCCACGCGGCCAAACCGCTGGATCAGCCAGCCGTTCACGCACAGCAGAAACAGAATGAAGTGATAATAAAGGACATCCCAGGCCGGGTTGACCGCCACCAGAAAGACCGAGATGACCCCCATCGCGACAAAGCGCGCCCGAACTGCCAGTTCCAGTCCTTCGCGCTTGTGCGCCGCAAGAGCATCAGCCGCATATTGGCTGTCCCCGACCGGATCAGCCACCTGATCGGTCTTCACCTGCCCTGTGCTCAGACTGGTATCTGCCGCCGTATCCGCCATTTTCCGTTCCTTCGTTCCCGTAAGAACAATAGGCATCGGCAGGCTCGGGCGCACCCCCTATCGGAGGTCTTGAGACAAAAAGGCCCCGCCGATACGGGCGGGGCAAGGTGAGGCACCCGGCCCCGGACCAGACAGGTCGGGGCGCAGGCACCAGCGGTGTTCTTTTGGGTATTGTCAGAGGATCGGACTGCCGATCAGTTCTGCATTTCCGCGCGGATCTGCTGGCGCAGAACATCGATGGGAACCGTCTTTCCATCGCGGCGGAAGCACCAGTAGGTCCAGCCGTTGCAAGAGGGCGCGTTCTCCAGATGGGCACCGACCTGATGGATCGATCCCTTGATGTTGTCGCCGATCAGAGTGCCATCGGCGCGCACCTTGGCCTTGTGGCGCTGGTTCATGGAAAACAGCTCTTCGCCGGGACGCAGCATGCCGCGCTCCACCAGCTGGCCAAAGGGGACGCGCGGCTCGGCCCGTTTGCTGGCCGAGACCTGCAAAGCTTCGCGGTCGAACTTGCGCACAGCCTTGATGCGTTTGGCAGCCACCTCGCGGTAGGCTTCCTCCTGCTCGATCCCGATGAATTCGCGGCCCAGCATCTTGGCCACGGCGCCGGTGGTGCCGGTGCCAAAGAACGGGTCAAGCACCACGTCGCCCGGATTGGTCGAGCCAACGAGAATACGGTGCAACAGCGATTCCGGTTTCTGCGTCGGATGCGCCTTGTCGCCGTTCTCGTCCTTCAGGCGCTCGTGCCCGGTGCAGATCGGCAGCACCCAGTCGCTGCGCATCTGGATGCCTTCGTTCAGCGCTTTCAGCGCCTCGTAGTTGAATGTGTATTTTGCGCCTTCGGACTTGGACGCCCAGATCATCGTCTCATGGGCGTTGGTGTAGCGCTTGCCGCGGAAGTTCGGCATCGGGTTCGATTTGCGCCAGATCACATCGTTCAGGATCCAGTAGCCTTCGTCCTGCAGCGTCGCGCCGACCCGGAAGATATTGTGGTAGGAGCCGATCACCCAGATCGAGCCGTTCGGCTTCAGGATCCGGCGCGCCTCGCGCAGCCAGGCGCGGGTGAAATCGTCATAGGCGCGGAAGCTGTCGAATTGATCCCAGTGATCATCGACCGCATCCACCTTGCTGTTGTCGGGGCGGTGAAGCTGCCCTTTGAGCTGCAGGTTATAGGGGGGATCGGCGAAGATCAGATCGATGGAGTTTGCCGGAAGTCCGGCCATGACCTCGATGCAATTGCCACCAAGAATCGCGTTTAGAGGGAGCGCGGCTGCGCCCTTCGTCATGGTTTTGTTCATTTGCTCTGCCTCAATAACCACGGCGCTTTTTGCGCTCATTTTGGTTATCCACAGGATGAGTCATCCCGGATTCGAGGTCAATTTGTTTTTTAGAACAAGAGGCTGCGGTTCACTCTTGATACAATATCTTGTGGACCGGCTTGAATGAACGCCGATGATGTGGTGTCACACCCAAGTCTACTAGCGCCTCGCGGTGTTGTTTGGACGGATAGCCTGCGTTTTTCTCCCATCCATATCCTGGAAACTGTTGCGCCAAATCCACCATGATCCGATCGCGGGCCAGTTTGGCAACAATCGAAGCCGCCGCGATCGACAGTGATTTGCCGTCCCCTTTGACCACCGCTTCGGCCGAAATCCTGAGGCCCTTTGGGATCAGGTTTCCGTCGATCAGCAGGTAGTCAGGCTGGGGGTCAAGGGCGGCAACGGCGCGCTCCATTGCGATGTGCGAAGCCCGCAGGATGTTATGGGAATCAATCTCTTCCACCGTTGCATGGGCGATGGACACCGTGGCCCGCTCAAAGATCTCTGCCTCCACCGCTTCGCGCTTTTTCGCGCTCAGCTTTTTGGAATCGTTCAGGCCCTCGGGGATGTTTTCGGGATCCAGGATCACCGCGGCGGCACTCACTGGCCCGGCAAGCGGGCCGCGGCCCACTTCATCCACTCCGGCGATTCTGACATGACCCCGCTCAAGGGCCGCTCTTTCCAGGCTGTAATCCGGCATATCCATCCCCCTGTCAGACCCAAACCCGCGCCGATTTGCAAGGGATGCATGGCGCAGGAACACAAAAAGAGGGGCCAGCGGCCCCCTCTTGGATCAAAGCGGAACGCCGCTCATCTTTGCACCAGTCGGTATCCCTTCCGCTGGAGGCAACGCGGCTTGTAGCCCGCGCGGTTGCGCTGCCCGTTCCAGAAGGTCACGCGGCAGGACTGCGGAAGGCTGTGCATATACTGATAGTTTTTTCGCAGGCATTTCTGCCCCAGCAGGGTGCGCGTGTTGCTGTAGCGCGGGAAGTAGCGCACGCATTGCGCAGGCAGATCGTATTTCGCAACATGCGGCGGCAACGGGCGCGGACCGGGATGGGGCGGGCGCGGCGGGGTGACAACCGAAGGATTGGCACGTCTGTCGTGTCGCGCATCGTTGATGGCCGCCCCCAGGATCCCAAGCAGCGCCGCACCCGCGATGAACTTCAGAACGTCTTCATCGGCGCGGGCCGGTGCCGCTGAAAACCCAGTCACGGCGAGCGAAAGCGACAGAACCAGCGTGATGAACTTGCGGTGCTGATTGCGGGGCGAAGAGAAAAGAGACATGGCAAAGCCTTTCGGTATGGGGCGCGTCGCTGCCGCTCATGGGCATGCACCAAAAGAGAAGGTGATGGCGCGGAGCAAGTGATCCGAGCCGGTGATCCGACCCTCGCCCCGCCCTCGCCGGACAGGCAATAACGGCGCCCTGCTATCCGATATCAGCCCGCCCAACGCGCTGTTGTTATTGAATATCGGCGCAATCGCGCGCAGGGTTGCCTCATGAAACAGATCCTCCTGATCCCCCTTCTTGCTCTGGCCCTTGTGGCAACTGCCCCGCAGGCCCGCGCGGCGGATTGCTATGCCGATTACAAGGCCAAGCAGGACAATCCGCTGAAACTGCACTACGGCGTCATTCAGCTGTCCGGCCCCTGCGAGAAAGGCGCCGCAGGCCGGGAAATCGCCGTCCGTCTTGCCCCGGTGGGCTGGACACTTTTGAATGTGATCTCGCTCTTTGGCCCCGAGGGGCTGCAACAAAGGAAGGCCAATGCGGGCTCCTACTTCCTCCGTTTCTGAAATGCGCGCGGCCGGCGGGCGGGTGATCACCCTCGGCATCGGCGCCATCGTCGGCATCCTTGTGATCGCGGGTACCCTGCTGCTCCTGACCCTGCCCGACGCCAATGCCTTCAACGCGCGGGTCGAGCGGGTCTTTGTCGAGAACGACCTGACCAGCCAGGCCGAGATCAAGCTCCTGGAAATCCTCGCCCAGTCCGGCACCGCCTTTGCTGATACTCTGGCCAGCTATCGCATGGTGATCTTTGTCTTGCTGATCTTTGCCACCGCGATGCTGATCGCCGCACTGGTGGTGCTGGCGATGCTTTTGATGCTGAACCGGCGTATGGCCCAGATCGAGCGGGCGGGCATTCAGGTCAACGAGTTGCTGATCAGCCGCGAAGAGAACACCGTCTATCTCAACAGCATGGGGTTCAAGCTGACCCCGGCAGCGATGGAGACCCTCTCGGCCCTCGCCGAGGCGCGCATGGACGACGATGTCTTGTCAGGCGCAGAAATCGAAGCGGTGATTTCGGGTCGCCACAGCAGTGATTGCGACGAGGCCGCAGGCGCCACCCGCATCAAACGCCTGCGCGATACGTTGGGCAACCAGATGGTGAGCGAACTTCTGGTCAAGAACATCGCCAAACGCGGCTATGTACTTGCCATCAGCAAGGACGTGATCCGCATGGTCTGACCGCGCCCTACCGCTCTGCCCTGCACATCACCTGTGCGAGAGCGCCTGCCGCGACCTCTGGAAAACCGCGCGTTTCGGGTCCATATTGGCGGCCTGCCGTCCCGAAGAGGTCGTTTCCCAAATGAATGTTCATGTTGCACCACCCACCGGGGGCTATGGTATCCTTGTCGAACCGCTGAGCGGTCCGGTGCGCGTCTATCGCAATGGCGTGCTTCTCGCGGAAACCACGGCCGCGAAGGTGATGTATGAAACCCGCCTGCCGCCCTCGGTCTATTTCCCGCGCGAGGCCATCCAAGTCCCTCTGTCGGACCACGTGGGCCTGCAGACCTTCTGTCCCTTCAAGGGCACCGCCTGCTACCATGACCTCAAGCTGCAGGACGGGCGCGTGGATAACGCCGTCTGGATCTACGAGCAGACGCTGCCTGAGGCCGCCGGGATCGCGGGCCATGTGGGCTTTGTCTGCGATGAGAAAACCCACATCGACCTTGGTGACAATGAGATCACCCCGCCCGATCACGGCAATATCTCGGGCCCGCTGATCGACTGGCTCCTGCGGGAGGCGGCGATGCTGCCAACGCCCGAGGACTTCACCAGGGCGCTGGCGCAAAAACTGCGCGAACAGGGCGTGCATCTGACCCGCCTGTCGGTCCTGTCCTGGTCCCTGCACCCGATGATCGCAGGGAAAAACTACGTCTGGAAACAAAGCACCGACGATATCACCGTCCTCGCACCCAGCTATGACATTCTCAGCTCACCCGAATATCAAAGCAGCCCCCTGCGCCATGTCTCGCAGGGGCTGGGTGGCGTGCGCCACCGGCTGCACCGGGATCTGCCGGATGACGCCTTCCCGATCCTGCAGGATCTGCGCGAGGAAGGCGCGACCGACTATGTCGCCATGCCGCTTCCCTTCTCTGACGGGCGCATCAACGTCATGACCGTCGCAAGCGATCATCCCGACGGCTTCACCACCGCCAACCTCGGCCTGATCTTCGAATGCTCTGCCGTGATTGCCCGCTACTATGAGGTCTTCATGCAGCGCGAGAACGCGCAGTCGCTGCTGGAAACCTACGTCGGAAAACGTTCCGGTGCCCGCGTTCTGGGCGGTGAGATCCGCCGCGGCGACGGGGATGAGATCGACGCCGCCATCATGTTCTGCGATCTGCGCAACTCCACCCGGCTGGAAGAGGAGCTGGGTCGCCGCGCCTATATCCAGCTCTTGAACGGGTTCTTCGAAACCGTTTCGACCATCGTGCACGACAATGGCGGCGAGGTGTTGAAATTCATCGGCGACGCTGTGCTGGCGGTCTTTCCGGCCGATCCGCACAAGAGCTTCCGCGCCCGCAAGCAGGCGCTGACATCGGCCCGCGCCATCGTCGACGCCCTGCCCGCCCTTGCGGAGGAGACCGGCCTCGAGACACTCCACTGCTCCACGGGGATCGCCTATGGGTCCGTGACCTATGGAAACGTCGGATCGCAGGAGAGGCTCGATTTCACCGTGATCGGCCAGGCCGCCAATGTGGCGGCGCGGCTTGGTGAATACGGCAAATCGCTCGGCCATCAGATCGTGGTCAGCGCCGATGTTCTGAAGGATCCCTCCACCGCCATCCCGCTGGGCGAGGTCGAGCTGCACGGAGTCTCCCGCCCGGTGAACAGCTACGCGATCAGGGCGGCCTGATCCTGACGCGCGCTGGTGAGGGGTCAAGGGCCGCATCGCGGCCGCGCGACAGCGCGGTTCACCCTTGAGGCGTCACCAGCGGGCATGACCATCGACAGGGTCCGCCTGAGGGCAGATCTGCCCCTCAGCGGACCTCTCAGCAGATCCTTCTTCGCTGCCCGAAGGGCAGCGCCCGGCCCAAGGCCGCACAAAAGGGAGTTGGCGCAGCCGACCCCCTGCGGGCGCGGGAGCACCCCACCATTGTTGTCCTGCCTTGGCTGTGATTTGGTCATTCCCATGTTCTTATTGGCTCATTCTTCATGACACGCCCCCCAGACCCATCTCCAGATAGGCCCTCCCCTTCGGACCCAGACCCGGACGAGCTCCCCGGCTGGCTTTCTGTCCTGATCCTCACCTGGCCAGCCTTGCTGTGGGCTGTTGGCTTTGCAGTCGTTCAGATTGCCACCCTGACCGGTTGCAAGACCCTGGCAAAGGGGCCCGAAGCCTGCACCGTCTTGGGCGCCGACATCGGTGGATTGCTCCACAGCCTTTTATGGATGAGTTGGTTCTTGCTGGCGGGTGCCATTTTCTGGGTGCCGATCGGGTTGGTTCTGATCGGCCTTATTCGCTACCTGCGCCGCAACTCTTTCTGATCCAAAGAGACACGAGTGGCACGCCAGCGCCAAGCATGCTGCATCATTTCGACCGTGTCAGACCAGCAGCCACAACAGCGCGGTCAGCGTCACAAAGGCTAGGCTGGTGGCGGTCAGCATGGCGAGGCTCGCAGCCCCCTCCACCCCCTGCCGCTGGGCCAGCACCGTGTAGATCCCGAACATCGGCATCGCCGCCGACAGGATCACCGCGCTGTGCAGCTCGGGCTGTAGCGTCACCAGCCCCGCGCCAAGCAGAACCGCCGCACCCCCCGCCACCAGCGCCGGGTGCAAGAGCAGCTTGCCAGCTGCGATCTGCGCCGCGAGGCTGCGGTTGCCGTGCATCGGCAGACCCACCAGCGAGCCACCGATCACCACCAGCGACAAGGCCCCGGCCGAGGCTGCCAGCATATCCACGAACCGCAAAAACGGCCCCGGCAGCGAAAGCCCGCTGGCGGACACCACCAGACCCAGCGCCAGCGCGATCAACATCGGCATCTTCGCCATGTTCCACAGGATACCGCGCAGCTTTGGCAGCAACCTCTGACCGGGAGCGCTGGCCGCAAGCTCCATCAGCAAAAGACAGGCGGGGATCAGGATCAGGTTCTCGACCAGAAGGTTCAGCGCCAGGATCACCCCCGCAAGGTCGGGAAAGACCAACAGCATGATCGGATAACCGACAAAGCCGTTGTTGGGACAGGTCGATCCCATCACTCCCAGCGCCCGACGGCGCGGATCGACGCCACGAAGGGTGAACAGCCCATAGGCCACAAGAATGGTCATCAGCCCGCCAAGGGCATAGATCAGCACATATCCCGGCTGAAACACCTCCGCCGGGCTACGTGCGGCCACAGCGGAAAAGATCAGCGCAGGCAGGGCGATGTTCAGAACATAGGATCCGAACCGGCGCATGTCCTCGGGGGCAAACCAGCCCTTCCAGACGATGAGATAGCCAAGGCCCAGCGCCGCATAGATCGGAAATGTGATGGCAAGGATCGCGCCCATGGGACAGACCCTCTTAGCCGATCACACCCTGATTTTCGCCGATCTGTCCACGATGCAGAAGCAGGTGATCGAGGATAACGCAAGCCATCATCGCTTCGGCCACCGGCACGGCGCGAATACCGACGCAGGGATCGTGGCGCCCCTTGGTGATCACCTCGGCCGGAGAGCCATCCTTGCGGATCGACTGGCGCGGCGTCAGGATCGAGGAGGTCGGTTTGACCGCAAAGCGCACCACCACATCCTGACCCGTGGAAATACCGCCCAAAATCCCGCCTGCGTGATTGCTGGAATAGACCGGCTGGCCATCGTTGCCCATGAAGATCTCATCGGCGTTTTCAGACCCTTTCAGACGCGCGGCATTCATACCCTCGCCAATCTCGACGCCTTTGACCGCATTGATCGACATCATCGCCGCCGCCAGATCGGTGTCCAGCTTGCCATAGACAGGCGCGCCAATGCCTGCGGGCACGCCGCGCGCGACAACCTCGATCACCGCGCCGACGGAATCATGCGCCTTGCGCAGGGCCTGCAAGTAGTCTTCCCAGTCCTGAACCGCACCCGCATCGGGGATCCAGAAGTCATTCTGATCGATGGCGTCCCAATCAAACCGCTCGCGGTCGATCTCCATCTCGCCCATGGCGACCATGTAGCCCTTGATTTCCAGCCCCGGCACCAGCGCTTTGATCGCCTCGCGGGCAACACCGCCCGCAGCCACCCGCGCTGCGGTTTCCCGCGCCGAGGAACGCCCGCCGCCGCGATAATCGCGATTGCCGTATTTCTGGTAGTAGGTGATATCCGCATGACCGGGGCGAAAGGTCTGGGCGATATCGCCGTAGTCCTTGGACCGCTGGTCGGTGTTCTCGATCATCAGCTGGATCGGCGTGCCGGTGGATTTGCCCTCGAACACACCCGACAGGATCCTGACCGCATCGGGTTCGTTGCGCTGGGTCATGTTCTTGTTCTGCCCGGGGCGCCGCTTGTCGAGCCACTGCTGCAGCATTTCCGGTTCAATCGGCACGTTCGGCGGGCAACCATCGACGGTGGCGCCCAGCGCGGGACCGTGGCTTTCACCCCAGGTGGTGACGCGGAAAAGATGGCCAAAGCTGTTCATCGACATGGGGGCGGTCTCCTTTGCGAAACGTGCTTAGCGGCGGGGCGGGCATGGCTCAAGTGCAATTGCGCCTGCTGCGCACGGTGCGGCAAGGCCCCGGTCACCTGTTTCGCGCGCGAAACATTCCGCTCTTCCTTGTCTTTCCGCTGCACGCAGCCTAGTTTGCGGCTCACCTCGGGGTGCGCTGCGGCGCTGAGAGTACACCCGTTGAACCTGAACCGGCTCATACCGGCGGAGGGAAGGTTTTGGAGCAGCCCCGCACGTCAGGCCCTCCCCTTGCCCGTCGCCGCAAAGGAGGATGCCATGAAGTATTCTGTTTTTGCAGCGGGACTGCTGGGCGCATCGGCGGCATTTGCCGAGACGCCCGAATTGACCGTTTACACCTACGACAGCTTTGTCTCCGACTGGGGCCCCGGCCCGGCGGTTGAGGCCGCGTTTGAAGAGGTCTGCGGCTGCGACCTGAAACTGGTCGGCGCGGGCGATGGCGCCGCGCTGCTGGCGCGCGTCAAACTGGAAGGCGCGCGCTCGGATGCCGATGTGGTGCTGGGGCTGGATACCAACCTCACCGCCGCCGCAAAGGACAGCGGGCTGTTTGCCGCGCATTCCGTCACCGCTGACTACGACTTGCCCATCGCCTGGGGTGACGACACATTCGTTCCTTATGACTGGGGCTATTTTGCCTTTGTCCACAACGCAGACGCCGATGTTCCGGGTGATTTCAAGTCGCTGGCCGCAAGCGACACCAAGATCGTGATCCAGGATCCGCGCTCCTCCACCCCAGGGTTGGGCCTTCTGATGTGGGTAAAGGCCGCCTATGGCGATGAAGCCCCCGCGATCTGGGAAGGTCTGTCTGACAATATCGTCACCGTCACCAAGGGCTGGTCCGAAGCTTACGGCATGTTCCTTGAGGGCGAGGCGGACATGGTGCTCTCCTACACCACCTCCCCCGCCTATCACCTGATCGCCGAGGAAGACGCCGGCAAGGCGGCCGCGTCGTTCGCCGAAGGGCACTATATGCAGGTCGAGGTTGCCGGAAAGCTGGCCGCAAGTGATCAGCCCGAGCTGGCCGATCAGTTCCTGCAGTTCATGGTTTCGGATGCCTTCCAGTCGATCATTCCCACCACCAACTGGATGTATCCGGCGGTGACCCCGGCAGGCGGTCTGCCCAAGGGGTTCGAGACCCTGATCACCCCGGAGAAATCGCTGCTGCTGCCTGCGGATGAGGCTGCGGCGGTGCGTGACGCGGCGCTGGACGAATGGCGCGGCGCGCTCAGCCGCTAAGCCCGGCTGCGGGATATGGCGCCGCTGCCCTTGTGGCGGCGCTGATCCTTGGCACGCTGGCGGCAGTTGCCCTGCGGGCCGAAGCCGGGCGGGGCCTGAGTTCCGCCGACTGGGCGGCCGTGCGGTTCACCCTGGTACAGGCGAGCCTGTCTGCCCTGTTCAGCGTCACACTGGCAGTCCCCGTTGCCCGCGCGCTGGCGCGGCGGCGCTTTAAAGGCCGGTCTATGCTGATCGCCCTTCTGGGTGCGCCCTTCATCCTGCCTGTGATCGTGGCCATCCTTGGCCTTCTGGCGGTCTTTGGCCGTGCGGGTTGGGTCAGCGATGCGCTGGCGCTGTTCGGGCTGGAGCCGCTCAGCATCTACGGGCTGCATGGCGTGGTGCTGGCGCATGTGTTCTTCAACCTGCCGCTGGCCACCCGGCTGATCCTGCAGGGCTGGCAAGAGATCCCAGCCGAACGCTTTCGCCTTGCCGCGCAGCTGGATGCAGGGCCGCGCGCCATGTGGCAGCTTCTGGAAGCGCCGATGCTGGCCCGCGTCGTACCGGGCGCGCTGGCGGTTGTCTTTGCGATCTGCCTGTCGAGTTTCGCCGTGGCGCTGACCCTCGGCGGAGGCCCCAGCGCCACCACCATCGAGCTGGCGATATTCCAAGCCTTCAGCTTCGATTTCGACCTCGGGCGCGCGGCGCTTTTGTCGGGGCTGCAACTGGTGCTGACCGCTCTGGCGGCAACGCTGGCCCTGCGCGCGCCGGTGGGTGAGGGGTTCGGCACCGGCCTTGACCGGATGCTGCGCCGCTGGGACGGGCGCAGCGCAATGGCGCGGGGCCTTGATGCCTTTTGGATTGTCTTTGCAGGCCTGTTCCTATTGCTGCCTTTGCTGGCGGTGGTTCTGTCTGGCTTGCCCGGTGTTCTGTCCCTGCCTGCTTCGGTCTGGCAGGCGGCCTTGGCCTCGGTCCTTGTGGCGGGGGCGAGCACCCTGATCCTGCTGGCGCTGGCGCTGCCGATGGCGCTGGCGGCTGCCCTTGGTCGGCCTTTGCCCATGGAGATCGCGGGGCTCTTGGGTCTTGCCGCCTCGCCCCTTGTGATCGGGACAGGGCTGTTCATCCTGATCTACCCCGTGGCCAGCCCATTTGCGCTGGCGCTGCCGGTGACGGCGCTGGTCAATGCGGTGATGGCGCTGCCCTTTGCCCTGCGCATACTGGTGCCCGCCTGCCGAGACGTGGTTCAGCGGCATCGCAAACTGGCGCTGACGCTTGATATGCGCGGCTGGCCCTTCCTGCGCCATGTGGTGCTGCCACGCCTGCGGGCGCAGATCGGCTTTGCCGCAGGGCTTGCCGCGGCGCTGTCGATGGGAGATCTTGGGGTCATCGCCCTTTTTGCCGACCCCGAAGTCGCCACCTTGCCCTTGCAGGTCTATCGCCTGATGGGCGCCTATCAGATGCAGGCGGCGGCCGGGGCGGCGCTGCTCCTTTTGGTGCTGTCGATGGCGGCATTCTGGATCCTGGACCGAGGAGGCCGCTGGCATGCTGAAGCTTGATCGCATCCGTATCGACAACGGCGGTTTTACCCTGACGGCGGATCTGGAGATCCCGCGTGGCGCGCAGGTGGCGGTGATCGGCCCCTCGGGCGCGGGGAAATCCACCTTGATCGAGGCGATTGCAGGCTTTCTCCCTCTCGTTGCTGGCCGTGTCATTTGGGAGGGTGCGGATCTGACCAACCACCTGCCCGGAAAACGCCCGGTGGCGATGCTGTTTCAGGACGGCAACCTGTTTCCCCACCTGACAGCAGCGCAGAATGTGGGTCTTGGTGTGAAGCCGAACCTGCGGCTGACGGATGCCGAACACGCCCGAGTGCAAGAGGCGCTTACCCGCGTCGGCCTTGAGGGGATGGAGTCGCGCAAGCCCGCTGCCCTGTCTGGCGGGCAGCAAAGCCGTGTCGCACTGGCGCGGGTGCTGGTGCAGGCGCGGGATATTCTTCTGCTGGATGAACCCTTTGCGGCGCTGGGGCCTGCCTTGAAGGCCGAAATGCTGGATCTGGTCGCCGAGCTGGCGCAGGAGAGCGGCGCAACGCTGTTGATGGTGAGCCATGATCCGAGCGATGCCCGCCGCATCGCCGATCAGGTGGTATTGGTGGCCGAGGGCACAGCCCATGCGCCACAAGACACGGCAGAGCTTTTGAACAACCCGCCGCCTGCCTTGAAGGCCTATCTGGGGTAGTTTGTTTTCGGAAGTGCAGTTCAGCGTCCGACCGAGGTGGGAGCGGAACGCGCCCGCCGTGGGGGCGGGCGGACGCGTGCCTGCCGCTGAAGCGGCAGGCTGTTGGTCACACACAGAAAGGTTTACGCAGCCTGCGCCAATCCCTTTGCCTGTGCCCGCGTCCTGGTGATCATCAGCGCGGCCTGGGCGGCCTCGCGGCCCTTTTGCACGAAATGGTCGCGGTAGATTGCCATGTGATGATCGGTCTCCTGGAAGTGATGCGGCGTCAGCGAGACGGACAGCACCGGCACCCCGGTGTCCATCCCTGCGCGCATCAGCCCGTCCACTACAGCCTGGGCGACAAAGTCATGGCGATAGATGCCGCCATCCACCACCAGCGCAGCACAGGCCACGGCGGCGTATTGCCCCGTCTTGGCCAGTTCCTGAGCCATTAGCGGCATTTCAAAGGCGCCGGGCACGTCAAAGACATCGATCTGATCGGCCGGGATCAATTCCTGAAACCCCTCCAGCGCGCGATCGACGATATCGGCGTGCCAGTTGGCCTTGATGAATGCATATCGGGTGTGTGTCATGGGTATCTCCTTTAGGTTCGACACGTCACCCAAGGCGATAACGAACGGCAGGAGACCCGCCACCATGGCAGGCCCTGTCGCACGTTCTCTTCCATCCGGACTTTAACCGTCGGCTCTGGCCTCTCACCAGATCTGCTAGACACTTTCCTGTCTGCTCCACAGCTTGATCCGAAAACCGAGTCCCACTTTTCGGGCTGTGAACGCGTTTGTCCACGGCATCGGGGCCGATCTTCGTCTCATTGGCTGTGGGTGCGTGACCCGGAAAGCCGCTCGCGGGCTTTCGGGGTCGATGCCCCGCATACCGCCGGTGGGGAATTCCGCCCCGCCCTGAGAACGAAGCGACCTTGCCAAGGGCCGTATCAAGTTTCAAGAGGCCTTGACCAGGGCGCAAAGGCAGGCGCCCTCTTTTCTTTGTCGCGGCAGGCTGTAGGCTGCCCGAAAACCAGGGGAGAAACATCATGAAGCTCTATTTCTCGGCGGCCTCGCCATTCGTTCGCAAGGTCATGGTGGTGCTGCACGAAACCGACCAGCTCGACGATGTCGACATCATTGACGTACAGACCACGGCCCTGAGCCCCGATCAGGATCTCAAGACCAGCAACCCTCTGGCCAAGATCCCCGCCCTGTCGCGCGGCAACGGTCCGACCCTGTATGACAGCCGGGTGATCTGCGCCTATCTGGACCATCGTGCGGGCAGCAATCTTTATGGCCGTTCCTGGGATACCAAGGTGCTGGAGGCCACCGCAGACGGAATCATGGAGGCGGCCGTCCTGATGACCTACGAGCGTCGCCTGCGCCCCGAGAACATGATCTTCGAACCCTGGCTGGACGCGCAACTGGGCAAGGTGCTCGGCGCCTGCTCGGCGCTCAATGATCGCTGGATGGCGCACCTGAAAGGGCCCTTGGACATGGGACAAATCGCCGTAGGCTGCGCTCTGGCCTATCTCGATTTCCGTCATCCCACGTCAAACTGGCGCCACGGCAACGAAGCCCTGGCAGAATGGTTCGCGTCCTTCGAATCGCGCCCCTCCATGCAGGAAACAAAGCCCCCCGCGAGTTGACGTCACCACCTGGTCAGTTGACCAACCAATCGTTTCACAAGTGGTTTTTGTGACAGTCTGTCAAAAGAAACTGCCCGGGCAGGCCCGGTGCGCGTATATGACGGCTGGACGAAAGGGCTTCTCCCCGCTAGATACCCGCGATGAGGCACTGCGGATTTCTGGCAGTGCATGCGCATGTTTGCCCTAAACGGGCGCTGGAATTGGAGAAAACCTCGTGTCCCACGCAGAAGACAACGAAGGAACCCGGAGAGATTTCCTCTACTACGCCACTGCCGGCGCCGGGGCAGTCACCGCGGGTGCCGCAGTATGGCCCCTCGTCAATCAGATGAACCCATCTGCCGACGTCAAGGCGCTGTCCTCGATCCTGGTCGATATCAGTGGCGTTGAAGTGGGAACCCAGATTTCCGTGATGTTCCTCGGCAAGCCGGTATTCATCCGTCGCCGGACCCAGGCCGAAATCGACGAAGCCCGCGCGGTTGCGCTGAGCGATCTGATCGATCCCGCCTCGGAAAACCCCAACAAGCCGGGCACCGATGCATCGGACGAGAACCGCACCATGGACGACGCCGGCGAATGGCTGGTGATGATGGGTGTCTGTACCCACCTCGGCTGTGTGCCTCTGGGCGACGGTGCCGGTGAGTTCAACGGCTGGTTCTGCCCCTGCCACGGGTCGCACTACGACACTGCCGGGCGGATCCGCAAAGGTCCCGCACCGCAGAACCTGCACGTACCGGTCGCCGAGTTCGTCGACGAAACCACAATCAAGCTGGGATAAGGAGACGCAACATGTCCGGTATTCCGCACGACCATTACGAACCGAAGACTGGCGGCGAAAAGTGGCTCCACAGCCGTCTGCCGATCGTCGGTCTGATCTACGACACCATCATGATCCCCACCCCCAAGAACCTGAACTGGTGGTGGATCTGGGGCATCGTTCTGGCCTTCTGCCTTGCCCTGCAAATCATCACCGGCATCGTTCTGGTGATGCATTACACCCCCCATGTGGATCTCGCCTTTGCCTCGGTTGAGCACATCATGCGCAACGTCAATGGCGGCTACATGATCCGCTATCTGCACGCGAACGGCGCATCGCTGTTCTTCGTTGCCGTCTACATCCACATCTTCCGCGGCCTGTTCTATGGTTCCTACAAGGCCCCGCGCGAGATCACCTGGATCATCGGCATGCTGATCTACCTCTGCATGATGGGCACCGCCTTCATGGGCTACGTTCTGCCCTGGGGTCAGATGTCCTTCTGGGGTGCGACCGTGATCACCGGCCTGTTCGGCGCCATTCCCTTCATCGGGGAGCCGATCCAGACCTGGCTGCTGGGCGGACCGGCAGTGGACAACGCCACGCTGAACCGCTTCTTCTCGCTGCACTACCTGCTGCCCTTCGTGATCGCCGCGCTTGTGATCGTTCACATCTGGGCCTTCCACACCACTGGCAACAACAACCCCACCGGTGTTGAAGTGCGTCGTGGTTCGAAGGAAGAAGCCAAGAAAGACACCCTGCCCTTCTGGCCCTACTTCGTGATCAAGGACTTCCTGGGTCTGGCCATCGTGCTGGTGATCTTCTGGGCGATTGTCGGCTTCATGCCGAACTACCTGGGTCACCCCGACAACTACATCGAAGCCAACCCGCTGGCGACGCCCGCACACATCGTGCCCGAATGGTACTTCCTGCCCTTCTACGCGATCCTGCGTGCCTTTACCGCTGACGTCTGGGTGGTTCAGATCGCCTCCTTCGTGACCGGCGGCATCATCGACGCGAAGTTCTTCGGCGTGCTGGCCATGTTCGGTGCCATCGCGGTGATGGCCCTGGCGCCCTGGCTGGACACCAGCCGCGTGCGTTCGGGTCGCTACCGTCCGATGTTCAAATGGTGGTTCTACCTTCTGGTCATCGACTTCTTTGCCCTCATGTGGCTGGGGGCGATGCCGGCAGAGTACCCCTACGACATGTACTCCCTGGTCGCATCGGCCTACTGGTTCGCCTACTTCCTGGTGATCCTGCCGCTGCTGGGTGTGATCGAGAAGCCGGACGCAATGCCGGAAACCATCGAAGAGGATTTCGACGCCCACTATGGCAAGAAATCCGGTGAAGCCACTCCTGCCGAGTAAGCTAGAAGGACTGCTACCCATGTTGAAGAAACTCGCAACCGGTGCCGCCTTCGCTCTGGCGCTCACCCCTGCCGCAGGTTTTGCGGCAGGCGGAGCGGGGCACGTGGAGGACTTCCAGTTCTCTTTCGAAGGCCCCTTTGGCACCTATGACCAGAACCAGCTGCAGCGCGGCCTTCAAATCTACACCGAGGTCTGCGCGGCCTGTCACGGCCTCAAGTTTGTGCCGCTGCGCACCCTTTCCGACGAAGGCGGCCCCGGCCTGCCCGAGGATCAGGTGCGTGCCTATGCGGCCGAAAACTTTCAGGTTTTCGACGAAGAGCTGGACGATTTCCGCCCAGCGAAACCCGTCGATCACTTCCCTGAAAACACGGCAGCCAACGCCCCTGACCTCAGCCTGATGGCCAAGGCGCGTGCCGGTTTCCACGGCCCCTATGGGTCGGGCATGAACCAGCTGTTCAAGGGCATGGGCGGCGCCGAGTACATCGCCTCCCTGCTGGACGGCTACACCGGTGAGGAAAAGGAAGAGGCGGGCACCATCTTCTACGAGAACACCGCCTTCCCCGGCGGCTGGATCTCGATGGCACCGCCGCTGTCCGACGAGCAGGTCGAATTCGCGGATGGTCATGCCAATGACGTCAAAAGCATGTCGGCAGACGTCGCGGCCTTCCTGATGTGGACCGCAGAGCCCAAGATGATGGCCCGCCAGACCGCCGGTTTCGTCGGCGTGCTGATCCTGACCGTGCTGTCGGTGCTGCTGTACCTCACCAACAAGCGCCTCTGGGCACCGCACAAGGGCAAGAAGACCTCCTGATCGGTCTGCCCCTGATGCAGAAACAGGAACCCCCGCCATTGGCGGGGGTTTTCTTTTGAGAGGTGATGTCACGTTCAAGCCGCTCGGAACACCAGCACACGTCAGGCCGTCAGCTGAGCACCCCTTGCGCCGGTGATGACTGCCGTCACGATCTGCCCTTCCTCCTGAGGCGTCTCGAAGATCACCTCGGTAAACTGCTCTGTCCGGCCCATGTGAGGGTTTTCCATCAGGATGCGGTGGGTCTGCCCCACCTGCGCGGCCAGATGTTTCTGCACCTGGGCATCGCCTGCGGCGCGCAGGCGGGCGGCGCGCTCCTTGATGGTCTTGCCATCGACCTGTTTCGGGATCTTCGCCGCAGGCGTGCCCTCGCGTTTTGAGTAGGGAAAGACATGCAGCCAGGTCAGGTCGCAGTCGGTCACCAGCTTCAGCGAGTTCTCGAAATGCGCCTCACTCTCGGTCGGGAAACCGGCGATGATATCGGCGCCAAAGGTCATCTCGGGGCGCAGTTTGCGCGCCTCCTCGGCAAAGCGGATGGCATCATCGCGCAGATGACGCCGCGCCATCCGTTTGAGGATCATGTCGTCGCCATGCTGCAAGGACAGGTGCAGATGCGGCATCAGGCGTGGCTCGGTGGCGATGGCCTGCATCAGGTTCTCGTCCACCTCGATCGAATCGATGGATGAAATCCGCAGGCGCGGCAGATCCGGCACCAGCTTCAGAATCCGCATCACCAGATCGCCCAGTTTCGGCTGCGCAGGCAGGTCGGCGCCCCATGAGGTGAGATCAACGCCCGTCAGCACGACCTCGTTATAGCCCCGGTCCACAAGCCGCTTGATCTGGTCCACTACCACGCCCGCAGGCACCGAGCGGGAATTGCCCCGGCCATAGGGAATGATGCAGAAGGTGCAGCGGTGATCGCAGCCGTTCTGGACCTGCACATAGGCGCGGGAGCGAGTTCCGAACCCATCAATCAGATGGCCGGCGGTTTCGGTCACAGACATGATATCGTCGACCTGCACCTTTTCCGTCTCTCCGATGAAATCCGGCCCCTTGGCGATCTCAGCCCAGGTACCGGGCTGCATCTTCTCGGTATTGCCGATGACGCGGGTGACCTCTTCCATGGCGGCAAAGGTCTCCGGCTCGGTCTGGGCGGCGCAGCCGGTGACGATAATCGGCGCATCGGGGTTTTCCCGGCGCAGGCGGCGGATCTCCTGGCGGGCCTTGCGCACCGCCTCGGCCGTCACCGCGCAGGTGTTCACCACCACGGCGTTTTCCAGCCCTGCGGCGCGCGACAGCTCCTTCATCGCCTCGGTCTCATAGGCGTTCAGGCGGCAGCCCAGCGTGGTGAATTTTGGCGCTGTCATCCCAGCGACTCCAGAAAATCTGCGGTGAAGGTGCCGCTGAACACATGCATGGTCGGACCGGTCATCCAGACGCCATCCTCGCGCCAGTCGATCCAGAGGGTGCCGCCGTCCAGATCGATACGCACCCGGCGCCCTGTGAGGCCCCTGCGCGCCGCTGCGACGGCCGTGGCGCAGGAGGAAGAGCCAGACGCCAGCGTGACCCCCACGCCGCGCTCCCACACCCGCATGCGGATGTGATCGGGGCCTACGATATGGGCCACCTGCACGTTGGTGCGCTCAGGGTAGAGCGGGTGATGTTCATAGCGCGGGCCGAACTCCGCAAGCGGGATCAGATCGGCATCCTCGACAAAGAACGTGCAATGGGGATTGCCCATCCCAGTCGCGGTGGGGCCGCCCTCAATGGGCAGCTCCAGCGTGTCCATTTCTTCGGCCAGCGGGATTTCCTGCCAGTCCAGCTGCGGCTGCCCCATATTGACCGAGGTCAGCCCCTCGCCCGCGTCCCGCGCGTATAGATCGCCGCGATCCGTGGTCAGGTGTAGCGCGCCCTTGCCGGTTTCCCCCATCAGGTGACGGGCGATGCAACGGGTGGCATTGCCACAGGCCGCCGAGGTGGAGCCATCAGCGTTGTAAAATGTCAGATGCGCATCCCCGACACCGTTTGAAATCACGGCGAGCTGATCGAATCCCACCCCGAACTGGCGATGGGCGATTCCCTTCGCACGCGCGGGGGTGATCGCGATATCCTGCACGCGTGCGTCGACAACGACAAAGTCGTTGCCCAGCCCGTGCATCTTCATGAAGGGGAATCCGGTATGATCTGATGTGCTCATGGCGGGCATATAGACCCGGCGTGGAAATGAATCCAGCCTTGCGCGGATAAACTTGAAAAAAGGGGGTTGACCCCCCGCGCTACTCCCCCTAGATACGCCGCCTATCGGGACAGCATGGAACACCAAGCCACGCCGGACCGACGCGAAATAAGCGCTTGATCCTTCGGGATGTTTTCGCTTAGACCGCACAAAGGAAGTGGGCCGTTAGCTCAGTTGGTAGAGCAACTGACTTTTAATCAGTGGGTCGCAGGTTCGAATCCTGCACGGCTCACCACTTTTTTCTTGAATATCAAGATGTTGCGAGCCGCGTCACCTGACGCGGCTTTCGCGCCTCTAACTTCCGGAAGCAATACGGAAGCACTGTGACCAAGATTGGCCCGTGGTTTTCCCGTCACAGGCCTAACACTTGAAGTCGCAGACATGCATGTTGACGGCCAACAGCCCAAACTAAACTTTCAGTCTGCGCCTGCATCGCTTGGGTTCTCCCTTGTGCGAGGCGACAAACGCACATCCCGATACCCCCAGTAGCAACGCCTATAGGCCTTAAGAGATATAATTGTAGCCGCCGTGGTAGGTCGTGGCACTAGCAAACAGCCAACGCAGGAAGCCGGAGGGTGATATCTATCGAAGTCGGTTGGATACCTTCTTCGAGCATGGAGCCATGCTCAGGGATCGAGACGTTGACGGACTAATGGGTATCCGTCGCTATGCTCAATGACCTCGAAATCGGAAAAAAGCGCGCGAGCATCGCCGACGACCATATGATAGATTGCGGCGCTCACTCGGCGCATCTCGATATCACCGATAATCGCTCCGCGCAACTTGAGAAAATGCCGAATCGAGCGAGCGTTCGCAGTTATAGCAATCACAGTTTCCACCGCATTTGGTAGAAGGCTTCTGGCTTCAGATCGCAGACGACGTTTACGTTCTGGATTTGCTGCCTCATTCGTTTCGGTCAACTCCACAATCCTGCGGTAAGCTCCAATCGCTTTTGATGTGGCAGCTTCCCAGATTTCTTTCGCTTCACCCTCAAGCCCCTCAGGCGGCAGGACACGCGCCTCGCTTTCGTCGTGGTACTGCTGGGAAAGCTGGCTGAAAGAAAAGCCGATGCGGTGACGCACTAATTGATGAGTAAAGGCGCGGCTAACACCGTCCAGGATGAACGTCCAATTGGCGTGCTCCAAAACGCTTTCGTGACCTTTTCTCACCAAATTTTCGATATAAGAGCTGTTTGGGTGGCGCACCTTCGAGGTGTCGGCCGAAAAGGACATATAGCAAATCCGGCCACAGACTTCGACCAGATGCTCGCCGTCCGCAGCGTCCGGACTTGCAACCCATGCAAGCCCTCTGTCGTTGAGGAACCTTTGCAGCTCAGCGCTTTCGAACCTGGGGCGCGATAGCACGTAGATTTCTGGGAGTGCCATGGTCTTAAGTCTCACTGTCATTGCGGCTTGAAGTTGTCCCTACCTGAGCTGTTCCGTATCTGCACGAAGATCTTCCAATATCCTTCGAAGTTCTTCGACTTCCAGCGCAATTGTTTCAAGGCCCTGGATTGCTTCCCTGTTTTTTGCCTCGGCTTCGAGCCTGGACAATCGGTCACCAAGCTCTCCCACCGACACCTGATTGCTGGCATTGAATGTGTACAACTTGTCCATCGTTCGGGTGTCTTTGAAAAACCCGATACCAGCGGACACAATCGCCGCAACGGCCACAGCTGCGGCCGAAACCCAGTATTTTTTCATTTCTTCTCTGGCTAGAGTTCTATTGACCGCCTTTTCTGCAGCGATCTCCATGCGTTGTGTGAAATCGCCAAAATCTGGAGCAAGCGTGTTCAACAACCTGGACCTGCTTTTCCGACGACCTTCTTCTGTCTTTTTTGGTTGGTCGGCTCGCCGGTCCGCATAGCCGTGTTTCGCACCTTCACCTTCAAGACGGAAAAGCAATAGGGTGACGATGATGTCGCTGCGATCAAGATAGATTGTCTCGCGACCGAGATTAATGACAGTGAAGGTGAGCTTGCCTTCGTAGCCAGGGTCGATGTGTCCAGGATTCGTCATAAGGAGAGCCTTCCGCGCGAGGTGCGCGGGAGGGAAACCGAATGCAGAAATCTGATTGGACAATTTGAGCGTTTGTTGCGTTTCAACAATGGCGCTGTGGCCCGGGAGCAAGCGCAGCCCCATAAGCGGTTGCGGCCAACGTTCAAGGTTGTCGAGGCCATGCATGTCTTTCGGTGGATCAAAAATTTGACCGACCGTCAGATCTAGAGAGCTCGGTTGAATTCGACAGTCTGCACTGCGCAAATCAACCCCGTCAACGTCAAGTTCCGAGACTTCCAGCAGCCCATCCTTGATCGCCTTTCGAATCTCCGTATCGCCGAGGATTTTGCCAGCCACTGAGGTTCTCCGTCAAACTAGATCCCATTCGATACAGGTTCCGACATATGACAAGTGCGTTCAACTAAGAAGTACTACTGCCCTCCTTGGTAAGACCTTGGAATGTCAAAACATCGGTGATTGGCACAAGCCGCTCCGGAGATCCGCTCCGGGCCGGGCGTGTCTTCAACCCTGACGACGCTCCCGACTTTGCAAAGGTCTCTATCTGCTCCCAGTCGACCTAGGCGCCCGGATACGTGCAACTCGGCCACCGGTCAGCCGAATTTGTAGCCCAAACACGACATTGGTTCAGCACGTGCATCAGATGGCCCGGCTAAAAGGTCGGGCGGAGAGCTGGCTTTCGCTGCGAACGCGACTCGGACGGTAGGCCTCGGCAGGAGCGGACAATTTATGATGGCCTTTGGGGATTATGTTTCAGAGGCAGGCTAAAGACGGTTTCGCGACAGGTCCGCTCAGCCGAACTTCGACCAGACTTTTTCTAAAGATATTGAGGGGGTTTCTCCTGCGTTATCTCAAAGCGGGAAACGCGGCTCGGTTCATCCGAGCCGCGTACTGGATTGGGCACTTCAATTTTTGCGCCGGTGTTTTGTTGGGTCCACCAGACGATACTTCTGACCCTTCTGCTCTGGCGGCGGAAGAGGTTCATTGCGTGTGACCGTGCGTTCAACTCCGGTTCCACCCCCACGCGGGCCGGTGATTTCATACTGTCCAGAACGTGGCGCTTTTTGACCTGGCTTGAGAAGCTTGTCAGACATGAGACGCCTCCTGTGCTGCAGGAGGGACATTTGCAAAGCGCTTTCCGGTCGCGATTTCGCTGATGCGCCCCTGATTGAGATCAAAGTCGGCAGCGATCCGATGCTGAAAATCGCCCTTCGCAAGGCGAGCCTTGATGATCGACACCTGCTCAGGCGTCAGAGTTTTGATAGTAGCCATCCGGCGTACTCCTTGGCGCTTGTTAAAACATTTGCCCTGGAGTCCCGAACCGTCTATCCCTTGCTTACCACCACAAGAGCGCTTCGGTCTCCGGAGCCACGACGAAGAGGGTGCGCCTGTATCCTTTCGACGTGTTGTGAAAGCGGGGACGCCTTGCCGGGCGCCCCCGCTAAACTCAGCAGATTGAATCCTCCATCAGCAATGGACGAACCTGTTTCGCGCCAACGAACTGCGAAAGCAGCCTGTAGTTCTGCTTCTCGTGGCGTATGCGGCCTGCGACGATGGCAGGATGAACCTTTGCTTGCCGCGAAAGGGAAATAACGTTCTGCACACTGGGGTTAGAACGCACTGGATGGCCGTCCCACAGCTCGGAGGGAATGAGTGCTTCTTGCGCCCACTTGTCAGCTTCCTGTTCGCGGATATCATCTCGTTCATGGTTCCGCTCACGAAGTTGCAGATCGTCAATGAAGACCTCCCCGTCTCCATTGTTGAAGTGCCGCCCCAAGTGGGCCAGTTCATGAAGTAAGCAGAACCAGAAATTATCCAGACGATCATACCGGATCGTCATGCCCACAACTGGAACACTATCCACTGTCCAAAGCGCTGCGCCATCCAAATAAGTCTTTGGCAGGTGAGAGGCGACAACAAGCGCGATGCCATGCTTGGCAAGTCTTTCCTTGGCGAGCTTTGGCCCCTCGTCAAATTCACTCAAGCGGGCCAAATCACGGAGAAAATCGAGGTCGATAGTTCCTTGTTCATAGACACCTTCCAGCCCCGCTTGCCGTGCTTTGCAAAGAATGTGCAGGCACCAAGCTTGCAACGCATGAACATCCGTTTTGGCGTTGGCTCGTGAACCTCCGCCTTGGCGGAACAAAGCCTGTGGCAGCGCTTGCTGCCCCCCAACGCACGCGACCATCTTCTGCACGATTTCTTCGGTGCGATCCTTGATGTCTGCTGTTTTCTTGATCCAACCTAGTTTGGCCATTTGCATCACAGGAAAACGCTCAAAATCAATCCCCGCCGGAGCGGTCGGCAGAGCACCACCATCTCGTATCAGCACATCGGCCGGAATGCCCAAATGTTCATTCAAAGCCCGGATCATCTTGAGAGTCAGGCTTCGTTTTCCACTCAGAACTTCCGATGCCTTTGCGCGACTTCCAAAGATTGGGGCCAGGTCGCTCTGATTCATGTTGAGTTGCTGCATGCGAAACTTGATTGCTTCGATTGGATCTGGCGCGTCCATTGGAAAGTGACGATCTTCGTAGACCTCGATCAGTGTCGCCAGCACATCAAGCTCATCATCTTCTGCTTTGGAGCGGTCAAGGTCCATCAGCGCTTCAACACGGGCAAGTGCAGCGGTGTAATCCTGCTCGGAATGAATTGGCCGAATATGATGCTCATTCATAGTCATACTTCCTCCGCGTCGATTTGATCATATTCCTCGTGAGTTCCGAGGAACCGAACAAAGCCAATACCCTTCTCGTAGTCGAACCTGACAATCAGTCGATATTTGTTGCCACAAATATTGAAGACCACTCGTCCGCCCTTCAAAATGCTTGCGTTGCGATACTGCGCTTTGACCTCAGCTGGTGTTTTCCAGTTCGTGCGATGCGCTTCTGCCCACCATACATCCAGCTGCGACTTCGAGTCCGGGAAGCGTTTGGAAAAGGCAATCAACTTCGGTCGAGCAATGATTCTCATCGTTTATCTAGTCCAGCGTTCCCGTACGGTCAAGATGTATGTCGCTCCCTAATAGGGATCATCTATCAGATTCGTGCCTTTGCGGCAAGTTCGGCAGCGAAAGGAGTTTCTTGGTCCACTTTTGAAGCCGATGTCTAAAATGCGCCGAATACAACCTAGGGGCAAGGCTGAGCACCATTACTTGTAAAAATTTGGCTGGATCGTTTTCTTTGATCGTTTTCTTTGATTGTTGATCCTATCCCCGGATCACGACGGAGTTATTCACCTGCCCGGGTAGGTCGAAGGGACCGCAGTTTCCAAATTACGGTTCCTCATCGCACTACCTGAACCACCTCCCAGTCAGTGTATTGGTGAATGGCAGCTATGCCATGCGCCGCAGTGCAGCATCATGACAATAGGGCGGACGGCAGGTTTGGGTCGGTCGGGCCTAAAATCGTGCCCGATCACACCCGACTTTGCAAATGTCGCTATCTGCGCATTGCTGACAATAGTGCCTTGAACAGCGAACGCCTGCTTATCAGTCCGATGCTCCCTACGTAACGTATACGTAGGGAGATTCTGATCTCCGGGTCGTTCCTACGTATAGGTAACGTTATGTAGGCGGTTCATCTAACCTGCGAACAAACACATATCGGTCCTTTGCGTCCTGCAACTGCTTGGCAGTGCGCTCAGGGTTATCGTTTGCTGCCTCAGTCATCCGTTCCGCAAAACTGCTGAATGCCGTTGGCAGTTCCGAATGCCCCCAACCCTCAAGCGCCGCCATCGTGATACATGTGCCCGTCACCTGTTTCAGAAGGCTCGCGATATGCTCTTCGCGCTGTACTTCCTTCATAGGGTTGGGGTCTGCACCGCTGCGCATTTCAACCAGATCGTCATTCATCTCAGCACACACCACATCCCATAAGGGGTGGTTGGGCCAACGGGCGCGGTTGCTGTCGGTTGGGTCGGGTTCGGCATAACGTACAAGCTCACCGGACGAGCGGCATAGATCGCCGAACTGGTTGAAGAATTGATCCCACGTGCGAATGCCCCAGCGATCTTTCAACAGCGCTTTGCCCGCTCGGAATTCAACCCGCCAAACTTGGTTCTTTGCTGCGCGTTCTTTTTCGGGGGAAAGCGGGCCTGGGACGTACCCACTACGTAACGTATAGGGGGCGTTCGTATTGCCCACCCCACTACGTAACGTATGGTTCCAGATATCCCACCAGTGGCTCTTGCCGTGGGCAATCACCTCAGACCGCTTGTTGTAGATTATCACTTGCCGGTTTGCGATGCTGCCTGACGTGACGGATGACACCCAGCCAGACTTTCCATGCACGGCTACATCCTCATGGGTAATATTATCTCGCCGCCGTGCTGCGCTGTGCGCAATCAGGTTATTGGGGTCCAACGTTAGGCCATTCGCCAACACATCGACGCAGAAGTCAGCGCGAGAGATGCTGACATCCTCTGGTCCAAATCGAACCCCGAACGTGTCCAAAACCCGTTCACAGTGCGCCTTGGCGGCTCCTAGCCCATAGACTGAGAGGAAGAACGAGCCGAACGACAGGCGGATGCCCCACTTGTCCCTGACATTGGGTTTCTTGATCGACCAGCTTGCTCCCTCGGGGCCACCATCCAGAAGATATCGATAGCCTTTTCCACCATAGGGCTTGAGCAAAAACTGAGCGCCTCCATAGGTGATCAGAACGTCTTTCTGCTCCTCCTCGGCAATCGCTTTCTGCGCTTCCAGGTATTCAAAAAGCTCAGGACCAATATTCGCCTGAATAGAGAGGGCCAGTGTATCAAAACCTCTGTGCAACACGGTGTAGTCTTCCGGGGTTTCTGTATTTCCAGAGGGGGGTGCTACTATCACCCCCCTCTTGGGCGCGCGCCCATCCGAATGTCGGGTCTCGCCGCGCGTTCGGGAGCCTCCGGCGGGGTAGCTTTTGTTTTGGGGCCGGACATGCTGTCCGGCTTTCGCATTATTTGCCTCCATTGATCTGTCTCCCAATCCAGATTTCTGCCCGTTCCAGGCATTTGGCAGCATTCAAAAGATCTGAATGCGCAAGGCTGTTGGTGTTTTGCCATTGCCCATCTGCGTTCTTGTATGAGCGTGCCAAGTCGATGGAGTAAAACCCATCGTTGGCCCAGATGGTTGCAGTGATCAGGCCAAGCCTGAGTTTGTGAGCGGGTTGGTTGTTCATAGGACAATCTCCTTTGGTGTGTCTGGCAGCGGATACAGAAAGGGCGTGAGGTGCGTTTACCCCACGCCCTTGGAAGAGCCGTCCGGCCCCAAAATCCCCACAACCGCTACCAACCGTTGCGGGGCAAAACTCGGTGTTTAGGAAGGTGCGGCGCTGGTGTTGGCGACGCGTTTGTCCGCGATCCACTGTTGCAGATCGCGCCGGGTGTAACGCACTGACCGGCCAGAGACCTTGATGAATAACGGGCCACCACCCCGCACACGCCAGTTCTGCAAGGCGCGCACGGAATAGCAGAGATAGCTAGCGGCCTCTTTCTCGTCGATCAGGCGGTCGTAGTAGTCGGGGTCACGTTGTGTTTGCATATCTGCCTCGCTGCATGTCGTTGCGTCGTAGGCTTTATGCGGCGTAAACAAATCGCCCGGTAACACCACATAGGATTTTTCTCGAACCCTATGTGGTGTGTGAAGGTCATTTAGCTTGCAGGACTCGATGAATGCGCTTTCCAAGAGCGATGGGGGTTGTCACCAGATCGGGTGCGCATTCTTCGAGAAACACTTTCGTCATGAGGAAAAATTTTCCGTTGAATTCGTCTTCGACGGTCGCATCACGATAGCAGTGTGACATAGCCGAATTCCCAGTCTCAATCTCGTAGAGCGCTGCCAAATCAATAATAATCTGATCTAGCGACGGGTTCGTGCTTCCCTTTGGGGCGCCCTTGGTCGCGTCGAGGAAATCTAGCTCAAGCTTACAGGCCTGACGAATTCTTTCACATGCTAGCCTCGCCACATGCGGTGTGTCGTCGTCCGGCGGCAAGCTCTGCTCGAGGTCAAAGACATCGAAGCCTTCCCACCTATCCTGATGCGTCAATTCGTTTAGCTGAGCGCTGATCCTGCCAACAATTTCCGGGTGTAGATTTTCTAGAGCCATCAAGAACCCTGAGGCCTTGTCATGAAGTCGAGAGATTTGCACACGCCGTTCGTTGCGGGTTACCGCAGGAGTACTCGCAAAGTAACGCTCGTATCGGACCAGGAAATGCACCAACTTGTCTTTGAATTGGCTGGTGTCACACTGCGCTTCGATAAGCTGGTGGAGGTTTTGGACAAACGCATCAGAAACCCTTGCGGCGATCTCTTCTCGCAAAGTCATTTTGGGTCGGCTTCTTTCATCGTTCAAACCACCTCGTGCCTATTGGCCAGCTGAGACCTATGGCGTCTGAGTTAACTAATAGAAGAGCAGGTCGAACAACAACAAGTTACCCAGCAACCCTAAGAGGCGTCCTTGGCTTGTCCTGACGTACTGCCCGCGCCAACCTTGCCGCGATCGATCCCGCCGCACGCTGTACAGCATCATCCGCTAGGTGCGCGTAGCGCAAGGTCGTCGTTAGGTTCTTGTGCCCCATGATTTCTTTGAGCGTGAACGGATCGATTCCGTCTTTCATCGCGACCGACGCATAGGTGTGCCGCAGATCGTGGATACGAACATCATCCAAACCGGCTTTTGACCGGATGCGTCGCCAAGGCTTCTGCAAGTTGACCAAAGGTGCGCCATCCACTTCGCCCAGAATAACGTAAGGGTTTCCGGCCTCGCGGGGCAGCTCCATGAGAATGTCGTAAGCCTCCCTAGGGAGCGGGATACGCCGCCGCCCTGTCTTGCTGTCGGGCAACTCCAAATGGTGGCTTATCACATAGTCCCAGCGGAGCGTCAGAATCTCGCTGAGGCGGCATCCGGTGAAAATCAGCAGGAGGATGGCTGACACCGCATAGACGGACTCTGAGCCCTCTTCCAGCGCCTCTGCGAGTACTTTGCCAAGCCGCATCTGTTCGGCATCTGAGAGATAGCGTTTCTTTTCCTCTTCCCGAAACTTCTTGATGCGCCGTGCCGGGTTCGATCCGGCCTGACGCAAGCCCCAATCTTCGGCCAGATTGAAAAGTTTGGACAACATACTCGCCGCACGGTTGGCCTGGTAGGGCGTGTCGCGCAACGCATGGTGAAACGCTACCACGTCCGCTCGCGTGACCTCTGCAATCGGTAGCGGCCCGAGACGAGGCCGAATGAACCGGCGAATAATGCTGTGGTAATCTCGTGCGGTTGTCGGCTTGCAATGCTGCTCGACATATTCTTCGAGGAACCTGTCACAGAGACCGGCAACAGTTGGGGCGCGTCGCTTAGCCTGTTTCTCGGCGGAAGGGTCCGACCCGCGCGCCACATCGCCCAAAAGCTGCTTCGCTCGGATGCGAGCCTCCTCGGCAGTCAGCACGCCATGTTGTCCTATGGTAATTCGTCTTGTGCGCCGTCCAGCGCGATACTGAACCAAGTACGTCTTTTTGCCCGATGGATAGACACGAATGCCAAATCCGCGCATGTCCCGATCCCAAGCGAGGTAGTCCTTTTCTTCGGCAGCCAATCCCTCAACACTGCGCTTGGTTAGTTTGAACATATCCAGACCTCTCCTTACTTACGGCCTGCTTCCGGAAGCTATACGGAAGCAAATGGCGGCGAATTCTGGCGTTAGTCATGGCGGCACGGCGGAACACCAGTCAACACAAATCATTGTTTTTACTTTGCTTTTGGAAGTGTGGCGAATTCTGGCGAAATGCAGAGAAATGGCTCTAGCCGTTCTTTTAATCAGTGGGTCGCAGGTTCGAATCCTGCACGGCTCACCACTTTCCCAAAAGCCGGGTATAAAGCAGGCGGTTGCCGTTAAGGCGCGGTTGAATATTTGGCTGATGGCCAGGCCCTCATGTGGTCACTTGGCAGGCACTGCCTCAGATCCGTGCGGAACCAACAGGCTACAAACTAAACCCATGCGCAATATTGACGCGGGTCAATGTGATGGCCGCGGAATCAGGTTAGACTGACTGCTATAGGTTGGTCAGGCGCCCGCCAGAGCATGTCTCTGGCGCCGGATCTGGCTCTTGTTGTCTTTGAACCAAACATAGAGGTGCACCCATGGCCAATACCCGCCAAACAAAGAAGAAATCCACCGCTTCCACAGGTCCTGTGCAAGCGCTTTCATCGCTCAGCCCGCTGGTCGGCCCGCAAGTGCACCAGTTCTGGGATATGCAGGAACGCCTCCTGAACGAGGTTGAGACCTTCAGCAAGCATTGGTTCGAGCGGCGCCACACGGCGGCACGCACCGCGCTGCAGACAACGGCTGCGATGTTCGAAACCGGCACCACCGATCCTGCGGCAGCCGCAAAGGCCCTGCACGACTGGCAGATGCAGTCGGCCGAACGGATCACCGAAGACGTGCAGGAATGGATTGATCTTTGCACCCGCAGCGCCGAGCTCGTCACCTCGGCCGAGGTTGCGGCGAACAAGGAAACCATGGAAGCTGTCTCTGACACGGTAAAGGATGCGGGCCACCGCCATGCCACTCCGGTTTGAACCGGACCATAGCTGACGGTTCAGCCGCCGCGTGACGGAGAAGACCATGGCAGAAGTCACGGGCGCCGCGCCCCATGCTCTTGCGTGCGAGGAAATCATCGCGGCGCTGAGTGTTGATCGCACCCATGGTCTGACTGCGCGGGAGATCGAAGAAAGGCGCGCCCGTTATGGGGCGAACCAGCTCAGGGCGCAGAAGCCACAAAGCCTGTCGTCGCTCATCGCGCATCAGTTTCGTAGCATCATCATCTGGCTGCTTGCTGCGGCGGCCCTTTTATCCTTTGCCTTCGGGGACCTGGCCGAAGGGATCGCGATCCTTGTCGTTATCCTGTTCAACGGCGCAATAGGCTTTTTCACCGAGCTGCGGGCGGTGCGTTCCATGGAGGCGCTGCTGCGGATTGCCGAGGTGCAGACGCTGGTGCGTCGCGGCGGCCGGGTGCAGCGCATCGATGCCCGCGATCTGGTTCCGGGGGATATCGTGATCCTGGATGCGGGCGATGTGATCACCGCCGACCTGCGCCTTCTGCAGGCCTCGAACCTGCAAAGCGACGAATCGATCCTGACCGGGGAATCGCTGCCCGTCGCCAAGGGAATCTCAGCCCTGCCCGTCCAGACCGATCTGCACGCGCGCAGCAATATGGTCTTCAAGGGCACCGCCATCACCCAGGGCGCCGCAGAAGCCGTGGTCACCGCCACCGGCATGCAGACCGAAATCGGGCGCATCAGCGCGCTGACCGAAGCGGCACAGGCCGAAGTTTCGCCTCTGGAGCGGCGGCTGGACAGGTTGGGGCACCGGCTGGTCTGGCTTACCCTTGGACTGGCGGTTCTGATGGTGGTCGTGGGCGTGATACGCGGCCATGCCCTGATCGACATGATCCGCACCGGGACTGCACTTGCGGTGGCCGCCGTGCCCGAAGGGCTGCCCATTGTCGCGACCTTGTGTCTTGCACGCGGCATGTGGCGCATGGCGGCGCAGAACGCGGTCATCACGCGGCTCTCCTCGGTCGAAACCCTGGGGGCGACAACCCTGATCCTGACAGACAAGACCGGCACGCTCACCGAGAATGAAATGGCCGTGGTACGCTATCTCTTTGCGGATGGTGACAGGGCGCTGGATCATGGCAAATTTGCACCCGGCGACGGGCGGCTGAACCTCGCCCTGCGCATCGGGGCCTTATGCAACAACGCCACCCTAGCCGCCGCTGCGGCAGAAACCAGCGGCGAGCCGATGGAAGTCGCTCTGTTGCACGCGGCCCGAGGCGCCGGCATGAACCTGCGCAGCCTTGAAGAAACCTGCCCGCAGGTTGCCGAACACGCCTTTGATCCCGGCCACAACATGATGGCCAGCGTCCACGCCGAGGGTGATTGTTTCTTCTATGCCATCAAGGGCGCTCCCGAAGCCGTGCTTGAGCAGTGCACGCATGAATTTCATCCGGACGGCCCCGTGCCGCTGGATGCAACCGCGCGCAGGGCCTGGGCAGACCGGCAATCCGCCGCTGCACGCGAAGGTCTGCGGCTTCTGGCGCTTGCCACCAAACAGACAAGATCCCCCGATGAAGACCCCTACGAGGGGCTGGCCCTGGTGAGTCTGGTCTGTTTCCTCGACCCTTTGCGCGCCGATGTGCCCGATGCAATCCGCTCTAGCCTCGAGGCGGGGGTTCGCGTGGCAATGATCACCGGAGATCACGCCGATACTGCCGCCACCATTGCCCGGCAGGCCGGACTGGCCGAAGGTGGTCTGCATGTCATCGAAGGCAAGGAGCTGCGCGATTTCGACCCTGAAACGGTCGACCCCGATCTGCGGGCGCGGATTCTGTCCGCGGATGTCTTTGCCCGCGTTGCTCCGGAAACCAAGCTGAGCCTCGTGCGTCTGTTTCAAAAGGCAGGCCACGTGGTGGCGATGACCGGGGACGGGGTGAACGATGCGCCTGCCCTCAAGAAGTCCGACATCGGGATTGCCATGGGTCAGCGCGGCACGCAGGTCGCCCGTGAAGCTGCCGATGTGGTGCTGAAGGATGATGCCTTTGGCACCTTGATCATGGCCATGCGGCAGGGCCGGGTGATCTTCGACAACATCCGCAAATTCGTGGTCTACCTGATGTCCTGCAACGTCAGCGAGGTTCTGGTTGTCGGCATCGCCGTGGGCGCGGGCCTGCCTGCGCCGCTTTTGCCGCTGCAGATCCTGTTCCTGAACCTTGTAACGGATGTCTTTCCCGCCTTTGCGCTGGGGCTGGGAAAAGGAGATGAGGGCATCATGTCCCGCCCGCCGCGCGATCCCGCCGAGCCGATTGCCGGGCGGCCCGAATGGTCCCGGATCGGATTCCTGAGCGGCGCGATCACCGCTGCCACCCTGACCGGTTTCCTGCTCGCCCTGTTCTGGCTCGACCTGCAAGAGGAGCAGGCCGTGAGTGTGGCCTTCCTGACCCTGGCGCTGGCACAGCTGTGGAATGTCTTCAACGTGCGCAGTACGGGCGGAGGGCTTTGGGTCAACGAGGTCACGGGCAATCCCTACGTCTGGGGCGCGCTCGTCCTGTGTTCTGGCCTGATCGGCGCTGCGCTTTGGCTGCCGGGCCTTTCGGATCTGCTGCGCCTGCCCGATCCCGGCCCTGCCGGACTTGCGCTTGCCGGCGCGCTCAGCCTTGCGCCGCTTGTCATCGGGCAGGTTGCCTTGATCCTCAGGCTTTGGCAAAGGCAGATGCCAAAGCCGTCGGCATCCCCGATCATCCCGTTCAAAGAGAGCGACGTTGGACCTGATTGACCTGCTCCTGGCCGGAACGGTCGTCTTCACCGCCGCGGTTCTGCGCGGCTATTCCGGCTTTGGCTTTTCCACCATCCTGATGGCCGGGCTGATTTTCTGGCTGCCCGCCAGCCAGATCGTGCCCATGTCCATCGCGCTTGAGATCATCGCCTCTCTGGGCCAATCGCGCAGCGTGCTGCGGGATGTGGACCGGCGGGCGCTTGGTCTGCTGCTGCTGGCCGGATTTGTCGGCAATCCGCTGGGTGTTGCCCTTTTGGGCCATGTCCCGGATCAGGCGATGCGCATCGGCATTCACCTGTTGATCCTTGGAGCGGTGATCACGCTGCTGCTGCGCCCGACGCGACCCACCGAGCCAGGCGCAGCCCTGTATCTTATGGCCGGGTTTGTTGCCGGGGTGGCAAACGGTGCAACCGCGATGAGCGGCCTCGTGCTGGGCCTGTTCTTTTCGACCACGGCGATCAGCTCCCGCGCGATGCGGGCCACGATGATCGCCTATTTCTTTTTCACCGATATCTGGGCCGGGGGGCTGCTCGCCGCATCAGGCCACTATACTGCGCAAACACTCTGGCATATTGCCGCTGCCTTGCCGATTCTCGCGGCAGGTGTCTGGCTTGGAGGACACCGCTTTGCCCGCTCTGCCGCAGCCAGAGGGGCACAGGCGGCGGTGCATGAGCAAAGGTTCCGCCGCGCCGTTCTGTGGCTGCTGCTCGCGCTCTGTCTGATCGGATTGGCGCAGGCCGTTCTTTGATCAGGAAACCCGCGCCCAAAGGTAGTCGGCCAGATGGTCGAAACTGTCCATCTCGCCATAGTCGGCCTCGGGCATGTCCAGTCCAAAGCGTTTGCCAAGGGCGGTCACAAGGTTCAGGAAATCGATCGAGTCGATATCGAATTCATCGCGCAGATCGGCGCTTCGGTCGATCTCCTCCAGCGGGATATCGGGCGCAATGCGGGTCAGCTCTTCGCCAAGCGCCTGTTCGATGTCGCTACGGGTCATAGGGTCTGTGGCTCCTGCAGAAATTGGTCGATGGCGCGCAGGAACAGCGCGCCGCGGTGGCCATCGCCGACGCGGTGGTCGGCGGCCAGTGTCAGGGTTGCAATCTGGCGGGGCACCACGTTTCCGTCCACAACGAAAGGGCGCAGCGCGGGCGAGCCGATGCCGACGATGGCCACCTGCGGCGGGTAGATCACACCGAAAAGACCATCGACACCGCGATCACCGAGGCTGGTCAGGGTGATCGTGGCCTCCGACAGCTCGCGCGCCCTGAAGCGCCCCGCGCGCACCCGGCCAATCAGCTCGCGCATCTGCGCCATGAGGGTATCCCGCTCTTGCGCAGCCACATCAAACAGCGCGGGCGCCACCAGCCCTCCGCCGCGCAGCGCGATGGCCAGGCCGATATGCGCGGCCTCGGCTGGGGTGAAGGTGCCGCTCTCAAAATGGCCGTTGAACTCCGGGTATTTCTTCAGCGCCCGCGCCATGGCCCGCAGGTAGAAGACCGGCGGCAACAGGCGGTCCTCGGGGGTGCGATCGGCGTTCACCTCAGCGATAAACTCGGTCAGCGCGGTCAGATCCACCTGATGGCTGAGGTAGAAATGCGGGATCTCGCGTTTGGAGCGCGACATGGCGGCGGCAATCGCCTGACGCATCGCACTGAGACCTGTCTGTGGTTCGGGTTTATCGCCTGCCTTGAGATGGGCAGCCACATCGCCGTGGCGGAGCGGCCGGCCGGGCGTCACCTTGATTGTGCCGAGGTCGACACCCTCCTTGGCCGCCAAGCGCCGCGCCGCCGGAGAGGCAGCGATGCGCGTATCGTCAGAGACAGGGCTGTGCGCAGGCCCCGGTTCGGGCGCCCGTTCCACGACGTGCGGCGCAGGCGTGGGCTGCGGTGTCGCGGCCCCCTCCTCTGCCTCCTCACCCGTATCGATCCGCGCCAGCGGGGTGCCCACCGGAACCCGCGCCCCGACGGCCAGCAGCCACTCCGTGACAGTGCCAGTCTCGAAACACTCGATCTCGATCGCGCCCTTCTGGGTTTCGACAACGGCGATGATATCGCCGCGCGCAACCGGCTGACCGGCGGCGATCACCTGGTCCACCAGCGTTCCCGCCTCCATGTCCGCCCCGAGCGAGGGCATCAGGAAATCGCTCATGGCGCCTCCCCCATCACGCGGTGGGCGGTTCTGACAATCTCCTCCACCTGCGGGATCGCGGCCTGCTCCAGATGGGCCGCATAGGGGATCGGCACCTCGGCACTGCAGACGCGCGCCAGGGGCGCGTCCAGATCCCAGAAAGCCTCTTCCGCCAGGATCATGCCGATCTCGGCGGCGAGGCTGCCGGTTTTCCAGCCCTCGTCCACCATCACAGCGCGGCGGGTCTTGCGCACCGAAGCCAGGATCGTCTCGGTGTCGAGGGGGCGCAGGGAACGCAGGTCGATCACCTCGGAGTCGATGCCCTCCTGCGCAAGCGCCGCGGCGGCCTCCAGCGTCTTGAACAGGGATCCGCCATAGGTGATCAGCGAAACATCCGTCCCCGCGCGCCGGATCACGGCCCGGTCGATATCCACAGCACCGGCGTTTTCGGCCAGCTCTCCCTCGAGATTGTACAGCATGACGTTCTCGAAAATCAGCACCGGGTCGGGATCATTGAGCGCGGTCCAGAGCATGCCGCGCGCATCCTCGACCGTGGCAGGCGCCAGAACCCGCAATCCCGGAATATGGGCGTACCAGCCTTCCAACGAATGCGAATGCTGCGCCGCCAGCTGCCGCCCCGCGCCGGTAGCCATGCGGATCACCACGGGCACGCCGAACTGGTTGTTCGACATGTGGCGGAAGGTGGCGGCGGTGTTGAGGATCTGGTCCAGGGCGAGAAGCGAAAAATTGACGGTCATCACCTCGACAATGGGCCGCATCCCGGCCATCGCAGCGCCGATCCCGGCACCGGTGAAACCGGATTCGGACAGGGGCGTGTCGCGGATGCGGTCCTCGCCGAACTGATCGAGCAAGCCTTTGGAGACCGCATAGCAGCCGCCGTAGCGCCCGACGTCCTCTCCCATCAGGAAAACGCGAGGATCGCGGGTCATCGCATCAACAATGCCTGCGCGCACCGCCTCGCGGTAGGTGGTGGTGACCATGTTGCCGGGCGGTACGACCTCAGGCGGTGCAGGCCTGTCAGGCGCCATGACATAGCGGGTGAGGTCCGCGACTGGTTCATCCGTGCCGCCCTCGGCAAAGGCGACGGCCTCGGCAATCTCGGCGTCCACCTCGGCGGTGATCTCCGCCACTTCTCCGGCATGGAGCAGGTTGTTCTCCTCGGCCCATGTTTGGAAGCGGACAATCGGCCCCTTGGCGCGCCAGTCCTCCACCTCATCCTTGGGGCGATAGAGCTGGGCGTCAAACATGGAGTGGGCGCGAAATCGATAGGTCCGGCATTCGAGGAACTGCGGCTTGCCCGTCTCGGCGATGGCTTTCAGCGCCTTTCGCGCTGCCCCTTCGACGGCGACGATATCCATGCCGTCCACCACATGGCTGTCGATGCCATAACTGGCGGCCTTTGCGTGGATATCGATCTCGGATTCCGAGCGCTCCAGCGCCGTGCCCATGGCATAGCCGTTGTTTTCACAGACGAACAGCACCGGCAGACCCCAAAGCGCGGCGAGGTTCAGGCTTTCGTGGAACTCGCCTTCGGCCACGGCGCCCTCGCCAAAGAAACAGGCGGTGACGGCGCCCGTGCCCTGCATCCGGTCGGCCAGCGCAAGACCCGCCGCCAGCGGCAGCCCACCGCCGACAATGGCATTGCCGCCATAGAAGTTATGGTCGCGGCTAAAGAGATGCATGGATCCACCGCGCCCCCCGGCGCAGCCCTCCGCCTTGCCGTACATTTCCGCCAGGACGCTGCCCATGGGGATGCCGCGCATCAAAGCATGGCCGTGCTCGCGGTAGGTGGCGACCACCCGGTCCTGCGGGGACAACAACGGTATGATGCCCGCCGCGATCGCCTCTTCCCCGTCGTAAAGATGCAGGAAGCCGCGGATTTTCTCGCGGGTGTACAGCTCGGCGCATGTGTCCTCGAACCGTCGGATGCGGATCATCGCCTTGAGAAGGTCGCGCAGGTGCGTGTGATCGAGGCGGGGTTTCACGTGGTCGATGCTCATGTCTCGTCGCTTTCCAGGGTAGAGATATCGCCCTCGGGCAGGCCCAGCTCGCGCGCTTTCAGAAGGCGGCGCATGATCTTGCCGCTGCGGGTCTTGGGCAGGTTCTGGCGAAAGGCGATTTCCTTGGGGGCAACGGCCGGTCCCAATTTCTTGCGGGCGTGGCCCAGAAGATCGAGGCGCAAGTCCTCGGACGGCTCAAAGCCCGGTTTCAGCGCCACATAGGCCTTGACCAATTCGCCTGCGGTTTCATCGGGAATGCCGATCACGCCCACCTCGGCCACAGCGGGATGTTCGATCAGGGCGCTTTCCACCTCGAACGGGCCGATGAGGTGGCCGGCACTCTTGATCAGATCATCGGCGCGGCCCACGAACCAGAAATAGCCGTCCGCGTCGCGCATCGCGAGGTCGCCGGTCAGGTACCAGCCATCGCGGAAGCATTTGTCGTATCGCGCCTGTTCATGGAGATAGCCGCGCATCATCGAGGGCCAGCCCGCGCGCAGGGCCAGTTCTCCCATGGTGTGCGGCTCTGTCACCTCGTGCAGGGCTCCGGTTTTCCCGTCTCTTTCCACAATACCGGCCTTGATCCCCGGCAGAGGCTGGCCCATTGAGCCGGGTTTCACATCCGTCGCGGCATAGTTGGCGATCATGATCCCGCCGGTTTCGGTCTGCCACCAATTGTCGTGAAAGGGGCGACCGAAGGCCGCGTTGCCCCAGATCACCGCCTCTGGGTTCAAGGGCTCGCCGACACTGGCCATGAAGCGCAATGACGAGAAATCATAGCCCTTCATCGCCTCAACCCCGGCCTTCATCAGCATGCGGATGGCGGTGGGGGCAGTGTACCAGACGGTGACGCCTTCGCCTTGCAGGATGTCATACCAGCGGGTGACGTCGAACTCCGACTCATCCACGATCATGGAGACCCGATTGGTCAGGGGTGCCACGATCCCGTAAGAGGTGCCGGTGACCCAGCCGGGATCTGCGGTGCACCAGTAGACATCCCCTGCCCGCAGATCGAGCGCGATATGGCCGGTCCAGTTGTGGGCAACCACGGCCTCATGCACATGCACGACACCTTTTGGCTTGCCGGTGGTGCCGGATGTGAAATGCAGCAAGGCAGTGTCTTCGGGATCCATGGGTTCAGTCTCGAAGGCATCCGGGGCACTTCGCATCAGATCCGCCAGCGACAGCGTTTCCGCGGGCGCGTCATCGATGACGAAAACATCCCGCAGATCCGGGAGCATGGGGCGCAGGGATTTGACCTTGCGCGTGTAAAGCCGCGCGGTGGTGATCAGCGCATTGGCCCCGCCGATCTCCATCCGGGCGCGGATCGGCTCGGGACCGAAGGCCGAGAACAGCGGGCAGAAGGTGCACCCGGCCTTTAGCGTGCCAAGCGCGGCAATATACAGCTGTGGCACCCGCCCGAGCAGCGCATAGACCCGGTCACCCTTCTGAAACCCTCGGGCGCGCAGGACATTGGCAAAACGGTTGGCCTCGCGCTGCAGATCGGCATAGGTGAAATCGTGCCGGTGGCCGCTTTTCGTGATCCAGCGCAGCGCCAGCTGGTCTCCGTGACCTGCGGCAACATGGCGGTCGATGGCTTCATGGGCGATGTTCATCTTGCCGTCCGGCAAACCATCCACCAGCGCCCGCGCATCCGCCCAGGAAAATGTGGCGCTGAGGGAAGCGTAGTCGGTCATGTTGGAGACGATCTTGACGCCATCCGATTTGGTTATCCGCGTGTCTTCCATGCGCATCCTCCCCCGGCTTCACCATAGCAAGGTTAAGCAGATTATCCGAGGGCGCAGATGATCAAGCTCAAGGCAGGCGGAATTCTCTGTCACCCGCACTCTCCGCAAGGGACAACCAGGAATGCCTCCTGCCCTGCGCATATCCTCAGGCCTTTTCCCGGCCACCCCGCGCCACCCAGTAGATCGCCGGGATCACCAGCAGCGTCAGCGCGGTCGAGGTCGCAAGCCCGAACAACAGCGAGATCCCCAGCCCCTGGAAAATCGGATCGACCAGGATAAAGGCCGCCCCCGACATCGCCGTGATCGCCGTCAGGAAGATCGGCAGAAACCGCACGCCCCCCGCCGCCAAAAGCGCATCATGCAATGACCGCCCATGCTCCTGCTCGCGCCGGATGAAATCCACCAGAAGGATCGAATTTCGCACGATGATGCCCGCAAGGCTGATGAAACCGATCATCGACGTGGCCGTGAACGGCGCATTGAGCGCCCAGTGGCCCAGCGTGATCCCGATCAGCGTCAGGGGGATCGGCGTCATGATCACCAGCGGCAGCTTGAAGCTGCGGAACTGGCCGACGATCAGGAAATAGATCCCGATCAGCGCCGCGCCAAAGGCCGCGCCCATGTCGCGGAAGGTGACATAGGTGACCTCCCACTCGCCGTCCCACAAAAGGATCGGTTTGCTCTCATCCATCGGCTGACCGTACAGCGTGACCTCGGGCTTCATGCCCTCGGGCCAGTCGCGGGCGTCGATCTCATCCTGCACCGCGATCATGCCATAGATCGGCGCCTCGAACCGGCCCGCCAGGTCGGCGGTGACCATTTCCAGATCCAGCCCATTCTTGCGGAAGACCGGCCAGGAGCCCTGCTCGACCGAAACCCTGACAACCTCGCCCAGCTCCACATTGCCCTGACCGATGCCGGCGGGACCACGCGCGGGCAATGGCGTCGCCAGCAGGGATTCGGTCACCTGGCGGCGTTCCTCGCTCAGCTTCATGCTGATCGGGATGGGCCGCACCCCGCCACCGCGCTGGGAATAGCCGACGGTGGTGCCATGGAACAGCAGCGACAGCGTGTCATAGACCGCGCTTTGCTCGACCCCGTGGAAATCGAGGCTGGCCTGATCAATCTCGATCCGGAGGCGCTCGGGCGGGCGGCCGAAACTGTCATCCACATCGACGATGAAATCCACATCCGTGAAAATCTCGCGCAGGCCGGTTGCAACCTCGCGCCGGGTGTCTGGATCCGGGCCGTAGACCTCGGCCAGCAGGGTTGCCAGAACCGGCGGGCCCGGCGGCACCTCCACCACCTTGACCGAGGTGCCTGCGGGCAGATCGACCCGTGCCAGTCGTTCGCGCAACTCCAGCGCGATGGCATGGCTCTGGCGGTCGCGTTCCTCGGAATCCGCGAGGTTGATCTGCAGATCGCCCAGCTCCGGGTTCTGGCGCACGAAGTAGTGCCGCACCAGCCCGTTGAAGTTGAAGGGCGCGGCAGTACCCGCATAGGCCTGGATGCTTTCGATCTCGGGGATCTCTCCGGCGGCACTGGCCAGCGCAAACAGCGCACGCTCGGTGTCTTCCAGCGTGGCGCCTTCCTCAAGGTCGACGATCACCTGCACCTCGGACTTGTCGTCAAAGGGCAAGAGCTTCACCACCACCGACTGGGTGGCGAAGAGCGAGACAGACGCACCGGTGCCCACAAAAACGAGGATCAAAAAGATCGCAGCCCCGGTGCGGCTGGCCAGCAGGGGCCGTGCAATGGCGCGATAGATCCGGGCCATGCGGGTGTCTTCGCCGTGGCCATCCTCGCCGCCGCCATGTGCCGGGGCAGCGCCCGCGTTCTTGCGCTGAAGGCGCAGCATGATCCAGGGCGCAAAAATCACCGCCACAAAAAAGCTGAGGATCATCGCCGCGGATGCATTGGTGGGAATGGGGCTCATGTAGGGGCCCATCATGCCGGACACGAACAGCATCGGCAGCAGCGCGAATACGATGGTCAGCGTTGCGATGATCGTCGGGTTGCCCACCTCGGCGACGCCGCGCAGCGCGACCTTGGTCTTGTCGCCGGTGGGATCCAGCCGCCAGTGGCGGGCGATGTTTTCCACCACCACGATGGCATCATCGACCAGGATCCCGATCGAGAAGATCAGCGCAAACAGCGATACCCGGTTGATGGTGAAGCCCATCAGGTATGACGCGGCAAAGGTCATCAGAATGGTGGCGGGAATGATGATCAGCGTCACAACCCCTTCGCGCCAGCCAATGAAGACCACGATCATCAGAAAGATCGACACGCTGGCCCCCGCAAGATGCGAGAACAACTCGTCCGATTTCTTTTGCGCCGTCTCGCCGTAGTTGCGGGTGACTTCCACCTCCAACGCATCGGGCAGGAAATCGCGCTTGGCGGTCTCCAGCCGTTCCAGCAGCTCCTTGGCCACGTTGACCGCATTGGCGCCTTCGCGCTTGGCAAAGGCAAGCGAGACCGCAGGGCGCGGCGTCGCCTCGCCGGGGTGCAGGGTCCAGGCGCGGTTATCCGCATCGGCGGGGGCAATGCTGACGCGGGCGACGTCCTTCACATAGACAGGCCGCCCATCCCGCGTGGTGACCAAGAGCAGACCAAGGTCCGGCTGCCCCACAAGGCTTTGACCACTCAGAAGATCCAGCGAGGCCCCCGTCTGGCGCACCCGGCCCAGCAGCTCGGACCGGTTGGCGTTGCGCACTTTCTCCGCCAGTTGCTCCAGCGTGACGCCGTATAGGGCCAGCGCGGCGGTGTCCGGCTCCACCCGGATCTCGGTGCGGCTGTCGCCGACGATATAGGTGCGGCCCACGTCATCGGCCTTGGACAGCTCCGACATCAGCTGCGATGCGACCTCGCCCAGATTGGCGCGATCCCACCGCTCTGCCTCATCGCGCGGCAGATCCGCGCGCGGGGCGAGTGACAGAACCAGAATGGCGACGTCGTTGACCCCGCGCCCGATGATCAGGGGCTCCGGGATGCCGATGGGCAACTGGTCGAAATTGGCGCGGATCTCGGAATGGACCCGCAGGATGGCATCGTCCTCGGGCACGCCCACCTCGAAACGGGCGGTGGCCATGACCCGGTCATCAAAGCTCTGGCTGTAGACATGTTCGACGCCGGGCAGGCGCGTCAGCAGCGCCTCGATCGGTTTGGCGACCAGCTCCACCGCATCATCGGCGGCCAGCCCGTTGGCCTGGATGAAGACATCGACCATGGGAACCGAGATCTGCGGCTCTTCTTCGCGCGGCAACAACAGAAGCGCCACGAAGCCGAGGATCAGCGAGGCAATCAGCAACAAGGGCGTCAGGGGTGAATTGATGAAGGCGCTGGAAATCGAGCCGGCAATGCCAAGGGACTCTTCGGCGCGCTCGTTTGGCGTGTTCTCGGTGCTCATTTCTGCACCGCCTCATATGCGGTCAGCCGGTCGCCGGGTTTCAGTCCCGCCAGAACCTCGATCCCGCCGTCGACGCGCACACCGGGCTGGACCACCACCTCTGCCCCGCTGTCGAGCCGCGCGAAGGTCACGCCATTGCGCTGCTGCAGGTAGGCCTCGGGCACAACGATGGCCGGGCGCTGGCCGGTGGCGATCAGCAGGCGGACGCGTTCACCGACAAAGAAATCACCAAGGCCCTCGGCCTCCACATCCACAACGACCTGACCCGCAACCAGTTCGGGGTAGATCTTGGCGATGCGGCCATCACTTTGCGCCTCTGCGCTGGTCAACTCGCCGCGCGCCAGGATGCGGACGGTTTCCCCCGCTTCCAGGTAGCGGGCGTGGCGTTCAGGCAGTTCGGTGCGCAAGACGAAATTCTCGGTCGCGATCGTGGCAATGGTCTCGCCCGGATTGACGAACATGCCCTCAACAACCGGCACGCTGAGGATCCGCCCCGCCTCGGGCGCGCGCACGATCCCTTCGGCCTGACGGGCCAGCAGCAGATCGCGCTGCGCCTGCTGGGCGGCATGATTTTCCTCTGCCACACTCAGCGCGGTCTGCGCCTGATCCACCGCTGTTTTGGGCGAGGCGCCACGTTCCCGCAATTCCAGAACACGGGCCAGATCGATCTCGGCCAGGGCAATCTGTGCTTCAAGCGCGCGGATGCCCGCTTCGACCCCGGCGATTTCCAGCGCCAGCTTTTCATCCTCGACTCGGGCCAGAACCTGACCGGCGGCAACGCTATCGCCTTCTTCCGCACGCAGCTCCACCAGGCTACCGGACAAGCGGGCGCGGGCCAGCGCCCGCTTGACGCTTTGCACCTTGCCAAAGACGGGCCGCCAGTCCGAAACCTCGCGCAGTTCGACATCAAACGACTGCGCCATCGCCCCCTGCGCAGTTGGCACGCACAGCAGCAACAATGCGACAGGCAGCGAAAAGACTTGGATCAGAAAGCGCATGTTCGTTCCTCTTGAGGGCCTGTGCAGCGCAAGGGATCAAGTGCACGGCGGCGGCATTGAGAGCCACATTCAGCAAAATCGATGTATCTGGCTTTGACTTATCTCAAGCCAGCTTTCCAAAGGTCGCGCAAAAAACAAAGCCCGTATATCGTGGAAAAGCCAATAAATCTCGTGTTTGCTGATCCAAGAAGGCAGATAAGGAAAGAGGACGTCAGATGGATCGCGCCCAGATCGTGCATCAAAATTTCCTGGACCGGGTCGCGGCAGGACAGCTGCCAGCCGGTGCCCCCCCGCGAGAAGGATTGTCTAAAGACGTGGCCGTCGCCGTCTACCGCGCCCAGGTGCTGAGCCGGGCGCTGGATCTGACCAGCCGCGCCATGCAGAAGGCCGGTCAGGGGTTCTATACCATCGGATCCTCGGGTCACGAAGGGATGGCCGCCGTCGCCCGGGCGCTGCGTCCCGATGACATGGCGTTTCTGCATTACCGGGATGCCGCCTTCCAGATTGCCCGCGCCGACCAGGTGCCAGGGCAGCGCATCGCCTGGGACATGCTGCTGTCCTTTGCCTGTTCCTCCGAGGATCCGACCTCGGGCGGGCGGCACAAGGTTCTGGGCTCCAAGGCGCTGATGATCCCGCCGCAGACCTCGACCATCGCCAGCCATCTGCCCAAGGCCGTGGGCGCGGCCTATTCGGTGGGCGCGGCGCGGCGCCATCGCCCCGAACATCAGCTGCTGGCCGACGACAGCATCGTCATGTGTTCCTTCGGCGATGCCTCAGCCAACCACTCCACCGCGCAGGGGGCGATCAACACGGCGGGCTGGACCTCGGTACAGTCGATCCCCCTGCCCTTGCTGCTGGTCTGCGAGGATAACGGCATCGGCATTTCCACCAAGACGCCCGCAGGCTGGATCGAATCCTCGATGGCGGGGCGGCCCGGCATCAAGTATTTCAAGACCGACGGGCTGGATCTGTTTGAGGCCTACGCCACCGCGCTGGAGGCCGCAGACTACGTGCGGACGCGGCGCAAGCCCGCCTTCCTGCACCTGCGCACCGTGCGCCTTTATGGCCACGCGGGCGCCGATGTGCCCACCACCTATCTGGCAAAGGCCGAGGTCGAAGCGGATGAGGCCAACGATCCCCTACTGCATTCCGCGCGCCTTCTGGCCGAGGCGGGCGCGCTGGAGCCGCAGGAAGCACTGAAGATCTACAATGACACCTGCGCCCGCGTCGAACGCATAAGGGCCGAGGTCATCACCCGCCCGCATCTGAAAACCGGCGCCGATGTGGCCGCCAGCCTGATCCCGCCCGCGCGGGCCTGTGCGCCGACCAATGGCGTGCCGCCGGAAAAGCGGGCCGAGGTCTTTGGCAGCGATATGCGCGCCATGGAAGACCCCCAGCCCATGTCCCGGCTGATCAACTGGGCGCTGACCGACCTGATGCTGGAACATGGCGAGATCGTCATGATGGGCGAGGATGTCGGCCGCAAGGGTGGCGTCTATGGCGTCACGCAAAAGCTGCATCAGCGGTTCGGACCGGACCGGATGATCGACACGCTGCTGGACGAACAATCCATCCTCGGGCTGGCGATTGGCATGGGGCACAACGGCTTTCTGCCGATGCCGGAAATCCAGTTCCTCGCCTATCTGCACAACGCCGAGGACCAGATCCGCGGCGAGGCGGCGACGCTGCCGTTCTTTTCCAACGGGCAGTTTTCAAACCCGATGGTGCTGCGGATCGCCGGGCTTGGCTATCAAAAGGGGTTCGGCGGGCATTTCCACAACGACAACTCGCTGGCCGTTCTGCGCGACATTCCGGGGATCGTGATCGCCTGCCCTTCGGACGGGGCCGAGGCCGCGATGATGATGCGCGAAGCGGTGCGCCTTGCGCGCGAGGAACAGCGCGTGGTGGTTTTCGTGGAGCCCATCGCGCTGTATCCGATGCGCGACCTGCATGAGGCCAAGGACGGCGGCTGGATGCGCAGCTACCCGGCCCCGGATCAGCGGATTTCGCTCGGTGAGGTCGGCATTCATGGGGATGGAACCGATCTGGCCATCGTCACCTATGGCAACGGTAGGTATCTTTCGACCCAAGCCAAGGCCGAACTGGAGGCCAAAGGCATCAAGACCCGCGTTATTGACTTACGCTGGCTGGCACCGCTCCTGGCGGAGGCGCTGCTGGAGGCCACCAAGGGCTGCAAACATGTGCTGATCGTCGATGAATGCCGCACCACAGGCAGCCAGTCCGAGGGGCTGATGGCGCTGTTCACCGAGGCTGGCGTCACCTCGCTTGCCCGCCATGCGGCCGGGGACTGTTTCATCGCAACTGGGCCTGCCTATGCGGCGACGCTGCCGTCGAAGGAAAGCATTCTGGCCGCCGCCCTGGACCTGACCGGAGGTGCAAAATGACCCGCACGGCCGTTCTGATCTGTCCCGGACGGGGCACCTATAACAAACCCGAACTCGGCTATCTGCACCGCCACCACGGCGACAATGCAGACCTGTTCGCAGGCTTTGACGCCCAGCGCGCCGCTGCAGGTCAGGAAGGGGTAACGGCGCTGGACGGGGCCGACCGGTTCTCGGTCGCGAAATATTCCCGCGGAGATATCGCCTCACCGCTGATCTATGCCGCCGCGCTGGCGGACGCGCAGTCGCTGGCGGACGATATCGAGGTGGTCGCGGTCACCGGCAACTCCATGGGCTGGTATATCGCCCTGGCCGCTGCAGGCGCGCTGAGCGCAAACGATGGCTTCACCGTGGTGAACACCATGGGCAAGCTGATGCAGGAGCAGCTGATCGGCGGGCAGCTGGTCTATCCCTTTGCAGGCGCTGACTGGCAGAACGATCCCACCCGCAAGGCTGAGCTGCTTGCGATCGTGGCCGAAATCGACGCCCGCGCGGGCCACGATCTGGCGCTGTCCATTGATCTGGGCGGTATGCTGGTCTTGGCCGGGAATGAGGCAGGCCTGTCTGCCTTTGAATCTGCCGTGCCGGTGGTGGATGAGCGTTTCCCGATGCGGCTGGCCAATCACGCGGCGTTCCATACCTCCCTTCAGGCCCCTGTCGCCGCCGAGGGGCGCAAGCGTCTGGGCGCGGGCATGTTCAGCCAGCCGAAGGTGCCGCTGATCGATGGGCGCGGCCATGTCTGGTGGCCCGGCGCGACGGACACGCAGGCGTTGTGGGGCTACACGCTCGGCCATCAGGTGGTGGAGTCTTACGATTTCACCCGCGCGGTGCAGAACGCTGCATTGGAGTTTGCGCCGGATCTGTTCATCGTCACCGGCCCCGGCACCACCCTGGGCGGTGCGGTCGCGCAATCTTTGGTGCATGCGGGCTGGCAGGGGATGAATGGCAAGGAGGGCTTCAAGGCGCGTCAGGCCAAGGCGCCCTTCCTCATCTCCATGGGTGATGACGCGCAGCGGGCGCTTGTCACCGGCTAAAGCCTAGACCGGTCCATGGTCGGCGGCGCATTGGCTGTGATCACCCAGCGCCGTCAGCACCTTGCACTCTCCGCCATTGCCACCGTCACAGAGATGGGCAATGCGCTCCAGCTCGGTTGCCAGTTGCTGGAGCCGAGCAATGCGGGCGCGTACCTGATCAAGCTGGGCGCGGGCGATGCGGTTCGCCTCGGCGCAGTCTGCGCCCAATTCGCCATCCAAGGCCATCAGCACCTTGATGTCCTCCAGTGCAAAGCCAAGGTCGCGGGCGTGCTTGATGAAGCCCAGCGCCTCCAGCCCCTCCTGGCCATAGCGACGCTGGTTGCCCGCGTTGCGTTCGGCAGGCGGCAGCAGGCCGATCTCCTCATAGTATCGGATAGTGGGCACCTTGACCCCGGTGGCCTTGGACAGCGCGCCGATGGAAAACATCGCAGATCCCTCTTGAACCTCTAGTGACTAGAGGCCCTAGGTTGACCTCGAATCAAGATGAAGGACAAGTGCAATGGCAGGATGTTGCGGGCATGAGGCGCGGTTCGACGGGATGTCGGCGGCCTACAAAAAACGCTTGTGGGTGGTGATCGCAATCAACGCGGGCATGTTCGCGGTCGAGATGGGCGCGGGCCAGATGGCAGGCAGTCAGGCGCTGAAGGCGGACGCGCTGGATTTCCTCGGTGATGCGCTGACTTACGGGATTTCACTGGCCGTCATTGGTGCCAGCTTGCGCACCCGCGCTCTGGCGGCGCTGGCCAAGGGGATCAGCCTGCTTCTGATGGGGCTCTGGGTGTTCGGATCAACCCTCTACCACGTCTTTGTTCTGGGCGTGCCGCAGGCCGAGGTGATGGGTGTGATCGGGTTCATGGCGCTGGCGGCCAATGTGACCTCGGTGCTGCTGCTGGCGGCCTACAAGGACGGGGATGCCAATGTGCGCTCGGTCTGGCTGTGTTCGCGCAACGATGCCATCGGCAATGTGGCGGTGATGATCGCGGCGCTGGGGGTCTGGGGCACCGCCACCGGCTGGCCCGATCTGATCGTGGCCGGGATCATGGCCGGGCTGTTCCTGAATTCCGCCTGGCAAATCCTTGTGCAGGCTATTGCCGAACGGCGCGAAGATCTGGCGCATCAGCACTGAAGACAAGGACGGCGCCTGCCGGGGGGCAGGCAGGCGCAGCCCGACCTGTCGGCCGGGCAAACCTCAGGCAAACAGCCCGGCATAATCCTCTCGCAGGGCTTTTTTCTGCACCTTGCCCATGGTGTTGCGCGGCAGGGCACCCGTCAGGATCACCTCTTTGGGCTGCTTGAATTTGGCCAATTGCCCGGACAGCGCCGCCTTCACCGCCTCAGGACTGGTGCCTTCGCCCGTGGGCACAACCACGGCCACCACAGCCTCGCCAAAGTCGGGATGCGGCACGCCGATCACCGCGCTTTCCAAGACGCCGGGCAGATCGTCGATCAGGCTTTCCACCTCTTTGGGGTAGACGTTGAAACCGCCAGTGATCACCAGATCCTTTTCCCGGCCCACTATGGTGATGTAACCGTCTTCGTCCATCCGGGCCATGTCGCCGGTGATGAACCAGCCATCGGGCAGCAGTTCCTCGGCGGTCTTTTCCGGCATCTGCCAGTAGCCTTGGAAGACATTCGCCCCGCGCACGTGCAAGACGCCGATCTCGCCCTGCGCAACCTCCTTGCCATCCGCCATGATCCGCGCCTCGACCCCCGGCAGGGGAAAACCCACGGTGCCCGCGCGGCGCTCGCCGTCATAAGGGTTGGAGGTGCTCATATTGGTCTCGGTCATCCCGTAGCGTTCGAGGATGCGATGGCCGGTGCGGGCCTCCCATTCCTCATGCGTGTCCACCAGCAAAGGCGCCGAGCCGGAGATGAACAGGCGCATGTTCTCGGCGCGTTCGCGCGTCAGGCGCGGATCCGCCAAGAGGCGCGTGTAGAAGGTCGGGACCCCCATCAGCGCCGTGGCGCGCGGCATTGCCTCCAATATTTCATCAGCGTTGAAGCCCTTGAGGAACACCAGCCGCGCCCCGGCCAGAAGCGCCACATTGGTGGCCACGAACAGCCCGTGGGTATGAAAGATCGGCAGCGCGTGGATCAGGACATCCCTGTCGGTGAACTGCCAGTAGTCACGCAGCATGAGCGAGTTCGAGGCGAGGTTCTCATGGCTCAGCATCGCGCCCTTGGAACGCCCCGTGGTGCCCGAGGTATAAAGGATCGCCGCCAGATCATCCGGCCCGCGCGGCACCGGATCAAAGCCGCCGCGCCCCACAACGGCATCGGTGAGGCTGCCCAGACCCTTGCCATCCAGTGTCATCACGCGGGCGTCGCCTGCGATTTCGGCAATGTCATCTTCGCGGGCGGGATCGCAGACCACCACACGGGGGCTGGCATCGCCCAGAAAATAGGCCACTTCGGGCGTGGTATAGGCGGTGTTCAAGGGCAGGAAGACGCCCCCCGCCATTACCGTGCCAAGGTAAAGCTGGATCGCTTCGATGGTCTTTTCCACCTGCACCGCCACCCGATCACCGGGTTTGACGCCCATCCCGACCAAGGCCGCCGCATTCCGCTCAGCCCCTGCGAACAATTCGCCAAAGGTCATGCTGGCCCGCGCCGGGAAGGTGGCAAAGTTGCGCGTCTCGTGACCAATAGAGGCCGCGCGCAGCCGCGAAATCAGGTGGTTGGCGTCATACATCGGCAGCATCCTTCGTCACATGCCGCTATCTGCGCCATAGCAGGGCGGGAAATCAAGCCGTTGATCTTGGTAGGGGCTGCAAATCGTGTTGGTCCGCTTAGAGGCCAAAGCAATCTACACTACATCGCAAAGATTTCTTCACTTTCCTCGGAAAAGCGCCCGCGCTCAGAGAAGATATCTAAAACGTATTTCGCAAATTGGGACAGTCGCACCCACTCCCTCGACGCCCTAAACCATTCGATATCCCATGTGTCTTCTTCGGTTGCGTCAGCAGCAACTTCTGCAAGCTGAATAAACTCGGCGATAGCTTCTTTTTCTGCTTCACTAAACACCTTAGGTGCCTTTTCGAAGTCGAGAGGCAGCCAATCATCTACCATGTTGATCGTCTCAAATGCCCCCATCGAAGCGATGTCCTCAATAGAGGAGTGTATTTCGAACAATTCGATCACACGGTTGCGAAGCCTTTGGTAGAGTAATTGCTGACTAATTTCTTCCATTCAGCATTCTTGGCACCGAGAAAGTCATATCTCAAGGTCGGTTTTGTCCCCCTCTCCGCCCAACACGAATTGCAGACATCTCCTTGATCTTTGCCCCGCACGGGCGCAGGTTCCTGCCCATGACGAAGTCCTTAACATCGCATCGACCTGTTCTTGCCATCCTGCTCAAGGTGGCAGCCATCGGGCTGTTCACCATGCTGTCGGCGCTGATCAAGGCGGCGACCGAAGAGGTTCCGGCCGGTGAGGCGGTGTTCTTTCGCTCCTTCTTTGCGATTCCCGTCATCGTCGTCTGGCTGGCACTGCGGGGCGATCTGCGGGACGGGCTGAAGACAAAGAACCCGATGGTGCATGTCTGGCGGGGGCTAGTCGGGACCTCGGCCATGGGGATGACCTTCCTTGGACTGGGCCTGTTGCCGCTGCCTGAGGTCACGGCCATCGGCTATGGCACGCCGATCTTCACGCTCATCCTTGCGGCGATCTTTCTGGGTGAGACCATTCGTCTGGTGCGCATCTCTGCCGTTGCCATTGGTCTGGTTGGGGTGATGATCATGATCTGGCCGCGCCTTGGCTCTGGTGCAGATCTGTCTGACGGCGCAACGCTTGGGGCGCTGCTGGTTCTTGGGGCGACCATCGCTCGGGGCTTTGTACAGATCCACGTGCGCCGCATGGTGATGACCGAGCCGACCGCCGCCATCGTCTTCTATTTCTCGCTGACCGCCTCGGCCCTGTCGCTGCTGACGCTGCCCTTTGGCTGGGTCATGCCCAGCGCCGAGGTTCTGGCAATGCTGATCGGGGCGGGTCTTGTGGGTGGGATCGCGCAGATCCTTGTGACCTCCTCCTACCGGTTTGCCCCGGCTTCGATGCTGGCGCCCTATGACTATGTCTCGATGGTGTTTGCGATCCTGCTTGGCTATTTCTGGTTCGACGAACTGCCGACCCTGGTGATGCTGGCAGGCGCCACGCTGGTGATTGCGGGCAATGCGCTGGTGATCTGGCGCGAAAGTCGCCTGGGGCTGGAGCGCGGCAAGGCCCGCTCCCTCACCGATCCCAAGGGCGGGTAAGGCAATTGACCCCGGCAGTTACGCCGGGGTCAATCCTGATTTCGATATCAGATCCGCAGATCAGATGCTGGCGCCCTTTGGATCCAGCGTGATCTTCCACAGCTCCTGATCGGCGCGGTCCATCAGGCGCACGGTCATCTGCTGTGTGGCGCCATCGATGTCTACCAGGCCGAAGAACTGCAGCCCTTCGGAGGGCGGCAGGTTGGCTTCACCGTCTTTCGGGGCTTTGACGAATTTCACCTCGGGGCCAAAGGTGCCGTCCAGTGCGTTCGGGCCAAAGGTGCCGGCATGCAACGGACCCGAAACGAATTCCCAGAAGGGCTCGAAGTCCTGGAAGGCGGCCTTGTCCGGGTTGTAGTAATGCGCGGCGGTGTAATGCACATCGGCAGTGAACCAGACGGTATTGTCGATCTTGGCGGTCTTGATGAAGCGCAAGAGGTCGGCGATTTCGAATTCGCGGCCCTTGGCGCTGCCGTTGTCGCCGTTCGAAATCGCCTCGACCCGCTCCCCATCACGGACCACAAGGCCGATCGGCATGTCGCAGGCGATGACCTTCCAGGTGGCGGTTGAATTCGCCAGCTCACGCTTGAGCCAGGCGATCTGCTCGGCGCCCAGAAGCGTGGTCGCCTCATCCGCAGGGTTGTCCTGCAGGCCCAGGCTGTTGCCCGCACGATAGCTGCGCAGATCAAGGAAGAAGACATCCAGCATCGGACCATAGCCGATCTTGCGGTAAACGCGGCCTGGCTCAGCAGGGGTATAGCTGATCGGCGTCATCTCGTGGAACGCCTGCGCCGCGCGGGAGGCCAGCACATGCACGTTCTTCTCGGTGTAGCGGTCGTCGCCGCTCAGATCCTTGGCATCGGACCAGTTGTTCACGACCTCATGGTCGTCCCACTGGAAAAAGGTCGGGCACAGGGCGTTCATTTCGCGCACATGCTCGTCCATCATGTTGTATTTCCACTGACCGCGGAATTCGTCGAGGGTCTCGGCCACCTTGCGCTTTTCCTCGATCAGGGTGGCGTTTTTCCAGATCAGCTGGCCGTCCTTTTCGACCTCATCCTTCATCGGTCCGTCCGCATAGACGGTATCGCCCGAATGGATAAAGAAATCGGGACGGTGCTGGGCCATGGTGGCATAGGTGCGCATGCCCTCGTCATCGATGCCCCAGCCCTGACCGGCGGTGTCGCCAGACCAGGCAAAACGCACGTCGCGGCGCGAGGTGGGCGCGGTGCGGAACTGGCCCATGATCGGCTCTGACGTGGCCTGCAGATCGTTCAGGTCCGCTGCCACGAAACGGTAAAAGATATCCTGATCGGACGGCAGACCGTCCACCAGACGTTTGACCGAAAAATCGCTTCCGGGCAGCGCGTTCATCGGTGCCAGCTTGCGCGCGTTGGCAAAGCTCTCGGTGGTGGAAACTTCCATCATCACCCGCGCAGGGCGGTCGGTGCGGGTCCAGATCATGCCGGACATGGTGCCTACGTCACCCGACTGAACACCGTGGGTAAAGACCGGGCGCGCGCCGGCGCGGGAGATCGAAGGCGCCGCCAGCGAAGCAGCAAAAGCGGTGCCGCCCGCCAGGAAGGCCCGGCGGCTGGGACGCATAAAGCGATGAGAAGACATGAGTTTTCCCTGTCTGTTGCAGTTGAATAGGTGCCGCCAGACAAACAGGGCGAATGTAAATTCTACCCGTACTCAAAATGAAACTTTGGAGACTCTTTTATGACGGCCGGTGCGCCATCCGCTCAAGAACCTTCAAGCCGGGCGCGCAGGGCGTTCACGCGATCTCGCAGCTCGATCAGCTCTTTCAGGTCACCGCCCATCGCCTCGATCACACAGGTCGAGATGTGGCGCGCCTCAGCCCGCAGCGCCTGCCCCTTGTCGGTCAGGGTCACGATCAGGCTGCGCTCATCTTCTGGATTGCGGCGGCGCGTCAGATAGCCCGCGCTCTCCATCCGTTTCAGCAGCGGCGTCAGGGTGTTGGTCTCCAGATCCAGCCGCTTGCCCAGATCGCCGACCTTCTGCGCGTCATTCTCCCATAGGGCGACCAGCACCAGATACTGCGGATAGGTCAGGCCCAAGGGTGCCAGCAGCGGCCGGTACAGCCGCGTCAGCGCATGGTTTGCCGAATAGACGGAAAAGCACAAAAGGTCGTCGATTTTCAACATCTGATCCATGCCACAAATTTATGTCGCGCGCGCCCTAATCGCAAGCGGTTGATTTTTGCGTACCACAGACTATTTATATCGTACACGATATAATCGCACGCGATTCGAAAGGAAGAGAGATGTCCATCACAGCGATCTACACTGCAGGCGCCACCGCAACCGGCGGGCGCGACGGCAAGGCCAGCATCCACGGCAGCGAGGTGAGCTTTGATCTCGACCCGCCAAAGGAAATGGGCGGCGGCGGCAAAGGCAGCAACCCCGAGCAGCTGTTCGCTGCCGGCTACGCCGCCTGCTATATCGGCGCGATGAAGTTCGCGACCACCCAGGACAGCACCCTTGCAAAAGTCCCGAATGACGTCTCCGTAGACGCCGAGGTGGGCATCGGCCCCCGCGCCGAGGGCGGATTTGGCCTTTCGGTGAAGCTGAAGGTTTCGATGCCCGGCGTGGACAAGGCCGAGGCGCAGCGCATCGCCGATGCGGGCCACGCCATCTGCCCCTATTCCAACGCCACACGTGGCAATATCGAGGTCACCACCGAGGTGGTGTGACCACTGCGCCAAACAGCGTCCGCGGCACCGCAGGTGCTTACACGGAAAAAGCGCGGGCCCTCGGGTCCGCGCTTTTGCATTCTAGGTCCGGCAGGATAGGATCAGCTGCGCACCAGAGCCTCATAGGCTTCGGCGATTTCACGAGTCAGAGCACCCACTTCGAATTTATACGGGCCGATCTCGCCCACCGGAGTGACCTCGGCGGCGGTGCCGGTTAGCCAGCACTGCTCGAATCCTTCCATTTCCTCGGGCATGATGTGGCGCTCATGCACGGTGATGCCCTTGTCCTTCAGCATCTGAATGACAGTCTGGCGGGTGATCCCGTTGAGGAAGCAATCGGGTTTCGGCGTGTGCACCTCGCCATCCTTCACAAAGAAGATATTGGCGCCGGTCGCCTCGGCCACATAACCGCGGTAATCCATGAACAGCGCATCCGAGCAGCCCTTGGCCTCGGCCTTGTGCTTGGAGATGGTGCAGATCATGTAAAGGCCGGCCGCCTTGGCGTGCACCGGGATGGTCTCCGGGCTGGGGCGTTTCCATTCCGCGATGTCCAGCTTGGCGCCCTGCATCTTGGCATCGCCATAGTAGGCGCCCCAGCCCCAGACAGCGATCGCCATGCGAACCGGGTTGCGCGCCGAGGCCACGCCCATGTCCTCACCGGCGCCGCGCCAGACCAACGCGCGCACATAGGCGTCGGTCAGCCCGGATGCCTTGAGCGTCTCTTCCTTGGCCGCCTCGATCTGGTCCACCGTGTAGGGCATCGGCATGTCCAACGCCTTGGCCGATGCGATCAGGCGTTCGGAATGCTCGCGGCTCTTGAAGATCTTGCCGTTGTAGGCGCGCTCACCTTCGAAAACCGAGGAGGCATAGTGCATCGCATGGGTCAGGATATGCACCTTGGCATCCCGCCATTCGACCATTTCCCCGTCCATCCAGATCAATCCGTCACGGTCATCATATCCGGCCATGCCGCACCCTCCCTAACACCTAGCGATATTTTCATAAGTTGCGCTCGAAATGACCGGATCGGACATTTTGTTGCGCCAAAGCTGCGATTCGATACATCTTCACCCTTGGAATGTCAATAACGCTGACTTAAACTGGCAGTGAGCGCAGGCCGGAAGACCAACCGGAACAGGACCAAAAAGGGGGACAGCCATGCCGGAAGGACGATCGGGGCAGGGATTTGGCGGCGAAAGCCTTTTGTTCCTGACGGACGAGCAGCTGCGCCAGGGCATCGAGGCAATGTTCTTTGCCTACCGTGGCTTTACCGCCGACCCAGACAGGATCCTGGCCGAGATGTCCTATGGACGGGCGCACCACCGGGCGATCCACTTCATCAACCGTGCGCCAGGCACCACTGTGAACAACCTTCTGACCATTCTTGGCGTGACCAAACAATCGCTCAACCGCGTGCTGCGCACCCTGATCGACGACGGCCTGGTCGAAAGCCGGGTCGGCACCACCGACAAACGCGAGCGCCATCTCTATCTCACCGAACAGGGCATCGCGCTTGAGACCGCCCTGTCCGATGCCCAGCGCGCCCGGATGCGCACCGCCTATAAAGAGGCCGGTCCCGAGGCCGTGCAGGGTTTCAAGAAGGTGCTCGAGGCGATGATGGATGCCGACATGCGCCGCGCCTACACCAAGCTGCGGGAGTCGGGCGCATGAGCGGGTCTGACGCGCATCTGATGATCGTAGATGATGACGAACGCATCCGCAGCCTCCTGAAGAAATTTCTCATGCGGGCCGGATTCCTGGTGACCGCAGCCCGAGACGGCGCCCATGCGAGGCGGCTTCTGGCAGGGCTGGATTTCGATCTGATCATCATGGACGTGATGATGCCCGGCGAGGATGGCGTCAGCCTGACGCGCTCGTTGCGGGAAACCATGACGACCCCGATCCTGCTGCTCACGGCCAAGGGCGAAACCTCGGACCGGATCGCAGGGCTTGAGGCCGGGGCGGATGACTATCTCTCCAAACCCTTTGAGCCAAAGGAACTGGTGCTGCGCGTCAATGCGATCCTGCGGCGCATGCCCGATACGGTGGCCGAGGACAGCGTGCCAAAGGTCCTGCACCTAGGCGACATCCGCTATGACATCGAGCGCGGAGAAATGTGGCAGGGCGAAGAGCTGATCCGCCTCACCGGTACCGAAAGCCAGCTGATGAAGATCTTTTCCGCTTGCCCCGGAGAACCCGTCAGCCGCGCCAAGCTGGTCGAGGATCTGGGACGCGACCGCGGCCAGGCGCAAGAGCGCGCGGTGGACGTTCAGATCACCCGCCTGCGCCGCAAGATCGAAGCAGACCCCAAGCAGCCGCAATACCTGCAGACCGTGCGCGGCGCGGGCTACATGCTGGCCCCGGACTGACAGCTTCACGAGATCGCCGTTCAGTTCCACGCTGTCAAAGCTGTCACTCAATCAGAAATAGCGCGCGTCCGGCCCCGCCGGACGCACATGCGACATTCACGATGTCACATGCAGCTTCGCATATGACGGAGCGGTAGAACGCACGACTGATGGGATGCCAACGTCCGGCGTAGCCGGGCTCTGAGGTCTGCGGCGGCCATCATGAGTGCGCTTTTGACAGTTTCGGCCCGGCTACAGACGCGCGCGGCACCCCGGAGGGTGACGAACAGATGCATGGTCCTGCGCATCGGCGCGGCGCTGACGGTGACATGACCCCGCACCTCGATCATCGAGGGCATACGACATTCCGTGCCTGAAGGGCATGGCTTGCAAGACGGCGCCCCGAAGATCTGGACCGGACACTGGTCGCCCGTGTCACGAACATGAAAAATTAATTCAATTCTCAATACTGCCATCACGCAAAACCGGGACCTAAAGCAACCCACAAAATAATTATCATAAAGTTATAACGGAAAGACACATTTCAGCCCGAAATTTTTCCACTGCAAGCCCTCCGTCCCGTTAACGATGCCTTCAGGTTTGGGCACTTGTTGAAAAGGGCGAGATCATGAGTGAAGCAAAAACGGTAATATGTTATTCCCAGGAAGAATTGGATGCCGCACTCAAAAACCTTATCTCGGAGGGTGGCGGTGAAATACTTCTGGCTCCAAAAGTCGAGTTCCAGATTGCCGCCTGGGACACAGAGGATGGCAATGTCAACCCGAACATCGCCATCAGATCCCTGGATCCAAATACCCCCGCGATAGTCACGTCTGTCCGAATGAAAGGGATTGAAAACATCTCTTTCGAGAACCTGAGGATTGAAGAGTCCGGAATGGGGTCATCGCAACCCACATCGGTCATTGACCTCATGTCGTGCAGTAATATCGTGTTTAAGAACAATGTGATGGAGGGATCGTCCGAAGGGCCTCCAGGCACCATTGACGATTACGAAGTCGCCAGCAGTGCCGCAATCGTGAAATGGTCAGACGGCATCGTATTTGAACAAAATCAGATTTCCAACTTCTTCCATGGGCTTGCTTTCCGAGATTGCACTGACATTGATGTCGTCAAAAACGATATTCAGGGGCTGCAAGGGGATGGAATTCGCATCGGCGGCGTTTCCGGAATGAACGTGCAGGGAAACCACCTGCATGACATGACCGGTTCCACAACGGAGTTCAATCACCCTGACTTTATTCAACTATGGGGTTTTCGAACAACGATTAATAATGAGAACATCACTATTTCGGAAAACATTCTGGATGCCAGTGGCGGACCTCTTTATCAGCTGATTTTCGGGCACAATCGAAATGCTGAAGATAGCGACGAACTCTTCCAAAATATTCTGATTGAGGACAACGTCCTTTTTGGGGGTCACCGCAACGCGATATTCCTTAATGATACCAACAACGCTACAGTTCGAAACAATACCGTCATAAATAGTCCGGACATTTTCATAATTGAAGCCGACGGCTCAATCACCCCATCCAGCATGGTGGGTACGATTGATATCGGCGGAACCAATACGGTTGTCGAGAACAACATCGTTCACACCGTTCGAAATGAGGGCGACAACGCGGTCCTCGGCATCGGGGACGATCCCAGCGATGACTACAGGGATCACTTCCTCAACGTCGAGGCAGGGGGCAGCGGCGACCTGCGCGATCTGATGTTGCGTCCGGACAGCCCCCTGAATGGCGTTGCTGGGAGCCATCTGACCTGGTTCGATCCAACCGCAGACGCGCTGTTGGCAGTTGCAGACGTAACGATTTCGAAATTCGATCAGTCAGAAGTCACTCTGACCGCGGAACACTCCAGATCGGCGACAGGTCTGGCGGTTGACGCAGGGGCTGACTTTACCTGGATTTTTGCCGATGGAACCGAAAAGAAAGGGGTCACCGTCACGCATGATTTCGGAACGTCGGGATCTCATGACTACATTCTGGTGGTTACGCTGCCGGATGGGACGAAAGATCAGATTACCCGAAGCATCGACATCGACTCTCCATACGTGTTCGACCTTGATGTTTCCGGCTCCATACTTGCTGACAAGACGGAAATCGCAAATGACATCGCTCTGAAAGGAGATCTGGTCGTTGCAGATGACTGGGTGGAGATTGGCGGTCAGTCCAGGATCGAGATTTCGCGGTCCAACGACGCACTGTTCAATCTGAGCAGTTTCAACCTTGGCATCACGATCGACCGAGAAGACGGCATGGCCGGGTCATTCCTCGACCTGCCTCACTCCCTTTCGGCCAGGATCGATGCCGAGGGCCACGTGTGGTTCACCATGAATACTGATGAAGGGGAGTTCAAGCTGGTGAGCGGCGTCGCGATCTTTGCCGACGAAGCCGCCCATCATCTGAACTTTGTCTACGATGGCGACCAGGGGAGCCTGGCATTGCTGGTGGACGGAGAATTGACAGATACGGTTGAAGCTCACGGAACGACGAATCCCAAAATGTACTGGGGCTTGACGGTTGGCAACACCTGGAATGATGGCCTGTCTGCCAAGGTCCGCGACATCTACCTGCTGCGGGAAAACCTGGAACGGGACGGCTCTGCGATCGAAGACATTTCGGCTGATGCAATGCCGAGCTTCCTTGGCTACCTCTTCTGGGACGCAAACGGGGTCGAAGCCGTTGATCTGGACTATACCCTCAGCGGCGTTGGACCCTGGACTCCTGCAGGTATCAATATCAGCGAAAACAGCCTGGCTCTTACGCGGCAGAATGACGTCTTCTATGAGGCCGATGCATTCTCCGTAGAGTTCACCCTGCAGATGAACGATCCTGACAGTAGTGGCACCATTGCTTATCTTCACAATACGCTGGATTTGGCGCTGAACGACAGCGGTCAGTTGGTTCTGAGACTCAAGACCTCCGAAGGTTGGAAGCAGATCGCCTCAGGCCCGGAGAACTGGGACACAGAGAGTCACAAGATCAGCATCCAGTATGACAGTGCCGAGAACAGCCTGCAGCTGTTCGTGGATGACAGGCTGGTGGCCAGCGGTGAGCACAGCGGCACGACCGCGTCCGTTAAGTACTGGGGGCTGAACTTCGGCCATCCCTGGGGAGGCGAAACGGTTGACGCCCTGGTGAATTACATAACGGTTTCGGATACGCCCAGCCTTCATGACGGGCCATATGTCATCGATGGCTTGTTCGACCCAACCGCCCACGGTCTGTCCGGAGAGACCGTGCTGGCATTCGACTTCGAGGGAAGCAAACTGGCCGACCTGTCCGGCGCCGGAGCGCAACTGCAATCGGCAGACGGGAATTTCGAATTCTCGGAAGTACGGGGATCGCAGGTACTCGACGTGTCCTCGGACAAAGCAGCGCTTGAGGTCACTCGGGGATACGAGGACCTATACGGTCAGGACGACTTCGTCTTCTCGCTCGACATGAAAAGCGATACATCCGACGGTCGCAATGTCTTCGGAATTCACAAGGCATTCCAGCTTGATGTCGTGGGGGATGACCTGGTTTTCCGCATGACGACCTCAGATGGTCAGTTCGAAATCTCAACCGACGGGGATGTGCTGGCCGACCGCGACTGGCACGAGGTGGAAATCGCCTATTCTGACAGCCAGGGGCGATTGCAGATGAGCGTGGACGGCATCCTTGTGGACTCAATGGACGCAAGCGGGACCACCCCCGATATGCAGCACTGGGGTTTGTCCGTAGGCAGGAAATGGGGAAATGGATTTGATGGGCAGATCGACGACTTCGTCTTCATGACCGACGTCGGAGCAGACCACTTCAGCATTCTGTAAGCCGTCTTAGCGACCAGTCCGCCTGCCGTCTAGGATGTGCCCCAAAAGGAATTGGGAGCGGCCTTTTCGACCGCTCCCAACTGATTTTGCGTTTCTACGCGTAGCTTACGCTTGCTTGTTGCGACGCACCAGTGCCAGAGCACCCATTGCAGTCAGCATCAGAGCTGCAGCTGCCGGAACCGGAACAGCCGACATCGCGAATGCGATCTGATCACCAACGTTTGCGCCGGTGTAGTTGATCACGAGCTGGGTGGGACCAGCAACCGGCGCACCAAAGTCCGGAGTTACCGGCGCACCGCCAAAGGTATAGGTGACACCACTCAGAGTTTCGGCAACGAGGTCGAAGGCAAACCGGAGATTTGCACCGATATCATTGACAATGTTCAGAGTGATGGAACCGGCACCTTCTGGAGACAGAGCAACGCCAACCAGAGACTGATAGCCATCGGAGAAGTTGTACGTACTACCGTCTGTGTACGCAGAGAAGTATGTCAGCGCGGAGGCCGACATCGGAGCCAGCGTGGCAACAGCCGCGGCAGCTACGTATTTGAGAGCTTTAATCACTTTACCATCCTCAAATTTGTTATCACGACATCCACCCACGGATGCCTGCACCCATGTCAACGCTCTTGGGGCTCCAAGAGAATTGCCAACGATATGATTAAAATACTTCATACCCCGGCGCGCAGCAACAAATTGTTAACGTCTGCGAGGGTTCTGATGCGAAAATGGCCCCGGAATTGGGTGCATTGTTGCCAAATTGAACGAAATCCTGCCGCATGAGGCAGGCTATCCACCAAGCGCACACAAGTGTGAGACTTTCGCGCTGCCAACCAAGAAAAATGGGCGAATCGCCCCAGATCCATTGGAATAGTGGCAACATTAAGAAGAACGAAAGATGCGATCCCTTGCAAAAGTGACTGTCTGCTGCGGCGCGGTTTCAGCCGGTCTGATGCCTATTCCGGGATATATCGTGGAAGGATCTTGAGGACACGCGACATGAGCGCCTCGAGGCGGCGTGTCGCATCCTCCTCTGTCTCGTTCGGGGCAATACGGGTCACAAACCGCACCATGGCGCCATCGCTACGTCCCCGTATCACCGTGTCCCGCAGGACCGACAGTTTGGCCGTCACGTCATTTGTCATCCGGGTGCCACGCTGCTCGAACCAGTAGTAGACCAACTGGCGCTCGAACCCCTTCTCGACGACCGCGCGGTTCACGGTGAATGTCCCGTAAACCGTTTCGGGCATCGACACTTCATGAGGGGCCAACGAGAAGATCTCCCAGCCGCCGTTGGGCAGGCACACCTCGGGGGAATGGATCCCTTCCCCTTCGGTCTGGCTTCGATACCAGGCCGCGAAAAACTCGACCGGAATATCGGAGTCCGGACCGATATAGGCGGAGTTCGCATAGTCAGTTGCGCCAAGTACCTTTTCGACATTCGGCTCCAGTGTGCTGAAGAATCCCGACCATCCATCAAGCCGACTTGGGAACAGGGCAAATGAATCCCGCGTCGGGGGCTCGTTCTCTGAATGCGGTGTCAGCACGTAGGTGGCAGAGATCAAAAGACTGAGCGCCACCGAAGCCGTCAGAGCACGGCTGGCCGGAAAGGACAGCACCTTGGCGGCCTCGCCACCCAGTCCATTGAAATCCATGTCGATGGTTTCCGCCAGGCTCAGGTGACTGCGGCTCAGACGCTGCAACAGGACGGCGGTCAGAAACAGGATCGCAACGCAGGCACCAAAGATCACCCAGCCTTCGAAGAAATGCAAAAATCCGTCAGCCTGTTCGATCCCGTAAGAATTGACCAGAACACCGATCACGCCAATGCGGAAGGCATTCATGAAGACCGTCAGCGGCGCCGCAAAGGCAAAGAGAAAGACCTTGTGCCAGAAGGGGCCCCTGTACAGGATCGCGGTCAGATAGGAGAAGCTGAGGATCGGGAAAAGATAGCGCAGCCCCGAGCAAGCCTCGGCCACCTGAAGCTTGTAAGGCCCAAGATCGATGATGTTGCCGTCCAGGTAAACTGGTACCGCGGCCAGTTTGATGAACCAGACCCCCAGCTCAGACGACACGCCCTGCAAAAAGATCGTCAGTTTCCAATAGAGAATCTGGGGCAGCGGCAGCATGAAGATCAGGTGCAGGACCGGCATCTGGTGGCGCCGGCCCTCTGCCCAGCCAAAGCAGACGAGCACGACTCCGCCAACCCATATGATCAGCGCGTAGGCCACCAGATCCGGCACAGAGGTGAGATTTCCGACCACTGCAAGCAGAAGAGCGCTCACGATCACCAGAACGCCAGGACGGCGATTCACCGGGGTCGTACCGGGAAGCGGCTCCTTGTCGCGCAACTCCCGAAGGAACAGGTAGAGAGAGATCAGAGGGATCAGCGGTCCATGGCTGTATTCGGGTGTTACCCAGACTTCCAAGAGCGATGAAATGCCCAGCCAAAGCACCGGCACGCTGACCAGGAACAACACCACCAGCATGATGGCGCCAACGGGTATCCGGCCTTGAAACTCAGAGGGATTGGCAACAGAGGGTCCAGTGGGCATCGCAATAATCCCGAATTAACAAACAACACGCGGGTTGGATCAGGTCATCCAAACCCGCCATGGCGCATGAATTTCACATCAACCTAGTGTCTCAGAACCTTCCGGTCCACGCCCGGCCGATGGAAAAGTAAACCGTTTCCGACTTGGCCGTTGCAAGCCCGGTTTCCTTGCGTGTCGTCTGCCCCAGTCCGACAGTCAGCAGCCAATCGGAGGTCAGCTGACGATTCACGCTGAAGCTGACGCCGTATTCCTCGAGGTCGGAACCATTGCTGAGGTTTTCGCGCTCCAGGTAGCGCAGGTCAAACGCCAGCGTGGTCAAAGAGGTCAACGAAACGTCGTATCCGATCTGACCACGGGTTCGCAGAATGACCGCACCATCGCTCGCATCGCTCACCTGGCGCTGCAGGTTTGCACGGGCGTTGCTGTTGGGCGTGAGCTGGTTTTGGTAATCCAGGCGCCCGACAATCCGCGTTGACCCACCGTCCGAGAAGGTACCGCCGATATCAAAAGAGATCTGCCCACGATCACTGAACTGGGTTGTGTTCCCGACCGTCAGCGTGACGCGATCAGCAGATTGATCCGGCCAGGCCATGGACAGCGAGGTTCGGTACTCGCTTGTTTCACGCAAATGGCTGAGCGCAAAGTTCGCACCATAGGTGCGCAAGCGGTTGCTGCCCTCTTCCTGGCTTTGAGAATAGGTAAGGCTGGATGTCAGCTGCGTCACTTCCGACAGATCGAAACGTCCGGTCAGTGTCGCATTCTCACGATCATAATCCGTAAGAGTCGACCCCGCGCCCAGGTTCTTGTAGCGAACTTTGCTTGCTCCAACGGAGGCCCCCCAGCCAAACGGCCGGTCCTGCCCGAAATCGACCCCGAATTGCAGGTTCGAATTGATCCGATCACCGGTATTGTTGAGCGCATCGATGTCGTCATCTTCATCCAGATCGAATGATCTTAGATACGCCAGATCCCTCCGACGAATGGACGCCAGTGTCGTAAAGGTGGCGCCGGGTGCGATATGCCTGTAGCGCAGGGTCGCGCCGGTATCGTCGATGTCCGGATCATCCGAGCTGCTACCGAACGGGACGCGCAATGCGGCCTGCAGCCGAAGAGACAACTCGTCACTACGCGTCTTGCTGGACAGCTCATAGCCAAGATTTGTCGTGGACAGAATCTCAGAATCATCCTGTCCGGGATTAAGCGTGGGGTTCCGCACGGCTTCGACGCGTTCTGAAAGATCGAAACGCATTGTCCTGCCACCTGTGTCCTGGCCCGCCACAGGCGAGACGGACAGGGAAATCAACCCTGCGAACAGGGTCAGATTTTTACCTCGATGGTTCATGGTACCCCAGGATCACTCAAACAGACGGCGGGTGGGCACAACGATCACGTCGCCCCCGGTGACTGCGCTTGTGCCCACGTTGCTGACGCCATCCAGAACTTTGCTGTAGTCAAAGCGATAGACGGTCTCGGACCCGCCGGACACGCGGCGAAGCTGGATCCGCTTGACGGCCGCAAAATCGGTGACTCCACCAGCCAGGGCCAGCGCCTGCAACAGTGTCGTGTTGCTGTCCACATCCACATAGCCGGGATTGTTCACCTCGCCGATCACGTAGACCTTGCGGGAAACCGATGTGCCGCTTGAGCTGTTACGCTCACGCAGGGACACCAAAACGTTGGGCGTGTTGGCAAAATTGGGCGCCAGTGCGCCTGCAAGGCGGCTGCTTGCCTCTGTCAGGGTGTTGCCAGATACGGAGATGACGCCGACCAACGGGACAGAAATGCTTCCGTCCGGTCCGACCAGAACATCACGGTTGATCGATTCATCTTCCAGAACCTCCACCCGCAGCACGTCGCCCGAGCGGATCTTGTAGCTGGCGGCCTCAACCCCGGTGGCGATGAAGCCTACACAGGCCAATAGCGCCCAAGCCAAGAGAGCGATAGCTTTGTTGTTCGTCTTCATTTCTAAAATCCTGCTCCAAATTCGTAGCGCGCGCCAGAATCGTTAGACATATGCGCCGAGATTTACATACTTTGTTTACCACCGACAAATGAAAAGCCGATGTTCCTGCCGGGCCGTGCCCTGTAGGTCACATTGGCGATTCAAGCCCTTGCCGCACTATCCGCCCAACTCGTCTCTGAGATCCAGAGCTCGCTGGAACTGGGGAACGCCCTCATCGCCGTCCGCCAGATCAAAGCCGCGCTGCAACTCTGCGCGCGCTTCTTCGATACGCCCCGCCTTGGCATAGGCCTGGGCCAGATTGAAGGCAACGGTAGGATTGTTCGGCAACCCGCGTACCGCGGCCTGCAAGTTCAGGATTGCCGCGTCATACTCCCCATTGAGCGTCTGCACCCAGCCCAGCGTATCGAGCATCGCCGGAATTTTGGTGCCGTTCAGCCGCTGCGCAATCGTGTAGGCACGCTTGACGTCCTCCGGATTGTCGCGATGCATCGCAAGCATGCTGGCCAGGTTATTGGCCACGATCAGACTGTCCGGATCCTCCTTATAGAGGCGCTCATAAACCTCGATCGCGCCCTCTTCCTGCTGCTCCAGTTCCAGCTCATAGGCGCGCAGCATCAGTAGCGGATGCGCATCCGGCTGGCGCTCCAGCCCGGCCTGAAGGATCGCTTTTGCCTCGTCTCCACGCCCATTCTCGCGCAGCGACGAATAGAGCCGCTGCAACACAATCGGTTGGTCGGGGTGTTCGTCGTGCAGGGTTTGGTAGATTTGAATGGCTTCTTCGGGCTTCCCCTCCAACCCGGCCAGATTTCCTTCGAGTAGACGCAGAGCAAGGTTTTCGGGGAATTGGCTGCGCATCACGGCGAGTTGGTTGCGCGCATCCTCAAGGCGCCCGGACATCATTTGAACCCGCAGGATCTGCAGAGCGGAAACGAACTCACCGTTTTCGCCTTCCACATCGGCGGTTTGGCGCAGGAAGGCCAGACCCTCTTCTACCCGGTTCTGATTGAACATGATGGCGGCCTGCAAAGCCCGGGCCAAGGGCGCCGCGTTCGGGTTTTCGCTGTTGGCCAGACGATCCAGGATCCCGCGGGCGCCTTCAAAGTCGCCACGCTGCAACAGAACCTGCCCAAGAAGGCGCGCGACTTCCAGATCCCCGAAGGTGCGGAAAGAATCCGTCAGAACCTGCTCGGCCGCCGCGAGCTGCTCGCGCGCGATCTGATAGCGACCATAGATCAGTGCCTCACGCGGAGCCGCGTTGGTCACCTCCACCGCCTGCGCGAGGCGCTGCTCGGCCAGTTCTATATTGCCCATCTTTTGATGCGCTTCAGCCAGCAAGATCAGGGTTTCGGAGTTGCGCGGGTCCTGATCCAAGGCTTGCCGCAGGCCCGTGATCGCTTCGGACAGCTTGTCTTCACGGATATTCCAGGCCGCGCGCGCCACAAGCCCCGGAACGTTGCCCGGATCACTTTCCAGGACCTCTTCAACAAGAGCACGCGCCTCGTCGGCATACCCCGTGGCCGCCTTCATGCGTGACAGGCTGATACGGGCCTCATTGATCAGGTCGACCTGCTCGGCCTCCTCCACGATCCGCGACATGGTGGCAATTGCCTGCTCCCGCTCGCCCGCGTTGAACTCCAAAAGCGCGGCTTGAAGCGCATAGCGACGGGACAGGTCGGTGTCGCCGTTGGCCTCAGCCAGGCTATTCAGCTCCGCAAGGGCCGCATCCCGGCCCCGCGTTTGGGCCAAGAGCTCCACAACGGCAATGTGCCCCGCAATCGGGCCATCAAAATCACCGGCACGGTCGCGCAAGAATGTTTCCAGTGTGTCAAAATCGCGTTTTGCGCGGTACCAAAGAACAAGCTGATCGGCGATCACGCTGTCTTCCGGGAAGCGTTCATAAAGCCAGTGCAGCTGCTTGCCGATTTCCTCTGTTTCGCCGGCGCGTTGCAGGACCGCCAGCCGAGCCATGTGCAGTGGCTGAGAATCCGGGTACAGCTCCAGCAAGCGGTCGAGATAAGGAATCGCCCGCATCGGCGAAGGGCTGGTCGCGTGCCAGTCGACGAGAATACGGAGCGCTGTAGACAGTTTCGGGTGCTCATCAAGAAGCGCTTCTGCCTTTTCGACCTCCTGACCGGCGTCGACGTTGTTCTGCCTCTGGCGCGCGTCACGATAGTTGATGAAGATCATCAGGGCCTGGTGTTCGGGAACGTCCGGCGCAGCTTCGTACAAGGCCGTCCCATGGCGTGTCACTTCGCTGAAGTTGTTCAGGTCGAGGGCGATTTCCGCCAGCAACCTGCGCACATCAATGGCATCCGGATACTGTTCAACCAGACGCAGATATTGCCCGTAGGCCTCACGGACATTGCCGCTCTCCAGAACAAGATCCGCATACAGCCGCCGCGCCTCGCGATGAAGCGTGTTGTTGTCAAAGACGTTACGCAATTCGATCAGGGCGCGTTCAACATCCCCTTCTTCAAGCAACTCAAGCGCAGACTGATAATAGGCCTCTGCACGCTCTTCACTGCTTTGACATGCAGCCAGCGTTGCAACCATAAGAAAAACTGCAATGAAACGTCTCAACTTAACTTAACCCCGCCAGTATCCAGAATAGAGAATCGACCGAGCCTTTAGGTAGCACTTAGTCAACCGTTCTTCATGGGGAAACCGTACGATATTTGCTGAAACTACCCCCATGCTTCGCGCAATACGATTAAACACTGCTCCGGCTGTGCTCAATTCAGGCACAATATGTCAAGTTGCCGCCCATTAACTCGCATCGGGGGGAATTTTACGATAGGTACCACCGTGGAAGGCCGAAGGAATTGCCTTAGGAAAACAGAACGGGTACGAACGGACCGTTGTGTTGTGCCAACATTTTCGTGCCCTGCACGCAGTTTGGATGTACCATGAATTTCAGTTTTGATATCTACCTAGAACACTTTGGATTTGAGCGGCGGCCTTTTACGCTGGTGCCCGATCCCGACTTTGTGTTCTGGTCCCGCACACACAAGAAGGCCAGCGCGGTCCTGCAATACGGCCTGATCGCGCGCGCTCCGATCACTCTGGTCACGGGTGAGGTCGGGTCCGGAAAAACCACGCTTCTGCGCGACCTTCTCAAGACGATCACCGATGACCTCGTGATTGGCTTCATCTCGAATTCCACCGCAACGGATCGTGCAGATCTGATGCGGCTGATACTGACATCGCTCGAACAGGCGTACGGGGAGGAAGAGCCCTATGCTGCGCTGAGCCGACGGTTCGAAGAGTTCCTGATCGAGGAATACGCCAAGGGCCGACGCGTCGTTCTGATCTTTGATGAAGCGCAGAACCTGGGGCGCGACTCTCTTGAACAGCTCAGAATGCTGACCAACATCAACTTTGCCGAACACGAACTTGTGCAGCTGGTTCTGGTGGGACAGCCCGAACTGCGCGACATCATCATGCAATCGGACATGACCCAGTTGGCGCAGCGTATTTCTGCCAGCGTGTTCCTCCCGCGGCTCGGGGACGCAGATATAGAAAACTATATCAATCACCGGCTGCGCGTGGCTGGGGCCAAAAACGAGATATTCCTGCCAGAGACTTTTTCGAAGATCCGGCAGGTCACGGGGGGCATTCCACGCCTCATCAACCAGCTGTGCGACTTTTCGCTGCTCTATGCCTTCGAGGCTGATCAGCAGTTCGTGGATGGCGCGATTGTTCAGGAAGTTCTGGATGATCAACTGTTTTTCTGTGCCGGACGAGCGCATCCGTTACGTCTTGTGCAAGGGGAACAATCACCGCCCAATCTGAATGACCGCCTCAGCGGCGATGACAAGAAATAGGACCTGGCCGAGATGGAACTGCACTACTACTGGCGGATTTTTCGCCGCCACTTGCCCTATGTGGTCATCCTGACCGCAATCGGAGCGATTGTTGGCGTGGCGATCGCTCTTGCGCTGCCGCCGGTCTACAAATCTCAGGCGACCTTGATCGTGGAGTCCGAGCAGATACCGGACGAACTGGCTGCCACAACCGTGCGAACGGGTGAAATTGAGGCGCTCGAGATCATTCGTCAGCGCATCCTGAGCCGTGAAATCCTGCTGGATCTGGCCAACGATCAAAACCTGTATGCGGACAATCCGGGCATGATCGCAGACGAAAAGGTCAAGGATCTGCGCGGGCGCATCAATATTGACACAGTCCGAACCCAGGTTCGCCGGGGCGAACGATCGGCGACGATCGTGACCGTGAGCTTTGAATCTTCCAGTGCTCAGAAAAGCGCGCAGACCACGAATGAAGTCGTTACGTTGATCCTCCAGGAAAACGTCCGGATGCGCACAAACGTAGCGCGCCAAACTCTCGACTTTTTCACCCAGGAAACCGAGCGCTTGGAACAGGCTCTCAGTCAGATCAGCGCTCAGATCCTCCAGTTCCAGGAACAGAACCTTGAGGCGCTGCCCGACAGTCTTGAGTTTCGCCGCAGCCAGCAGAACGCCTTGCAAGAGCGCATTCTGCAGCTCGAGCGTGAAAAAAGTGCCCTTCAGGATCGTCGCCAGCAATTGATCACCCTGTTTGAAACAACCGGGCAAATCAACTTCAACGACCGCCGAAGCCCGGCTGCAGCCATCACATCGCAGGCCCGCCCCGAAGAGATCCAACTGGCAGAGTTGCGCCGGGAATATGCCCGCCTGTCGGCAACCCTGTCTGAAACAAACCCGCGCATGACCCTGCTGAAGTCCCAGATCGAAGCTGCCGAAGCCGCCGTGGCTGCCCTGCCCCCGCGTACGGCGCCTTTGGTCGACACCTCGGACCGCAGCCTCGAGATGTCGCTGTTTGATATCCAGATTGCCGACATCGATGCGCAGATCGGATACATTGAGGATCAGCGTGTCGCGGCCGAAGAACGCATGGAGAGGATCTCCCGAACCATCGAGGCAACGCCGGGCAACACGGTAACCCTTGCCGCGATGGAGCGCGATTATCAGAACCTGCAGGAGCAGTATAACCAGGCCGTCGCCAACAAGGCGCGCGCTGAGACTGGCAGCATGATCGAGTCCCTGTCGCGGGGACAGCGTATCTCGGTCGTGGAACAGGCTGTTCCGGCAGAGCAGCCGACGAGCCCCAATCGTCCGATCATTGCGACGAGCGGTCTGATGGGCGGCATGTTCCTCGGGCTTTTGCTTTTTGCCCTGCGCGAACTGTTGAACAACGCTGTCCGCAGGCCACGGGATTTGGAAAATGGGCTGCAGATCAGTGCCTTCGCGACAATCCCGTACATGACAACACAGTCAGAGCGTATGCGTCGGCGTACGACTGTACTCGGTATCGCACTCCTTATTTGCGTGGGTGTACCATCGACCCTCTGGTATGTTGATCAACATGTTGCCCCGCTTGCTCCGATCCTTGAGCGTGTGCTCGACCGGGTCGGTCTAGACCAATTAATCTGAGTACGGAGCGGAATTTCGATGGAACGCCTTCAAGCCGCAATTATCAAGGCACGGGAAAAGCAGAAGGGCAGTCAAGGCAGCGCAGCACGCGCCCCGGGACAAGCCGAAACCGAACTGGTGAACCCGCCGCTCTGGGACGAAATTCCTCATGCCGAATTGCAGGACCGCCTCCTGCGCCGCAACCGGATCGTGTCCATGAACTCGGATCCAGAGGCAACGCCGTTCGATATGCTCCGGACGCGAACATTGCGGGCAATGCAGGAGCATGGCTGGCGCCGCCTGGCGATCACCTCGCCGACGCCAGCCTGCGGAAAAAGCACAATCTCACTGAATCTTGCGTTTTCAATCGCGCGGCAAACCAACACCCGTGCCATCGCGATGGAAATCGATATGCGCAATCCCAGCCAGAACCGGCTGCTGGGGCTCAGCCGCAAAGAAAACAACAAGGGATCGGTTGGCGATGTTCTCTCTGGGCGGGCCAGATTTGGGGATCTGGCATTCCGGGGCACGGACGATCTTGCGTTCCTGACAAACTCAGCCCCGGTTCGCAACGCCTCCGACATCTTGCTGGGCGACGGCATCGGGCAAGTTCTGGCGGGGATCGAGGCTGACTACGAGCCCAATACAGTGATCTTCGATATGCCGCCTGTTCTCGTCAACGATGACACGATGGCATTCATGCAGCACGTGGACTGCGTGTTGATCGTTGCTGCCGCAGGGCGCAGCACCATCGCGGAAATCGACCGTTGTGAGCGTGAACTGGCGTCGCAGACCAATGTGCTGGGCGTTGTGCTCAACAAGTGCGAGTTTGCCGAAGGCGGGTACGGCGGATATGGCTACGGCTACTGAAGCCATCGGGCGCATGCGCCAAAGCGGCTGTCCGGTCGCATTGTTGATCCGGACGGCCTGAAAACAAAAACACCGGGCAGCGAAACGGCTGCCCGGTGTTTTTGTTTCGATATGCTGGTTCTGATCAGAACCGTCGGCGCCAGGGGCGCAGCAGCAGCCCCAGAGACAGCAACAAAGCCCAGATCGCCGCAGGCAGCGGCACCGGAGAAGCAGCTGCCACCGTCGTTGTGGGAGCGGAAGAAGTCACCGGCGGGAAGAACGGAGTGCCGCGCCCAACGCCACCAGTTCCACCTCCACCAGTCACAGGTGCCCCCGGAGCAGCGCCCCCGCCGGTTCCGCCAAAGGGCGTTCCACCGATATCCCCGAAACCGCCAAGGCCGGTGCCACCAAACCCGCCAAAGGCTGCCAATCCATTGCCTGTGAACAAGTTGGTCACGCCGTCGAGGGCTGCAAGCTCTTCTGCGCCGAAACTGTTGAACGCAGGGCAGGCTCGTGCCAGCGGCGCACAGCCACCGGCAATGTTCCCATCATCGGTTATGGTCAAAGGCGACAATGTCTGCAGTGTCTCGTCCACGTAGACTTCACCCAGGTTCCGCGCCACGTACATCCCGGCGCGTGCACCGCGTGAAGGAGACAAAAGAACCAACGAAATGGAGCCTGTTTCCGAGCGGGCATAGGCAGCGATTTGACCGTCGTCGTTTATGGATTCTGCCCGAATAAGCGTGAAACCGTCGGGCAACGGGCCAACAAGACGCGTATTAAGGTCAATCGCTTCACTGCCGTCTCGTAGCCAGATCACGGCTCTGGCGGGGTCGCCCGTAACGGAGCCGACCACGTCACCATCAGAATTGACGCCCAGGGCTTCGCTTGGAGATCCATCTGGCGTGGTCAAAAGCCGCGCTGGTTCCTGATCGCGCCAGATATAGCCTTGCGACACGCCGGATGTTCTGGCCTGACCAATCACATACCCACCGGCGGATGCGGATTTGGCCGTTTCCGGTGCGGCATCACCGATATTGGGCAGTAGCTTTAGTTCGCCACCTGGCGTCCAGACAAAAGCGATCTGGCGTTCTTCACCATTCACCACTTGACGGGCGATACCCACGATATCACCCGAGGGCGAAATGTCGCTCGCCTCTGTCAGGATGACCCCTTGGGGCGGTTTGGCCAGGGTGTTGATGTCCTGAAAACCCGCTTCGGTCCAAAGACCGGCCCGGCGACCATCCGAGTCTTCCTGCCATCCGGCAAAAACACTGCCAGTGGCATTGACTGCCGTCACGCTTGTCCGCGCGCCGGGCGCAGCATTGAACAACACGACACCATTCTGAGGATCCCAGCTGAAGGCCGCACTCTGCTGTTCGCCGGTCAACACACCGATAACAAGGTTGCCGTTGAACGCATCGGACGCATTGCCGCTGGTCAGACCCAGTGGCAATGCGCCAAGATCCCGAAAACCACCGTCTGGAGACCATGTGAAAGGTCTCTGACCCGCGAACAAGGCGGCCTGTTCTGGCGTGACTTCAACAGACGAAGACTGAGCAGGCTGGGTTGCGGCGAGCCCCGCCAAGGGTAGCAGCGCTGCGACACAAAGCACCCCAGCGCCAAGCGACAGGGTATTTGTACGGGATTCACTGCGACGACGGCCAATTATCGACATGATATTCTCTGTAGACTCAATTAAACAACTTTCTGAACTTTAGCACCGAAATACCCCAGATCGCATTCAATTAATGCAAAATTTTGGACATATTGTATAAAAACCTCTCTCGCCGGAGGGAAAAACACTGGATCGTTGCCAAAAACAGGGCCAATCCCGGTTTCAAACCTGGCCAGGACCGGCTGCACGGGTCGGCAGGCTGATTCCCTCAGGCGAACCCCTGAACGCCAGAACACAGCGAAACAAACAATGAGGCAGTTTGGTGAAATGATCTCCGCCGGATTTGGAAAAATCCTGAGGTACTGCACCACCAGAGTGCTCCGGCGTGGTCCGGCACTCATGGATCTGACCCCGGACCATCCGCTTTACGTGATCGGAGATATCCATGGGCGGTTCGACCTGTTGCAGGCACTGTTGCATCGCCTGTCCCCGGATATCCCCATCGTGTGTGTTGGGGATTATGTCGACCGCGGGGAGGACAGCGCCGGGGTTCTGCGCTTCCTTTGTAACCGCAAGGATATCATTTGCCTGAAGGGCAACCATGAAGACATGCTGCTTCAGTTTCTCGACAGGCCACTGCAGGACGGCGCACGATGGCTCCGTAACGGTGGGCCGCAGACTCTGGCCAGTTTCGGCGTCTCTCCTCCCATGGACCTGTCGGACGAAAAAGCCATGAGTGCAGCCAGCGCGGCGCTTCGCGATGCCATGGGTAAAGACCTGGTCGAATGGATACGCGATCTGCCTTTGTGGCACCAAAGCGGAAATGTGTTTGTGACCCATGCCGGCGCTGATCCAGCCCTGCCCGTTGCAGACCAGGATCCCCGCCACCTGTTGTGGGGCCATCCTGCCTTTCTGAAGCAATGGCGGACCGATGGCATCTGGATCGTGCATGGCCATACCATCGTCAATGAAGCCGCCATAGATCGGGGACGCATTTCCATCGACACTGGCGCCTATGCAACGGGTCGGCTTACCGCCGTAAGAATCGACACAGGCAAAGCAGAGAGTCTGGTTACCCACCTTCCTTGATGTGAAATGGCAGGCGGCTGCCATGATCCGCGTGCAGCGGGAGGCTCTGTTCGGACATGGACCGAAGCACATTTGCAGGTTCATCAAGACCTGCAGGATTACCAGATTGACGAACCTCCCGATGCCTCAAGCTGTCGCTCGAACGGTCTGCAGACATGTGGATTATGAATTTTTGAGCGAATGCGTTCCAGTGGCTCAACAATAATCGCCGACGTGAATGTGGAGGGTTTAAAATTTCGCCAAACCAGAGTAGCCACTAGGCAAATGTTAGATGAAAAAGGTTTTCGTGGTGCAGATTGAAGAGACGCCGATTGCGGGGCTGAAGATACTGACACCTGCCCGATTTGGAGACGCACGCGGCTTTTTCAGCGAAAGCTGGAACCGCAAGCGCATGGCCGATCATGGGCTGAATTTGGACTTTGTGCAGGACAATCATTCCCTGTCTGCGCAGGTTGGCACCCTGAGGGGCCTCCACTTCCAGTCGCCTCCTCATGCCCAGGACAAACTGGTGCGCTGCGGGCGCGGGGCGCTTTATGATGTGGCGGTGGACATCCGCAAGGGTTCGCCCACCTACGGGCAGCATTTCGGCATTGAGCTCTCGGCGGAGAACGGAAAGCAGTTGCTGGTGCCCAAGGGGTTCCTGCATGGCTTCATCACCCGTGCGCCCGACACCGAGATCATCTACAAATGCACCGATTACTACGCACCCGAATGCGATGGTGCGGTGGCCTGGGACAGCTGCGGCATCGACTGGGGTTTTGACGGCACGCCGGTTCTCTCGGAAAAGGACGCCGCCGCCGCCGCACTGGCTGATTTCGACAGCCCCTTCACCTGGGAAGGAGAGGCCGCATGAAGATCCTCGTGACGGGTGGTGCCGGCTTTATCGGATCCGCCGTGGTACGGCTGGCGATTTCGCGCGGTCATCAGGTGGTAAACCTCGATGCTCTGACCTATGCCGCCTGCCTGGAAAACGTGGCCGAGGCGGCGAAGAGCCCGAATTACGCCTTCGAACAGGCCGATATTCGCGACCGTGCCGCGCTGGACCGGGTCTTCGAGACGCACCGCCCCGATGCCGTGATGCATCTGGCCGCCGAAAGCCATGTGGACCGCTCGATCGACGGCCCCGGCGATTTCATCGACACCAATATCACCGGCACCTTCAACATGCTGGAGGCGGCGCGCAAATTCTGGGTGCAGGCCGGGCGGCCCGAAGACTTTCGCTTTCATCATATCTCGACCGACGAGGTCTACGGATCTCTGCCCAGCGATCCAGAGGTGATGTTCACCGAAGAAACCGCCTATGATCCGCGCTCGCCCTATTCCGCCTCCAAGGCCGCCAGCGATCACCTGGTGCGCGCCTGGGCTGAAACCTATGGCCTGCCGGTGGTGCTGACCAATTGTTCGAACAACTACGGCCCTTATCATTTCCCGGAAAAGCTGATCCCTGTGGTGATCCTAAACGCGCTGGCCGGCAAGCCGCTGCCGATCTATGGCGATGGCTCCAACATCCGCGACTGGCTTTTCGTTGAAGACCACGCCGATGCTCTGCTTCTAGTGCTGGAGAAGGGTGTGCTGGGGCGATCTTACAATATCGGCGGCGAGAATGAGCGCACCAACCTTGAGCTGGTACAGACGCTTTGCACCATTCTGGACGAGAAGCGCCCGCGCAGTGATGGAAAATCCTACGCCGAGCAGATCACCTTCGTGACCGACCGTCCGGGCCATGACGCGCGCTATGCCATCGACCCCTCCCGCATCCGCGACGAACTGGGCTGGCGGCCGTCGGTCACGGTCGAAGAGGGGCTGGCCAAAACCGTCCAGTGGTACCTCGACAACGAGGCCTGGTGGCGTCCCCTGCAGGCCCGCCATGGCGTCGGGCAGCGGCTGGGAAAAGGAGCGTAGACCGTGAGTGGTAGCAAGAGTGAAGTCAACGAGAGGCGTCTGTTCCTGCACGTTGGCACTCATAAAACCGGCACAACATCCTTCCAGGCCGCCCTGTGTTCCATGGCACCGCAGCTCCGGCGCACGGGGTTCGAGGTTCTCCATGGAAAACCCATCGCCCGCAAAGGTTCGGCCAATGCATTCCTGCTGGCGAACTGCTTTATCCGGCCAAGCCTGAAAACCAGTCCCCGCCTGCTGCGCAATGCGCCGCTGCCGGATGAGGCCAATACCAACCGCGTCATGGCTGGGTTGACAAAGATGGTCGAGGCCAGCACGGCCCGGGATTTTGTCATATCGAGTGAGGAATTCTGCCTGCTTCGCACGCCGGAAGAGGCCACTTTGCTGCGGCATCACCTGACACCCTTGTTTTCCGAGATTGTCCCGATCCTGTGTTTGCGCTCGAAGGAAGCCTGGGCCGCATCACGGGAAAACCAGCTCAAGAAAACATCGGTGACCCCTTTGCTTGAGGAGGTGTCGGATGCGGAAAGCACGAACGGAAGCTGGTACTATCAGACGGATGAGCTTCGTGCCTTCTGGGAAGGCATCGGTGATCTGATTGTCATTGACTATGACGCTGTGCTTCAACGGGACGGGTCCGTCTTCCCGGCCTTGTTCGGGGCAATCGGGCAAACCCCACCAGATACATCAAAGGAATGGCTCAATCGCCGGGACACCTTCGCCAGCAGGATGCGCCGGAACCTCTCGAACATCAAACAACGCCTGCTGGGGTAGTCACGTCACACGGACCTGGGGCGGATGAGCGCAGAACGGCTCAAGCCCAAGACCTTGTGAAACGGAAAATGGACTGATCACAGACCAGAATGAAAGGGAGCCGCACGTTTGACCATTCTCACCTTTGGCAAGACCGGACAGTTGGCCCGCGAACTGGCGGCCCATGACGGTGTCATCTGTCTGGGTCGGGATGCGGCGGATCTGGCCGAGCCAGAAGCCTGCGCTGCAGCGATCCACGCCCATGCCCCCAAGGCGGTGATCAATGCCGCTGCCTATACGGCGGTCGACCGGGCCGAGGACGAAGAAGAACTGGCCACCGTGATCAACGCCGTGGCCCCTGCTGCGATGGCACGGGCCTGCGCTGATCTGGGCATCCCCTTTGTGACTGTATCCACTGACTATGTCTTTGACGGCAGCGGAGATGCGCCCTGGCAGCCAGATGATGCAACAGGCCCCCTTGGCGCCTATGGGCGCAGTAAACTGGTGGGCGAAGAAGCCGTGCGCGCGGCGGGCGGGGTGCATGCGATCCTGCGCACCTCCTGGGTTGTTTCGGCCCATGGCAACAACTTCGTCAAGACCATGCTGCGGCTTGGCAAGGACCGCGACCGTCTTACCATTGTTGCCGACCAGGTCGGCGCCCCGACCCCGGCGCGCGATATCGCAGCCGCTTGCCTCAAGATGGCCGAACAACTGATCGATGAGCCGTCCAAAAGCGGCATCTATCACCTGTCGGGCCAGCCCGATACCAACTGGGCCGACTTCGCGCGCGAGATTTTTTCCCGCGCCGGTTTGTCCTGCGAAGTGGTGGATATCCCCTCAAGCGATTACCCCACTCCGGCGCAGCGACCTCTGAATTCAAGGCTCGATTGCACCACGCTGGCAACTGCTTTTGGCATTTCCCGCCCCGATTGGCGCGCGGGCCTGGATGAGATTTTAAAGGATTTGGGAGAGAGCGCATGACAGCACATGGCACCACGCGGAAAGGAATCATCCTGGCGGGGGGCTCTGGCACCCGGCTCTACCCGATCACCATGGGCGTGTCGAAGCAGCTGCTTCCGATCTACGACAAGCCGATGATCTACTACCCGCTGTCGGTTCTGATGCTGGCCGGGATCCGCGAGATCTGCGTGATCACCACGCCGCAGGATCAGGAGCAGTTCCAGCGCACGCTGGGAGACGGTAGTCAATGGGGCGTGTCGCTGAGCTACGTGGTGCAGCCCAGCCCAGACGGGTTGGCGCAGGCCTATATCCTGGCCGAGGACTTCCTGGATGGTGCCCCGTCTGCGTTGGTCCTTGGGGACAACATCTTCTTTGGCCACGGGTTGCCGAAACTGCTTGCGGCGGCGGGTGAACAGGGCGCGGGCGGGACGGTCTTCGGCTATCACGTGGCCGATCCCGAACGTTATGGTGTGGTTGCCTTTGACGGAAACGGCACGGCGCGCCAGATCATCGAAAAGCCTGAATCTCCGCCCTCGAACTATGCAGTCACGGGTCTCTATTTCCTTGACGGATCCGCCCCCGAACGCGCGCGCCGGGTGCAGCCTTCGCCGAGGGGCGAGCTGGAGATCACCGATCTTTTGCAGATGTATCTCGATGAAGGCGCCCTCAGGGTGGAAACCATGGGTCGCGGCTATGCCTGGCTTGATACCGGCACCCATGGCTCGCTGTTGGATGCGGGCAATTTCGTGCGCACATTGACCAAACGCCAGGGGCTCCAGACCGGCTGCCTTGAGGAGATCGCCTATGAGGCGGGCTGGATCAACGACCAGGAGCTTCAGGCCCGCGCGGATCTGTTCAAGAAGAACGACTACGGTGCCTATCTGGAACGCTTGCTAAAACCCTGACCGGCGGAGCAGCGGTGGTTTTGGGTTGCCCGGAAGGTGCGGGTCCCGCCGCTGCGCCTGAATACTGGAAGTCGTCTGGTGACAGTTTTTTAGCCCCATTCGCTCACAGGGGCGAGCGGAAGACTTGCCGCATATCTCGCCTGTGGTGGCGAGATATGCTTTTTTTAAGTCCGATCAGGGCTCATCCGTGTGGGCTGCCGTCTCAGTGGCCGGTAGCCTTGAACACAACACCCACCGTTTTGACCAGAATCATCGCGTCTGTCTTTGCCGACAGGTCGTTCAGATATTTTCTGTCATAGGTGGCACGCTCTTCGAATGTACTTTCGTTGCGCGCGCTCACCTGCCAGGCACCAGTGATGCCGGGGTTCATCTCGAAGTAGTCCTTGGACGGGTAGAGGTCTTTCTGGCAGACCATCATGGGCCGCGGACCGACGAGGCTCATGTCGCCGACCAGCACATTCCACAGTTGCGGAAGCTCATCCAGAGACGTCTTTCTGATCAAGCGGCCGATCTTTGTAATGCGCGGATCTTTCTTCAGCTTCTGATTCAGGCGCCACTCTGCGTCCGCTTCCGGATTGGACGCCAGATAGGCTTCAAGCTTCTGGTCAGCATCGACGACCATGGAGCGCAGCTTCCACATGCGATAAGAGCGCCCACCCCGTCCGAGACGGAGCTGAGAGTAGAGCGGGTTTCCGCCGTCCAGCGCGATCAAAAGCATGATGGGAAAGAGCAGGATGATCACGATCGGAGCGGACATCAAAACGAGAGAAATATCGACAGCCCGCTTTCCGAAGCGGCGATAAAATCCATGATTATTGGCTTTTCGCCCACCGAGCTCGGAATAAGTTTCCGAGTTTCGAAGTGTTGCGGAGAAATCTTGCATTTTCAAAACCTTATTTATCTATCAAAACAACCAGAGCCGGGCCTGAAGCTGCCTGCCCTAGGTAGCTCTGCACTCGTATATCATCAAATTAATTCTAATTTTTATGATTTTTGAGATCAATGGTTAACTATTGGGTTTGAAGCAAATCGGGGTGGTTGTGCTGCTTTCTAAGGCCCTTCGTCGACCGGAAACCAAACGACTTCTCCCTATGGGTGTTTTTGGCTCGAAAGATTCTACTGCAGAAGGCCTCAAAGCAGGATTTCGGGCCCCCGGCGCGTTGGCACTTGTCCATCTTTGACCCGTTCAAAGGGAATCGACAGGCAACACGGGAATCGATGGACAACGGATGCCTGGCGGCGACTGCATGACCGAACGGGTGATATGCCTTGATGGGCAGTGATCCTCAAAGAACCGCGAGTTCCAGAAAACGCCCGAACCTGTTTTTCAATGCATGCCCGATGTCGCCATGCTGGCGCGCTGTTCCCGCAGCATCGTCGGCAGGCGATTTCCTCCACAACACATGCGTTCTGCGCTAGCTTTCATCCTCATCGCCCGGATGGGACGGAACTGCGGAAAAGTCACGACAGACCGTTGTGCCATCCCTCCGATCAGCGCGGTTGTCGGAAGACGATTCCACCTCGGAAGCGGAGGCTGCTATGGCGCATCTTAGTAAACTTAGAACTAAGGGCCAAGATTTCGCCACAGGTTTAGCCCGAAGGTTTCAGCTTGCCTCGATAGCAATCGTTTCGAACAGAAATTCTTCTACGAGGATTGGGTAATGGAACATGCGGCAAAGAAGACGGTTTCGCCCCGGAAGACTACGTTGATCTCAGGGCTGCTTTCCAGGATTGGTCGGTCGATTGCGGCCGCTGCGGTGATCGGCGCCACGTGCCTTGCGGCCAGCAGCACCCCAGTCAATGCGGCCGCTGCCAGAGCCTACGTCGTGCAGAATGACCGCGGTGGCTACATCAGTGATCGCCTGCGAGAGTTGCGCAACCTCGAGGCATCCGGACGCCGCGTCGAAATTCGGGGTCAGATCTGCTATTCGACCTGCACCATGTTGCTGGGGCTTCCGAACACCTGTGTATCCCCGCATACGCAATTCGGGTTCCACGGTCCCTCCAAAAACGGTCAACGGCTGTCGCCGGATCGCTTCGACTTCTATTCACGCGTCATCGCTCAGTATTACCCGCCCAAACTGAACGCCTGGTACATCAAGACTGGCCGCAACAAGATCGACGGGATCTATCGTATCTCCGGCCGTGACATCATCAATATGGGCGTACAGGCTTGCTGATCAGCAAGCGTCGCCAGAGTGTCCGGAACAGTTTCCTGGCAGATCTGCCGACGAGATGAAAGTTGTTATGAGTTTTTGGGAATGGTGCCCAGGAGAGGACTCGAACCTCCACGTCCGTACGGACACTAGCACCTGAAGCTAGCGCGTCTACCAATTCCGCCACCTGGGCAGGTGTCGTGCAGCGGCGTATACGCATGGGGCGTGCAGCCGTCAAACGGAATTTTGCCGAAGCTGGACAACTCACAACAGATATCTTTGCGTCAAACCTTTTGGAGATCAGGTGCCGAGGGCCTCAAACCCTGCGCAAAACCCGCGATTTATGATGAAACTGCAACGCAGGGTGTGATTTGCGCCTTGTTTGACAGCGGCCGGACCGGTAGATCGGAACCAGAGCAAATTGCAGGAGCCAACAGATGTCCAAACTGGTTACGATCTATGGCGGATCCGGTTTTGTCGGTCGTTACATCGCGCGCCGCATGGCCAAGGAAGGCTGGCGCGTGCGCGTCGCCGTGCGCCGCCCGAACGAGGCGATGCATGTGAAGCCCTACGGGGTGCCCGGCCAGGTCGAGCCGGTCTTCTGCAACATCCGCGACGATGCCTCGGTCGCGGCTGTGATGCAGGGAGCCGATGCTGTCGTAAACTGCGTCGGAGTTCTGAACGAGCTTGGCAAGAACACATTTGACGCGGTTCAGGCCGAAGGTGCTGGACGTATCGCCCGTATCGCGGCCGATCAGGGCGTCGGTCAGATGGTGCATATCTCGGCGATCGGCGCGGATGCCGACAGCGACAGTCAATATGCCCGGACCAAGGCCGCTGGCGAAGCCGCCGTGCAAGAGGCCTTTGCGGGCGCGGTGATCCTGCGCCCCTCGATCATTTTTGGGACCGAAGATCAGTTCTTCAACCGCTTTGCCGGGATGACCCGCCTCTCGCCGATTCTTCCGATTGCCGGCGGCTCCACCCGCTTCCAGCCGGTTTATGTGGATGATGTGGCCCGTGCAGCTGTGGCTGGCGTATTGGGCAAGGCGGAACCGGGAATTTACGAGCTGGGCGGCCCTCAGGTCAAAACCTTTGAAGAGCTGATGCAGGACATGCTTGCGGTGATTCACCGCCGCCGCATCGTGGTCTCGCTGCCGCGTTTCGTAGCCGGAATCATCGCGCTTGGCTTTGATATCCTTCAGTTCGTCAGCTTCCAGCTGATCGAGAACAAGGTGCTGACACGTGACCAGCTCAGGAACCTTGGGCGTGATAATGTCGTGTCCGACGGTGCCAAAGGCTTTGCGGATCTCGGGATTGAACCCTCGCTGATGGGCCCTGTCCTGCCCGACTACCTGTGGAAGTTCCGCCCCTCGGGCCAGTATGACGAAATGACCGCCTCAGCCCGCAACCTGCGCGGCGACGCCTGATCCCAACGCAGGCAGGTGGTAGCGAATAGGGCGCGGGGCTTTGGCTCCGCGCCTTCTTCTTTACCTGATGGACCGCTTTAGCTGTAGGCAACCGCCAGCAGAATGACCCCGAGGATGACCCGGTAGATCACATAGGGCGTAAAGCTGACGGAGCGCAAAAGCCGCATCATCAGGGTCAGCGCAGCCAATGCAGACAGAAAGGCGAAGGCAGCGGCAATCAACCCATCCCGCATCAATGCGGTGTTGGCCTCCACCGCGACCTCGGCGCCCAGCAGGATACCCGAGGCAAGGATGGTGGGAATGGACATCAGCATGGCGATCCGCGCGCCCTCGGTCCGGGTGTAGCCAAGCTGCCGCGCGCCGGTGATGGTGATACCCGACCGCGAGGTTCCCGGGATCAGCGCGATCATCTGCCACAGCCCCATGATCAGCGCGTCGCGCAGCCCCCAGTCGCGGCCCGTCTTGACCTCGGCGCCTTTCTGGTCGGCGATATAAAGCACGATCCCAAAGATCAGCATGGTCCATCCGATCACGGCGGTGGAGCGCAGCATGTCGCTGAGGCCGGTGAAATGGAGAACAGCGCCCAGGATCACCGTTGGAATAGTGGCAATGATCAGACCCAGGGCCAGGCGTGCGCCTTCGGTATCCGCACGTCCAAGAAAGAGACGCGGCAAGCCCAGAAGACCAGTGCGGACATCCTGCCAGAAATAGATGATCACCGCAGCCAGTGTGCCCACGTGAACCGCAACATCGATGACCTGTCCCTGGTCTTCCAGGCCGCTCAGCGCCGGAAGCAGAATCAGGTGCCCCGAAGAGGATATCGGCAGAAATTCCGTTACCCCCTGGAGAAGGGCCACCAGAACGAGGTGAAACAATGACATGGCTGGCTGCTCCTATACGGCCGGGAACGGCCTAAATGCGCTTTTTGCTTAGTGAATCTGTTCCCGAATGGGAAGCTCATGGTTTGGGTCCGGTTCGGTCCTAAAATTGCTGTACATTTCCGCTGCGACGAGTATCAGGAGTTAACAGCTGACAAAATAGGTCAGCACAGTTGACTTTTAATCCGCCGCGCTTCGAACTATGACACTCGTAGCAAGCTAATAAGGGAGTCCACCCGTGGCCAAGCAACCGATGCTCAAATTCGTGAAAATCGAACGCGACATGCCCGAAAAGCGGGCCGCCGAAGATCGCAAGGAAGACTTCCACGAGATCTACGCCGAGTTCGCCGCCGCCAAGGCCGAAGAGCAGGCCAGCCGCTGCAGCCAGTGCGGCGTGCCCTATTGCCAGTCCCACTGCCCGCTGCACAACAACATCCCCGACTGGCTGCGTCTGACCGCAACCGGACGGCTGGAAGAGGCCTATGAGACCAGCCAGGCCACCAACACCTTCCCCGAGATCTGTGGTCGCATCTGCCCGCAGGACCGCCTGTGCGAAGGCAACTGCGTGATCGAGCAGTCCGGCCACGGCACCGTCACCATTGGCGCCGTCGAGAAATACATCACCGACACCGCCTGGGAGCAGGGCTGGGTCAAGCCCGTTGCCCCGCTGCAAGAACGCAGCGAAAGTGTCGGCATCATCGGTGCCGGCCCCGGCGGTCTGGCGGCCGCCGACATGTTGCGCCGCGCTGGCGTTCAGGTCACGATCTATGACCGCTATGACCGCGCGGGCGGCCTGCTGACCTACGGCATCCCCGGCTTCAAGCTGGAAAAAGACGTGGTCATGCGCCGCAACAAGCTGCTTGAGGACAGCGGCGTGACCTTTGTCATGAACTGCAACGTGGGCGAGGATATCTCCTTCGAGGACATTCGCGGCAAGCATGACGCGGTGATCATCGCCACCGGTGTTTACAAGTCCCGCGATCTCGCCATGCCCGGTAGCGGCGCTGTCGGCATCGTCAAGGCGATCGACTTCCTGACTGCGTCCAACAAACGCAGCTTTGGCGACACCGTGCCGGAGTTCGAAAGCGGTGAGCTGAACGCCGAAGGCAAGAAGGTCGTGGTGATCGGCGGTGGAGATACGGCGATGGACTGCGTGCGCACCTCGATCCGCGAAGGGGCGACCTCGGTCAAATGTCTGTATCGCCGCGACCGTGCCAACATGCCCGGCTCGCAGCGTGAAACCCAGAACGCCGAAGAAGAAGGCGTGGTCTTTGAATGGCTGTCCGCGCCCAAAGGGTTCGTGGATAACGGTGGCAAGGTCTCTGGCGTGATGGTGCAGAAGATGCGCCTTGGCGCCCCCGATGCCACCGGCCGTCAGGCCCCCGAAGTGATCGAAGGTGCCGACTACGTGGAAGAGGCGGATCTGGTGATCAAGGCGCTGGGCTTTGAGCCCGAAGACCTGCCGACCCTCTGGGGGCAGCCGGAACTGCCGGTCACCCGCTGGGGCACCGTCAAGGCCGAGTTCACGACCGGCGCGACCGATCTGCCGGGTGTCTACGCGGTGGGCGACATCGTGCGCGGTGCCAGCCTGGTGGTCTGGGCCATCAAGGACGGCCGCGACTGCGCCGAGGCGATCATCGAACGGTTCAACGCAAAAGCTGCCGTGGCAGCGGAATAACAACAGACTTCGGTCTCAAACGGTTGCGCGCCCCTTTCAAAGGTGAGGCGCCGCCGTCAGGCAAAGGAAAACGACATGACCAAATATGATGCAGAATGGGTCCGCGCCGAGGAAGCCAAGCGCAAGTGGATGGCCGAAAACGGTCTTTATTCCGAGGAAGAAGAGCATTCTTCCTGTGGTGTGGGTTTGGTGGTCTCAAAGGATGGCAGCGCCAGCCGCAAGGTGGTCGAGGCCGGTATCAATGCGCTGAAAGCGATCTGGCACCGCGGCGCGGTGGATGCCGACGGCAAGACCGGCGACGGCGCAGGTATCCACGTGCAGATCCCGGTTCCCTTCTTTTATGACCAGATCAAGCGGACCGGCCACGAGCCGCACACCGACCAGCTGATCGCGGTTGGCCAGGTTTTCCTGCCGCGCACCGATTTTGGCGCTCAGGAGAAATGCCGGACCATTGTGGAAACAGAAGTCCTGCGCATGGGCTACTATATCTACGGCTGGCGCCATGTGCCGGTCGATGTGACCTGCCTCGGTGAAAAGGCCAACGCCACCCGCCCCGAGATCGAGCAGATCCTGATCTCCAACTCCAAGGGCGTGGATGAGGATACGTTCGAGCGCGAGCTCTACGTGATCCGTCGCCGCATCGAAAAGGCAGCCGCGGCTGCCGGGATCGGCGGTCTCTACATCGCGTCGCTGTCCTGCCGGTCGATCATCTACAAGGGCATGATGCTCGCCGAACAGGTTGCCGTTTTCTACCCCGACCTGATGGACGAACGGTTTGAATCCGCCTTTGCGATCTATCACCAGCGGTATTCCACCAACACCTTCCCGCAGTGGTGGCTGGCGCAGCCCTTCCGCATGCTGGCTCACAACGGGGAGATCAACACTCTGAAGGGCAACATCAACTGGATGAAAAGCCATGAGATCCGCATGGCTTCTGCGACCTTTGGAGACTACGCCGAGGACATCAAGCCGATCATCGCGGGTGGCTCCTCAGACTCGGCGGCGCTGGATTCCGTGTTCGAGGTTCTGGTGCGCGCAGGCCGCTCTGCGCCCATGGCGAAAACCATGCTGGTGCCCGAAAGCTGGTCGAAACAGGCGGTCGAACTGCCCGAGGCCTGGCGCGACATGTATTCCTACTGCAACTCGGTGATGGAACCCTGGGATGGCCCCGCCGCCCTCGCCATGACCGATGGCCGCTGGGTCTGCGCCGGTCTGGACCGCAACGGTCTGCGCCCGATGCGCTATGTCGTCACCGGCGACGGTCTGGTGATCGCTGGCTCCGAGGCGGGCATGGTGCCGATCGATGAAGCAACCGTCGTCGAGAAGGGCGCCCTTGGTCCGGGTCAGATGCTGGCCGTGGACATGAAAAAGGGCAAGCTCTACCACGACACCGAAATCAAGGACAAACTCGCCGCGGCGCTGCCCTTCGGTGATTGGGTCGAAAAAATCAACGATCTGGACGAGACCCTCGCCACGGTGGAAGAAAAGCCGCTGTTCAGCGGGGAAGAACTGCGCCGCCGCCAGATCGCGGCTGGCTACACCATCGAAGAGCTGGAGCAGATCCTTGCGCCGATGGCCGAGGACGGTAAGGAAACGCTGGCCTCGATGGGCGATGACACCCCTTCGGCGGTTCTGTCCAAGAAATACCGCCCGCTGTCGCATTTTTTCCGTCAGAACTTCAGCCAGGTGACCAACCCGCCGATCGATAGCCTGCGCGAATATCGCGTGATGTCGCTCAAGACGCGGTTCGGCAACCTCAAGAACGTGCTGGACGAAGACAGCTCCCAGACCGAAATCATCGTTCTGGAAAGCCCGTTTGTGGCCAACAGTCAGTGGGACAAGCTGGTGGAAACGCTGGAAGAACCCCCGGCTGAGGTGGATTGTACCTTCACACCCGGCAAGGGCGCTCTGAACGCGGCCTTGGAGCGCATCCGCGCTGAAGCCGAAGAGGCGGTGCGTTCGGGCGCGGGGCATATCGTGCTGACCGACCAGCATTCGAATGCTGACAAGATCGCCATGCCGATGATCCTGGCGACCTCGGCCGTGCACTCGCACCTGACGCGCAAGGGGCTGCGCACCTTCTGCTCGCTCAACGTGCGCTCGGCGGAATGTATCGACCCGCATTACTTTGCGGTGCTGATCGGCTGTGGCGCCACCGTGGTGAACGCCTATCTGGCCGAAGACTCTCTTGCTGACCGGATCGAGCGGGGCCTGCTGGATGGGTCCCTGACCGAAAACGTCGCCCGTTACCGTGAGGCCATCGACCAGGGCCTTCTGAAGATCATGGCCAAGATGGGTATCTCTGTGGTGTCCTCTTACCGTGGTGGCCTGAACTTCGAAGCCGTCGGTCTGTCCCGCGCCATGTGCGCTGAGTATTTCCCCGGCATGACCAGCCGGATTTCCGGCATCGGTGTGTCTGGTATCCAGGTGAAGGCCGAGGAAATCCACGCCACCGCCTGGGGCGCTCAACAGAACGTGCTGCCCATCGGTGGCTTCTACAAGGCGCGTAAATCCGGTGAGACCCACGCCTGGGAAGCGACCTCGATGCACATGCTGCAGATGGCCTGCAACAAGGCCTCCTACCAGATGTGGCAGCAGTATTCGAAAAAGATGCAGGCCAACCCGCCGATCCATCTTCGCGACCTTCTGGACATCAAGCCGCTGGGCAAGCCGGTGCCGCTGGAAGAGGTGGAAAGCATCACCGCGATCCGCAAGCGCTTCGTGACGCCGGGCATGTCCCTGGGCGCGCTGTCGCCCGAGGCGCACAAGACGCTGAACGTCGCGATGAACCGCATCGGCGCCAAGTCCGACAGTGGCGAAGGCGGGGAAGATCCGGCGCATTTCGTGCCCGAACCCAACGGCGACAACCCCTCCGCCAAGATCAAGCAGGTGGCCTCGGGCCGCTTTGGTGTGACCGCCGAATACCTGAACCAGTGTGAAGAGCTGGAGATCAAGGTGGCCCAGGGCGCAAAGCCGGGTGAGGGTGGCCAGCTGCCGGGCATGAAGGTCACCGACCTCATCGCGCGCCTGCGCCATTCGACCAAGGGTGTGACGCTGATCTCGCCGCCGCCGCACCACGATATCTACTCGATCGAGGACCTGGCGCAGCTGATCTATGACCTGAAACAGATCAATCCGCGCTGCAAGGTGACGGTGAAGCTGGTGGCCTCCTCGGGCGTTGGCACAATCGCCGCTGGCGTGGCCAAGGCGAAGGCAGACATCATCCTGATCTCGGGCCATAACGGCGGCACCGGGGCGTCTCCGGCGACCTCGATCAAATACGCGGGTCTGCCGTGGGAGATGGGCCTTACCGAGGCGCATCAGGTTCTGGCGATGAACAACCTGCGCGACCGTGTGACCCTGCGCACCGACGGCGGCCTGCGCACCGGTCGTGACATTGTCATGGCTGCGATGATGGGCGCTGAGGAATACGGCATCGGCACTGCCGCCCTGATTGCCATGGGCTGCATCATGGTGCGCCAGTGCCAGTCGAACACCTGCCCGGTGGGCGTCTGTACACAGGACGAGAGCCTGCGCGCCAAATTCACCGGCAATGCTGACAAGGTGGTGAACCTCATCACCTTCTACGCACAGGAAGTGCGGGAAATCCTCGCCTCCATCGGTGCGCGGAGCCTGGACGAGGTGATCGGCCGTGCGGATCTACTGGCGCAGGTCTCGCGTGGGTCGGCACATCTGGACGATCTGGACCTCAACCCGCTGCTGATCACTGTCGATGGGTCGGCCAGCATCGTCTACAACCGCGACAAGGAGCGCAACGCGGTGCCCGATACGCTGGATGCGGAAATCGTGCGCGATGCGGCCCGCTTCCTGCAGGATGGCGAGAAGATGCAGCTTTCCTACGCGGTGCAGAACACGCATCGGACGGTGGGCACGCGCACCTCGAGCCATATCGTGCGCAACTTTGGCATGCGCAATTCCTTCCAGCCGGATCACCTGACGGTGAAGCTGCAGGGCTCCGCCGGTCAGTCCCTGGGGGCCTTTGCCGCGCCCGGTCTGAAGCTTGAGGTTTCGGGCGATGCCAACGACTATGTTGGCAAGGGCCTGTCGGGTGGCATGATCGTGGTACGTCCGCCGATGGCCTCGCCGCTGGTGGCGAGCGACAACACCATCGTCGGCAATACCGTGCTCTATGGCGCGACCGATGGCTATCTCTTTGCAGCGGGTCGCGCGGGTGAACGTTTCGCCGTGCGCAACTCGGGCGCGAAGGTGGTGATCGAGGGCTGCGGATCGAACGGCTGTGAATACATGACCGGCGGTGTGGCAGTGATCCTGGGGTCGATCGGGGCGAACTTTGGCGCGGGCATGACCGGCGGCATGGCCTACCTTTACGATCCCGAAGGCAAGGCCGAGACCATGATGAATATGGAGTCTCTGGTCACCTGCGCGGTAACCGTCGACCACTGGGAAGGTGAGCTGAAAGGCCTGATCGAGCGCCATCTGGAGGAAACCGGGAGCCGCAAGGCCGCCGATATCCTGCAGCATTGGGAGACCGAGAAAACCAATTTCGTTCAGGTCTGCCCCAAGGAGATGCTGGACAAGCTGCAGCACCCGCTGTCGCTGGAACAGGCAGCCATGCCAGCGGAGTAAACCGCGTATCCAGCACTATCAAATTGCCCCGCAGGCTGACCGCCTGCGGGGCTTTTTCTTTTTGGGTATCGCTTCCTGAGTCACCCGAGCAGCAAGCACCAAACCCCACATCTCTTCATGCCCTGTCTGGCACGGCCCAAAGCCGGTTCAAGCACAATGGCGGTTTCCACGCCTGCGGCGCGGAGCCTCCGCAATTCTGCCTGAGCCGTCTTTTTTGCCCCGCGCCTGTTCCCGGGCAAGCGATGAGGGCTCCGGAGCAGCAGGTCGATTTCACGGTGGCAGCATGGGGCGGCTCTGGCCTATAGAGGAGGCATGGCAAAGGCGGCGAAAAAGACAGGCAAGAGCAGCCCCCCCCTCATGCGAAGGATCACCTCGCCTCTGAGGTGGGTGCGCAAATGGGTGATGCGCGTGTGTTTGGCGGTCTTGGTGCTGGCTGTGGCGCTGGTTGTGCTGTTTTCCGTGGTGAATCCGCCCATCACCCATACGATCTGGGCTGAACAGCGCCGTCTTGGTGACATAGACAGGGAATGGGTTCCGCTTGAAGATATCGCTCCGGTTCTGGCGAGGTCCGTGGTGGCGGCTGAGGATGCGCGATTCTGCCAGCATTGGGGGATCGATGTGACCGCAATCCGCGCGGCGCTCGCAGAAGGTGGTCAGCGCGGCGGGTCAACCATTTCTCAGCAGGTGGTGAAGAACGTCTTCCTCTGGCAGGAGCGCAGCTGGTTTCGAAAAGCGCTGGAGGTAGCGCTGACGCCCTTGGTGGAGGCGATCTGGAGCAAACGGCGCATTCTGGAGGTCTATCTGAACGTCGCTGAAATGGACGAGGGCATTTTTGGTGCCGAGGCGGCGGCGCGGCATTATTTTGGTGTTGGTCCGGATGAACTCTCGGCGCGTCAGGCGGCTCTGATCGCGGCGGTATTGCCAAACCCGAAAGGCCGTTCGGCAGCGCGCCCATCAAAAAATCTGCGCCAGCGGGCCGCGCAGATCGAGGACGGGGCGGCTACCATCCGCGCAGATGGGCGTTCGGACTGTTTCGAGGATTGAAGTTTTTGCAGCAAGCAGGCATTGCTGATGCAATTCCACCCGCTTCAGGAGACACCATCAGCCAATGGCACGCCTGTATCATGTCCCCCTGTCCCCCTTCTGCCGCAAGGTGCGCCTGTCGCTTGCGGAAAAGAAGATCGAGGTCGAACTGGTCGAAGAACGCTATTGGGAGAAAGATCCCGATTTCCTGCGCCGCAACCCGGCGGCCAAGATCCCGGTGGTGCGGCTTGACGGCAAGATGATGTCGGAAAGTGCCGCGATCTGCGAATACCTGGAGGAAACCCGCCCCGAGCCGTCGCTGATGCCCTCGGACCCGGATGGCCGCTATGAGGTGCGCCGCCTGGTTTCCTGGTTCGATGACAAGTTCCACAATGAGGTGACGTCAAAACTACTCTATGAGCGGGTCAACAAGAAGGTCACCGGAGAGGGCTATCCGGACAGCCACAACGTCAAGGCCGGGGCGCGGGCGATCAAGTATCACCTCGATTACATGGCCTGGCTTTTGGATCATCGCCGCTGGCTGGCGGGGGACAGCATGACGCTGGCGGATTTTGCGGCTGCGGCGCATCTGTCGTCGCTTGATTATATTTCGGACGTGGACTGGAACCGGTCGGCGACGGTCAAGGACTGGTACGCCAAGATCAAGTCGCGCCCGGCGTTCCGGTCGATCCTTGCCGATCAGATCCCGGGGTTCCGCCCGCCGCCGCATTATGCCGACCTTGATTTCTGATCTCGCGGCGCAGGTGCAGATATGAGCGCCGCGCTGAAGGAAAGGCTGGTTCGGCAGGCGAAGGAGGAAGGCTTTGTTTCCTGCCGCATCTGCCGCCCGTGGGATGTGCCCGAGGTGCCCGCGCGGCTGGAGGCCTTCCTTGCGGCGGGCTATCATGGGCAGATGGGCTGGATGGCAGAGCGCAGCCATTGGCGCAGCGATCCGGCGCAGCTGTGGCCTGAAGCGCGGTCGGTGATCATGCTGGCCGAAAGCTATACGCCCGATGAGGATCCGATGGCGGTTGTTAGCCTGCCGGACCGGGGCGCCGTGTCGGTCTATGCGCGCGGCAAGGATTACCACGATCTGGTCAAGAAACGCTTGAAACGTCTCGCGCGCTGGCTGATTGCCGAGGCGGAAAAGGACAGCGATGCGGCAGAGGTCAAGGTCTTTGTCGATACCGCGCCCATTCCGGAAAAGCCGCTGGGGCAGGCGGCGGGCCTGGGCTGGCAGGGAAAGCACACGAACCTTGTCAGTCGAGATTGGGGCAACTGGGCCTTTTTAGGCTCTGTTTTTACCACTCTGGACCTGCCGGTTGATGCGCCAGAGCGGGACCATTGCGGATCTTGCCGGTCCTGTCTGACCGCCTGTCCGACCGATGCCTTTCCGGCGCCCTATCAACTCGACGCGCGGCGCTGCATTTCCTATCTCACCATCGAATACAAAGGCCCCGTCGATCACGAACTGCGCGCCAAGATGGGCAACCGGATCTATGGCTGCGATGATTGTCTGGCCGCTTGCCCCTGGAACAAGTTTGCCGTTGCCGCCAGCGATATGCGCTATGCCGCGCGCGAAGGGCTGGTGGCGCCGCGACTTGCCGATCTGGCCGCGCTGGATGATGCGGGGTTTCGGGAGATGTTCTCAGGATCTCCGATCAAACGCATCGGGCGGGACCGGTTCGTGCGCAATGTGCTTTATGCCATCGGCAACTCGAACGATCCCGCGCTTGCCCCGGCGGCAGCGCGGCTGACCGAGGATCCCGATCCCGTGGTCGCCGAAGCCGCGCGCTGGGCGGTTGAGCGTCTGAACGCCGCTTAACGCCCCTTCCAGACCGGATCGCGTTTTTCGGCAAAGGCGCGCGCGCCCTCCATCTGATCCTCGCTATCGTAAAGGACATCGACCGAGCGCAGCTGCCGTTTGGTGATGCGGTTCATGGCGTCCTGAAACTTGGAATCCTCCGCATCGCGCACGATCTCCTTGATCGCCGCATAGACCAGCGGCGGGCCGGAGGCGAGAAGGCGCGCCAGCTCCCAGGCGCGGTCCATCAGCTGATCGGCGGGCACAATCTCATTCACCAGGCCCCAGCGGTTTGCCTCTGTCGCGTCGAACCAGCGCCCGGTCAGCAATAGCTCCATGGCGATGTGATAGGGGATGCGTTTCGGCAGCTTGATCGAGGCGGCATCGGCCACGGTGCCCGAGCGGATTTCCGGCAGTGCAAAGGTGGCATGATCGGCGGCGATGATCATGTCGGCCGACAGGGCCAGCTCAAGCCCGCCACCGCACGCAATGCCGTTAACGGCAGCGATCACCGGCTTGTTCATGTCGCGCATTTCCTGCAGCCCGCCAAAGCCACCGACACCGTAATCGCCATCCACAGCATCGCCATCGGCGGCAGCTTTCAGATCCCAGCCGGGGCAGAAGAATTTGTCCCCGCCACCTGTCAGGATGGCAACCCGCAATTCTGGATCGTCGCGAAACTCGCGAAAGACCTCGCCCATCACGACGCTGGTTTTCAGATCAATGGCATTGGCCTTGGGCCGGTCCAGTGTCACCTCGAGGATGGCGCCCTCGCGGCGGGTTTTGACGGGGCTTTGAGCGGATTCGGTCATCTTACCAGTCCTTTCTGCGCATCAGCGCATCCGCTGCAATGGCATCCGATGGGGTGCATATCAGCGGGTTGATTTCAATTTCTTCCAGACCTTCGGCATGGTCCAGCACATAAGCCTCGACCGCGCGGATCGCGCGCAGGATGGCGGCGCGGTCGGCGGCAGGTTTGCCGCGATAGCCCTTCAGCACGGTATTGATGCGCAAGGAGGCAAGCGCCTCTTCGATCATGGCATCGCTTGCCGGTAGTAAAAGCGAGGCGCTGTCCTGCAGGATCTCGGTCAGGGTGCCTCCTGCCGCCAGCGTTAGGACGAAGCCGTGCGCGGGATCTTTGACGACCCCGATCAACAGCTCGGCCACGGCGCCGGTGATCATCTCCTCCACAAGGAACGATCTGGCCTCCATACCATTTGCGGCTTCGCTGACATCGCCGCCCGATTGCAGGTTCAGCACCACGGCGCCTGCCTCGGATTTATGGGCTAACCCCTCACCTTTCAGAACCACGGGATAGCCAATATCGGCAGCGCAGGCACGGGCAGCGCCCGGGGTGCGGGCGCGGTGAGAGATCGGAATGCGCAGACCGTAGTCCGACAGCCGCCGCTTGGCCTCTGCCTCGGGGATCAGGTTCGGCTCCACTGTCGGTGTGGGCGGCAAAAGCGGATCAGCGCTGGACGCAGCAGTTCGGGAAGCGGCTTCACAAGCCTTGATCGCCTCGGTCAGTCCACAGAAGGATACGACACCGGCTTTCATCAGCCGTCCTGCGACGTCCTCGGGCATGAGTTCCGGTAAGGTGGCGACGACCCCCACATTGGCGCCGGTCTGCTGGCGCGCCCCGATGGCGGCCTCGATCGCGCAGTCCCAATCAGCGGCCGAGCAGCGATCGGGCCGTGGAAAATCCACGATCAGCAGGGTCATGGCAAGACCTGGGTCCATCATCGCGGCAAAGGCGCGGGTCATCGCCTCAACATCGCGCCAGATGTAGGTGTGGTAGTCCAGCGGATTCGCCAAAGCCACCATCGGCCCCAGGGCGGCGCGAAGGTTCTCGGTTTGGCGTGGGTTGAGGGGTGGGAAAACCAGGTCACGCCCATAGGCAGTGTCGGCTGCAAGGCTCGCCTCCCCCCCCGAGCAGCTGATCGAGGCGATCCGGTTCGACGGCAACCGCCCCACCACATGCAAGAGCTTCAGCGATTCAAGGAAGGTGGGCAGGTCATCGACCCGCGCAATGCCAAGCCGCGCCAGAAGCGCGGCCGCCCCCGCATCTCCTCCCGCGACGGATGCTGTATGCGAAACTGTCGCCGCACGCGCCTGGTCCGATTTGCCAACCTTCAATGCGACGATGGGTTTGCCAAGGGTGCGGGCACGGGCCGCCAGCACCTCGAACGCGTGCAGGTCCTTGATCCCCTCGATATGAAGGCCAAGGGCGGTGACCCGGTCGTCCTCCAGCAGGGCCGCACCGATATGAGAGATGTCCGCCTGCGCCTGATTTCCTGCCGTGACCACATAGGCCAGCGGCAGGCCGCGCTGCTGCATGGTCAGGTTGATCGCGATGTTGGAACTCTGGGTGACGATGGCCACACCGCTGTCCACACGGTCACCGCCATGCTGATCCGGCCACAACAGCGCACCATCCAGATAGTTGATCAGCCCATAGCAATTTGGTCCGAGGATCGGCATGTCTCCGGCAGCCTTTAGCAGGCGCTCCTGAAGATCGGCGCCATCGGCGTCCTCGGCCTGCGCTTCGAGAAACCCGGAGGCAAAACAGACCGCGCCACCGGCCCCGCACGCCGAAAGCTGCCCGACAACATCGACGGTAGCATGGCGGTTCACGCCGATGAAGGCAGCATCCGGCGCCTCGGGAAGATCCGCGATAGAGGCATAGGCGGTCAGCCCCGCGATTTCTTCGGCCTTGGGATGGACCGGCCAGATTTGCCCTTCGAATCGCATGGCCTGACATTGCTCGATCACTAGGCGACACCAGTCTCCGCCGCCAACAACCGCGATGTTTTTGGGCCGTATCAGTCTTGAAAGCTCCGGTATCACCGTGAAACCCCGTGCAAAATCATAGAAATTGGTTTTTTGCCCGGATTTCCGTGACGACAGTAACCTTTGATTAACATTTTCAACCCTTTATGGTTGTGCGGAACGAGTAGGGATGCTTTAGACCGCACTTTCAGGAGGCCCCCCGAGCCGTCTCGGCGTCGGGGGGCTGACTGTTTCAAGACCCCCGTTTTGCTGGCCTTGGTCCCCTTCTCAAGACGTCTGGTCGGTATAATTCCGAAACTCCTGACCCTGCGGGACCTGGTTAATGCGTCCATGATGCTGACCAAATTACCGGACTCGCCCAAAAAGGGCAGAGTCCTGCGATAGCCGTATTCGCATTTGCATCTGTTCTGCGCCATCGTCGGCACCTTCCCTAGCCGCCAAGCGGGCGCAAGAGTTCGCGGCTGATGATGTGGCGCTGAATTTCGCTGGTGCCTTCCCAGATGCGTTCGACCCTGGCATCACGCCAGATCCGTTCGAGGGGCAGTTCGTCCATCAGGCCCATGCCGCCGTGGATCTGGATCGCCTCGTCTGCGACCATGGCCAGCATCTCTGTCGCTTTCAGCTTGGCCATGGACATGTCGCTTTCGGTGACGGTGCCCTGGTCGAACTTCCAGCCCGCCTCCCAGGTGAGAAGGTTTGCGGCCTTCAGTTCGAGCGCCATATCGGCCAGCTTGAAGGAAACGCCCTGAAACTTGCCGATCTGCTGGCCGAACTGCCTACGCTCGGCGGCGTATTCCACCGCGTGCTGGAGCGCCCGTTCGGCCCGGCCAAGACAGGTTGCTGCCACTTGCAGGCGGGTTGCGCCGAGCCAGGTGTTGGCGACCTCGAATCCTTTGTCCACCTCGCCCAGAATGGCGGATTTCGGCAGGCGGCAGTCGTCGAATTCCAGCACCGCATTGGTATAGCCCCGGTGGCTGACGTTCCTGTACCCGTCCCGCACAGTGAACCCCGGGGTGCCCTTGTCGACGAAGAAGGCGGTGATCTTCTTCTTCGGCCCGCGCGGGGTCATTTCTTCGCCGGTGGCCATGAAGACAATTGCAAAATCGGCGATATCGGCGTGGCTGATGAAATGCTTGGTGCCGTTGAGGATATAGTCATCGCCATCGGCCCGCGCCGTTGCCGTCATCCCGCGCAGGTCGGACCCGGCGCCGGGTTCTGTCATCGCCAGACAATCCCATTTTTCGCCCTTCATGCAGGGGTAGAGATACTTTTCCTTCTGCTCCTCCGTGCCGGCCAGAAGGATGTTCGAGGGGCGCGCAACGCAGGTCCAGTGGAGCGCGTAATTGGCGCGGCCCAGCTCTTTTTCGTACATCAGCCAGGTGAGTGTATCGAGGCCCGCACCACCGACTTCTTCGGGCATGTTGGCGGCATATAGGCCTGCTTCGATCGCCTTTCCCTGAATCTCCTTGATCAGCTCCATCGGCAGATGGCCGCTGCGCTCCACCTCCAGCTCGTGCGGATAAAGCTCCTTTTCGACAAAGGCGCGGGTGGTGTCGACGATCATCGCCTGTTCTTCGCTCATGCCAAACTGCATCTGCGGGATCCTTCTTGTTTGCTTGCCGCAAAGCCTATGGTGGTCGTAGGCTCATATCATGCAGTAACGGGCCAAATCATGCAGTCTTGGATTAAAGATACCGCCGCGCCGCAGCAAGTCGATGTGCTGCTGTTCGATGCCTTTTCCGGACATTGCCTTGCCAATACGGTGGAGCCGATGCGCGCTGCAAATACCTTGGCGGGGCGGCGGATCTATGACTGGCGGTTCCTGACGCTGGATGGCGGCACGGCTGTTTCCTCGGCCGGAATGGAGGTCAAGGCACACGCCCGCCTTGGCGATTGTCGTGGCGATATGCTGATTGCCATGCCCAGTTATGACTATCGGCAATTGGCGAGCGAGGCGGCAGGCCGTGCGCTGCGGGCGGCGGCGCAGCGCTATGATGTGATGGCGGGGTTTGATGCGGGCGCTTGGCTATTGGCCGCGGCGGGGCTACTGGACGGGCGTCGCGCCACCATCCACTGGGAGGAACTTGCAGGCTTTGCCGAGGCGTTTCCCGCCATTGATGCCCGGCGGTTGCGTTTCGTTCGGGATGGGGACAGAATCACCTGTTCCGGCGCGCTGGCGGCGTTCGAGTTGATGCTGGATCTGATCGCAGAGCGGCACGGACAGGCCTTGCGACTAGAGCTTGCCGCCCTGTTCATGAGCCCCGAGGCAACGGGCGGGCAGGCCGTTCCGCTGGCGCGCAGCCGCTCGCTGGTGCGGGCGATTGAGGTGATGCAGGCACATCTTGAAGAGCCGCTGACAATCGGTGCGATTGCTCGCCGTATTGGGCGCAGCCAAAAGGATTTGGAGGCGCGGATGAAAGCAGAGCTGGGCGCCGCGCCTCAGGCGGTCTACCGCAGGCTCCGTCTCATTCAGGCGCGCAAGCTGGTCCTGGAAACGCCGCTTGGCGTGTCGGAAATCGCCCTGCGCTGCGGCTACGAAGATCCCAGCGCCATGACCCGCGCCTTTCGCCGCGAATTCGGAACCACGCCGCAGAAACTGCGCAGGGGTTAACCGATCTCCTGCCGCGCGGTGATCCAGAGGTTCAGCCGCCAGATGCCCCAGGCCAGCGGAATTGCTGCCAGTCCGCCGATGACATAGGTCAGGGGTTCATCCGCGAAGCTCTCGAACAACTGGGTGTAGGCGTGAATGCTGCCAAAGGTCAGCGAGGCATTGAACAGCCCCCGTTCGTTGCGCTGCGCGGACCAGACCACCATCGCCGCTAGGATCAGCGCCCAAAGCACGGAATAAAGCCCTGCCGTCAGTTCGAAGGCCTGCGCGCGGAAGGCGTTGCGTGCGGCATCAAAAGCCTCCCAATCCTCATAAGCATTGCCATAGTAGCGGCCTGGCCCCCAGATGGTTTCGCCGACAAAATCCCCCCAGAGCGATCCGACAAGGGCGCATAGATTGGCCACAACGAAGGCCAGCATCACCAGGGTGCGCAGGTGCCGGGCGATCCGCTCCGGCTGGCTTCGGGCCAACCACAGGCACAGGGCGATCAGCAGGGACATCTGCAAGATCGAAAGGGTCGGCTCTGGCGAATAGAACACATAGGCCGCATGGAAGTAGGCGCTGCCGGTCTCAAGCGCCTGGGCAAAGGGCGCCAGTGCCAGCGCCGTGATCAGCCGCACATCGATCAGCGTGCCGATCCCCGCCAGGAGTGCAGCGTAGTAGAGCATTTCGAAATTACGCAGGGGCGATCCGATGTCATGCTGATCGCTCAGCGCTTCTATTCCTATGACATGCACCACCAGCGCCATCAGGATCAGCGAGCCAAGCACGAATTGAGAGGTCAGCCCGCCGCGCCAGTAACGCAGCGCAAGACCTGCCAGAAGGGCGCCCCCGGCGGGCATCAGAATCCAGCCTGCGATGTCTTTATGGTTCTCCATCAGCTCAAGCGTCGCGCCTCCGATCAGCATCCCTGCCCCGATCAGCGTCGCAGCATTGCCGAACATGCGGAACATATCGGAGGTGCGCGCGAGGATCAGAAGACCACCGGCAGTCATCAACAGGCCCGCAATGGCCACCAGCAGCGGGTCCGCCAGCAAGAGTATGAAGCCGCCCGTGGTCGCAAGGATGCCAAGGCACAGGATCACGTTGACGCCAAGGGTGATCATGGCCTCGCGCGCACGGGATTCGATAATGCGGGCCTGATCGGCGGTAATCACGCCCTCCGCGGTGAGCTTGGTTGTGTCTGCAATCGCGTGCATCTGTGCTGGCCTCCTGCGGTTTGTGCGGTTCAGCTTGCGTAGGTTGACCCTTCGCCGTCCAGAACTGCCTTGATCTCGCGCAGGTGCGCTTCGGCCTGACCGGGGTAGTCGTCCAGCTCGGCCGCGGTTTTTTCGGCGATCTCGTCCGACAGGCGGCGCAGGGGCTGGCCGGTCTGCAGCGCGCGAATGTAGGTCTCGGCGGCGCGTTCGAAGTAATAGAGCCGGTTGAAGGCATCGCCCGGATCGTCCCCGATCACCAGAACGCCATGGTTGCCCATGATCATGGCCTTCTTCTTGGGGTCGCTCAGCATGGCCGCGCAGCGCGCGCCTTCGTCCTCGAACGCGAGGCCCCCATAGCCATCGTCGATCACGTAGCGATTGAAGAAGGTTGCGGTGTTCTGGTCGATGGGCGGCAGGGTGCTGTCGGCAAGCGAGGCCAGAACCGTGGCAAAGATCGAATGCACATGCATCACGCAGCGCGCATGGGGGCACAGGCGATGGATCGAGCCATGCAGCCCCCAGGCGGTGGGATCGGGCGCATCGGGCCGCGCCATCGTCGCGGGGTCGTCCGCGTCCAGCAGCAAAAGGTTCGAGGCGGTGATGCGGGCAAAATGCATCTGATTGGCGTTCATCAGGAACTTCGTGCCTTCGGGGTTTACTGCCAGACTGAAATGGTTGGCGACCCCTTCGTGCATGTTAAGCCGCTCGGCCCAGCGAAACGTGGCGGCCAGATCGACCCGGTCCTGCCAGTGCTCGATATTCTGCCTGTCCATGTCTGGCCGCAGATCGGTGACGGTCATGAGGCTGCCTCCAAATGTCTGATAAGGGGTTCTTTGCGCTCAGCCTCACGCGTCCACCGGCAAGAGGCAAGGGGGAATCCTCGGCTGCACCGGTTCACGGCAGATCATTCTTCGCATCTTTCAGAAGGTGATCCTTTGATGACAGACGGCCGTCTGCTCTTGCACTTGTGAGCGCAATCATAACAATTGGCGCATGACACAGACCGCATTTCCAAGTTGGCCCGATTCCGCCCCGAAACTGATAGATGTTGCCGCAGGCCGCGTGCCCGCAGACACAGTGATCCGGCAGGGCAAATGGGTGAATGTCCACACGCGTGAGGTACTGGATGGTCACGACATCGCCATCGTTGCGGGGCGTATCGCCTATGTTGGACCCGATGCCTCCTATTGCACCGGGCCGGATACTCAGGTGATCGAGGCAAACGGCCGTTTTATGATCCCCGGCCTGTGCGATGGCCATATGCATATTGAGTCCGGTATGCTGACCCCGGCGGAATTTGCCCGCGCGGTCATCCCGCATGGCACCACATCAATGTTCACTGACCCGCATGAGATCGCCAATGTGCTGGGCCTTGATGGTGTGCGCTATATGCACGATGAGGCGCTGATGCAGCCCGTCAATATCTTCACCCAGATGCCAAGCTGCGCGCCGTCAGCTCCGGGGTTGGAAACCACCGGATTTGAAATCACCGCCGAAGACGTGGCCGAAGCAATGACCTGGCCCGGCATCATCGGTCTGGGTGAGATGATGAACTTCCCGGGTGTTGCCAATGCCGACCCCAAGATGCTGGCCGAGATCGCCGCGACCCAGCGTGCTGGCAAGACTGTTGGCGGGCACTATGCCTCGCCCGATTTGGGTCCCGACTTTGCCGCCTATGTTGCAGGGGGTCCTGCGGATGACCATGAAGGCACCTGCGAAGCCGATGCCATCGCCCGGATGCGTCAGGGGATGCGTGCCATGGTGCGGCTTGGCTCTGCCTGGTACGACGTCGAAGCGCAGATCACCGCGATCACCGAAAAGGGTCTGGATCCGCGCAATTTCATCCTGTGCACCGATGATTGCCATTCGGGCACCTTGGTGAACGACGGCCACATGAACCGGGTGGTGCGTCATGCGATCGACTGCGGCTGTGACCCGGTGATTGCGCTGCAGATGGCGACGATCAACACGGCGACGCACTTCGGGCTGGAGCGTGAGCTTGGCTCGATCACACCTGGGCGCCGCGCCGATGTGATCCTGACCTCTGACCTGCGTACGCTACCCATTGAGCTGGTGATGGCGCGTGGGCAGATCGTGGCGGAAAACGGCTCTATTACGGTGGAATGCCCGCATTTTGACTGGCCGGACAGCGCGACGGGCACCGTTCATCTGGGCCACGATCTGACGGCAGAGGATTTTGAACTGAAAGCGCCCGAGGGTGCAAATTCGGTAACGGCCAATGTGATCGGCGTGGTGGAAAACCAGGCCCCGACCAAGGCGCTCAAGGCCGAGTTGCCGGTGATGGACGGCTTGGTCGAAGGCACAGGCGAGGTCTGCCAGATCGCCCTGGTCGAACGTCACCGTGCCACGGGCGGTGTCACCAATGCCTTTGTTTCCGGGTTTGGGTACGAGGGGCCTGTGGCCATGGCCTCCACCGTGGCCCACGACAGCCACCATATGATTGTGGTCGGCACGGATCGCAAACAGATGGCGCTCGCCGCCAATCGCCTGGCCGAGGTGGGCGGCGGCGTCACCCTGTTCCGCGACGGCGAGGAACTGGCGCTGGTCGAACTGCCCATTGCGGGCCTGATGTCGAACCGCCCCGCCACCGAGGTCGCTGCCAAGGCGCAGAAACTGGTCGAGGCGATGGAGGCCTGCGGCTGCAAGCTGAACAATGCCTATATGCAGCACTCCCTTCTGGCTTTGGTGGTGATCCCCGAGCTGAGGATTTCGGACCTTGGGCTGGTGGATGTGCGCACATTCAAGAAAATCCCTGTATTAGAGCCTGTTTCATGACGACAATCCGTCTACCCAAACATCCCGAACCCGAAGCCTTTACCGATTCCGCAAAGGCGGTAGAGCGGCTTGAGCTACTGTACGAGCAGGCCACGGACTTCCTGTGCGACGGGTTCATGCAAGTGATGGCGGGCTCGGCAGCGCAGGACCAGCGTATCCGCGCCTTCTACCCCGAGATCCGCTTTACCACCTCTTCATATGCACAGGTGGATTCCCGGCTCAGCTTTGGTCATGTGTCCATGCCGGGTACCTATGCCACGACGGTGACGCGCCCCGATCTGTTCCGCAACTACCTGACCCAGCAGATCGGACTGCTGATCAAGAACCACGGCCAGCCGGTCATGGTCGGGGCATCTGACACACCGATCCCGGTGCATTTCGCGGTGGCCGCGCGCCCCGACCTGACGGTGCCGCAAGAGGGGGCGGCGGGGTTCACCCTGCGCGATGTCTTTGACGTGCCGGATCTGTCGACAACCAATGATGATATCGTCAACGGGACCCATCAGCCCACCAACGGCACGGGGCCGCTGTCGCTGTTCACCGCGCAGCGCATCGATTATTCGCTGGCGCGACTGGCGCACTATACCGCGACCGATCCCGAGCATTTTCAGAACCACGTGTTGTTCACCAACTACCAGTTCTATGTGGCGGAGTTCGAAGCCTATGCCCGTGCGCAACTGGCGGATCCGGCGTCGGGCTACACCAGCTTTGTCAGCACCGGCGATTTCGAGATCACGGATGCAGATGCCGAAATCCCGCCCATCGCCAAGCTGCCGCAGATGCCGACCTACCATCTGAAACGCGCGGACGGCAGCGGCATTACCCTGGTCAATATCGGCGTCGGCCCATCGAACGCCAAGACCGCGACAGACCATATCGCGGTGCTGCGGCCCCATGCCTGGCTGATGGTTGGGCACTGTGCGGGTCTCAGGAACACCCAGGCGCTGGGCGATTTTGTTCTGGCTCATGCTTACTTGCGCGAGGATCACGTACTGGATGACGATCTGCCGGTCTGGACGCCAATCCCGGCGCTGGCGGAAATCCAGATCGCGCTGGAACAGGCCGTAGCCGAGGTGACTGAACTGGAAGGCTACGATCTGAAACGGATCATGCGCACCGGCACCGTAGCCACCATCGACAATCGCAACTGGGAGCTGCGCGACCAGTCCGGCCCGGTCCAGCGGCTCAACCAGTCGCGCGCCATTGCACTGGATATGGAAAGCGCAACGATCGCAGCAAATGGCTATCGCTTCCGGGTGCCCTATGGCACGCTGCTGTGTGTGTCCGACAAGCCGCTGCATGGCGAATTGAAGCTGCCGGGCATGGCCTCCGACTTCTATCAGACCCAGGTTTCACGCCATTTGCAGATTGGAATTCGCGCGATGGAGCAGCTGCGCGGCATGCCTTTGGCGCGTCTTCACAGCCGAAAACTGCGCTCTTTTGATGAAACCGCCTTCCTCTGAGGGCAGTTTTCCCCAGTTTTCTGCGGAAAATCGCTTGTTTTGGTTGTCTTTGGCATCTCTATGCGTTGTGTTGGCGCACAACATAACGATAAAGTCACGCAATGAGGCCCCAGAGTTCGGGCAGTTTTAAGGAGAGCTAAGAATGTCCAAACCGATGACCAAAACCCAGCTTGTCGCCGCACTGGCTGAGGAAATGGGCAGCGACAAGAAAGCCGCCGGCGCCGCGCTGGATGCCGTTTGTGCGCTGATCACGCGTGAAGTGTCGAACGGCGGTGCCGTGACCCTGCCCGGTGTCGGAAAAATCTACTGCCGCGAGCGCCCCGAGCGCGAAGTGCGCAACCCTGCCACTGGCGAGAAGTTCATGAAAGAGGCCGACAAGGTCGTCAAAATGACCATCGCCAAGGCCCTCAAGGACAGCGTTAACGAAGCTTAAGCCCTGAGGCTGATCCGTGGATCAGAATTCATAAGGGCCGCCCCAAAGGGTGGCCCTTCATTTTTGCGTGAAGGATTGACAACTCGGGCGCCTCTGTCGCTTGCAACGTCCGATCATTTGCGGGACTGTCCCGGCGGAACTGCGAAAGGACAGGCTTTGGATATTCGTGCAATTGCCATGGGGCTGACCTTTGCCCTGATGTGGTCCTCGGCCTTCACCTCGGCGCGGATTATCGTGGTGGATGCATCGCCGCTGTTCTCGCTCGCTGTGCGCTTCCTGATTTCCGGCCTGATCGGCGTCGCCATCGCGGCGGCCATGGGGCAGACTTGGCGGCTGACGCGGGGACAGTGGCGGGCGACGGTGATCTTCGGCATCTGCCAGAACGCCCTGTATCTGGGCCTCAACTTTGTTGCCATGCAGACAATCGAGGCATCCTTTGCTGCCATCATCGCCTCGACCATGCCGCTCTTGGTTGCGCTGGCCTCCTGGGCGATCTTCCGCGAACGGTTGAAACCACTCGGCATCGCCGGTCTTCTGGCAGGGGTGCTGGGTGTTGCCCTGATCATGGGAACGCGGATCAGCGAAGGGGTGGATCTGTTCGGTGTTCTTCTTTGCGTGATCGGGGTGGTCGCGCTGGCCACGGCCACCCTGGCCCTGCGCGGCGCCACCTCGGGGGGGAACTTCATGATGGTGGTGGGGCTGCAGATGCTGATCGGTTCGGGGATCCTCTTTGTTGCCGCGCCGATCTTTGAGGACATCTTTGTCAATCCGACGCTGCCACTTGCGTTTGCATTTGCCTATACCACCCTGGTTCCCGGTCTTGCCGCGACCTTTATCTGGGTGCTGCTGCTGAACCGCATCGGCGCGGTGCGGGCGGCGACCTTTCATTTCCTCAACCCGGTCTTTGGCGTTGCAATCGCAAGCGCCCTGCTTGGAGAAAAACTGGGTCCGCTCGACATCATCGGCGTTTTGATCGTGACTGGCGGCATTCTGGCCGTGCAGCTGTCCCGCCAACCGGGACGGCAAGCAAAACCCGCGAAATAGAGACTGATATCAGGGCAAGAGGCGTTCAATCGCCCCCGTAATCTGTCCCGACAGGGGCCGCGCAACTGACCCCCAGGTGCCCGCCACGGATCCATCGGGCGCGATCAGGATCTTGTTGAAGTTCCAGCCTGGCTCGAAACCCGTCTCGGCGCGCACCGCCTGAAAGAACGGGTGGGCATTCGTACCTTTCACGGGCGTAATATCGGTCATCGGCAGGGTCAGATCATAGTTCAATTCGCAGAACTGTTTAACCTCCTCGGCGCTTCCCAGCTCTTGCTTGAAGTCGTTCGAAGGAACAGCCAGCACAACCAGGCCCCGGTCCCGGTATCGATCATAAAGGGTCTGCAGCCCCGCGTACTGTTTGGTGAAGCCGCAGCGCGAGGCGGTGTTCACCACCAGCACGGGTTGCCCTCGGAACGAGGCAAGGTCAATCACGCCGCCGTCAATCGAGTCAAAACGCCCTCCGGCCGGAGCCGCCTGCGCCATCTGCCCCACCATGACCAGAGCGGCCAAAATCCACATCCTGAACATCTTTACCCTCCGCAGCTTTTGCAATGGGTACGGACCGGGTCGGCCAAAGGATCAATCTGGCGTCTGACGTGACGCACAAGCCCGCGAGGATCTGCAATAATCGCTTTGCATTTTCCGCGCATCGGACCATGTATCAGGTAGCAAAGACCCGCCGGAGACATGACATGACGCGCTACACCAAAGACCCAGACGCCATCGCAGCCCTTTCGGACGAGGAATATTACGTCACGCAGAAATCTGGCACCGAACGGCCCGGCACCGGCAAGCTGCTGTATAACAAGGAGCCGGGGATCTACGTCGATATCGTCTCGGGCGAGCCGTTGTTTGCATCGTCCGACAAATACGAATCCGGCTGCGGCTGGCCCAGCTTTACCAAACCGATCGAGCCTGCCCATGTGCAGGAGCTTGAGGATCGTACCCTCGGCATGATCCGCACCGAGGTCCGCTCGACCCATGGTGACAGCCATCTGGGGCATGTCTTCCCCGATGGTCCACTGGACCGGGGCGGCCTGCGGTACTGCATCAACTCCGCCTCGCTGCGGTTTATCCATCTCGACGACATGGAGGCCGAAGGCTATGGCGAGTACATCGATCAAGTGGAGGACCACAGATGAGCAATCCTGAACGCGCCGTTCTGGCAGGTGGCTGTTTCTGGGGCATGCAGGACCTGATCCGCAAGCGCCCCGGCATCATCAAGACCCGCGTCGGCTATACCGGCGGCGACGTGCCCAATGCCACCTATCGCAACCACGGCACCCACGCCGAAGGGATCGAGATCCTGTTCGATCCGGCCAAGACCTCATACCGGGAGCTGCTGGAATTCTTCTTTCAGATCCACGATCCGACCACGGTGAACCGTCAGGGCAATGACATCGGTATGAGCTATCGCTCCGCCATCTACTATGTGGACGAGACCCAGAAGCAGATCGCAGAGGACACCATCGCCGATGTGAATGCCTCCGGCATCTGGCCCGGCAAGGTGGTCACCGAACTGGAACCGGTCGGAGATTTCTGGGAGGCCGAGCCCGAGCATCAGGATTATCTGGAGCGCCTGCCCAACGGCTATACCTGCCATTTCCCGCGCCCGGATTGGGTTCTACCCAAGCGCAACGCGGCCGAATGAATCCGGGGCAGTTCCCCCCTGTTAGAGCCTGATTTGACCCGCTCTCGCCTTGTGGTTTGAGCGGGTTTTCTTGTGGCTAGTCGTCCTTTGCCACGCGCGGACGGCCGCTGGCTTCTGCCGTGAGGAAGGCTTCGACAAAGACCTCGCGCGCCTCCACCTGCGCCGTGCGGATGTCCCGCGTTATGTGCATATGGATGTCTTCCGCCCCGGCGGCCTGCGCCTCTTGGCGGGCCTCGGCGGTCAGATGGTCCTCAAGCGTTTTCAGTGCCTGCTCCGATGACGTGAAATCCTGCGGGCCACCCTCCAGATGCACCCGGAACTTTCCCTCGGCCGGAGAGGTCACGCTACCGCTGCGGCGCATGGTGACACGGCCCACAACCGCGCCGATGGCATTGGCGACGCCTGCGTGCTCTGGCAGGATCATCCGGCAATGGAGCTGCTCTCCCACCGCCGGGTAATAGCTGGGCGCCGAGGCGCCAAGCCCCACCACATCTACATTCAATGCCGCATCCAGCGCCAGCATGCCGCGATGGTTTTTCAGGCCCCGGCGCAGCAGGATGTGCCGCGCCAATTGGTCTGGTGGCAGGCCGAAATTCTCGGCTTCTTCGGCAAAAGCAGTCTCTAACAGGGTCAAAGTGGTCTGCTCGGTCAACTGGTCGATGATCATTTGGGCGAGGGTTTTGGCATCCTGAGCAAGGGGGTCGCCGCTCCCGATGCGGCGGCGGGAGAACAGGGTCAGCGCCTTCTCCGCTGCATCCCGGTCCCAGGCCTCAAGCCGCCCCAGCACGTGAGACGCATCCGAGGGCGTGACCCCGGCGATCTGCACCAGCCCCCGGTCCACGAGCCGGTTCAGCGCGCCCTGTTCCATGCGGGTGCGCAGCACCGCGCCAAGGGGGTGTACCCCGGTCCCGATGCGCGCCAGCAGGGCCGTTTCCCGCTCGCTAAGGCCAGCAACGGGCAGGCCCGGCACCGCGCGCAGGAATTTTCCGTCGTGCTCTCCGACCACCGGGGCGTTCATCTGCCGGTCCAGCGCTGCATGCACCACATCAGGCGCCTCTGCCCCGATCAGCGAAATGGGCACGACCCGGCGGGGGCCGAGCGTCAGCCCGCCTTGCAGCCCTTCGGTTCGGATGTGAACCTGGCTGTCCCCGCCAAGGCCGCTCGTGCGCATGGCAACCGCCTCCACCATGGTGCGATAGCCCCCGACGCGCGCGCCCTCGGGGTCGATTGCGGGCCTGCCATCCCGGATCAGCGCCACATCGGTAGTCGTGCCGCCGATATCGCTGACCAGCGCGGTATCGACCCCGGTCATCCAGCGCGCCCCAACGATGGAGGCGGCAGGGCCACTGAGGATCGTCTCGATTGGACGTTCTCGCGCCTGTTCGGCAGACATCAATGCGCCGTCACCGCGCACCACCATCATCGGAGCGGTGATCCCGATCTCGGCCAGCGTGTCCTGCGCGCGGCCGATAAGCCGGTCGATCATCCCGATCAGCCGCGCGTTCAGCACCGCCGTCAGCGCCCGTTTCGGCCCATTGAGTTTCGCCGAAAGCTGATGGGAACAGGTCACCGGGGCGCCGGTTATCTCGGCAATGATGCGGGCGGCTTCCAGTTCGTGCGCCGGGTTTCGGGTGGCAAAGATACCGGCCACAGCGTAACCGCTGACGCCTGCATATTCAGTCTCTAAAAAGGCAAAAAGCGCATCTGTGTCGAGAGGTTCAGCCTCGCTGCCCGCATGGGTATGCCCGCCCGCCAGCACAACTGCCGGGTCGCCTCTCAGCGCCTCGCTGAGCCCGTGGCGATCGAGATCTTCGGGGGCAAAGCCGATATAGATCAGCGCCACACGCCCGCCTTGCCCCTCGACCAGGGCATTGGTGGCAAGTGTGGTGGACAGCGCAGCCATTGAGACATCCTGCGGCGCGACGCCCGATTGCGCCAACACCGCCCGCACCGCGCCGCCCACGCCGACGGCCAGATCGTGGCGGGTGGTCAGGGACTTGGCCGAGGCGATCACCTCTTCCTCGTCACGGATCAGCACCGCATCCGTATAGGTCCCGCCCGTATCCACACCCAGTAGCAGCGCCATCACCTGTTCCTTTTCTGCTCGCTGTCCCCCGGTGTAGCGTCGAATTTGGGCCGGTCCATCCTGTTTGCGTCATTCCTGATATAATCAAGTAAGGATCGGAACGCGTGTCTGCCGGTTGGGGGGAACGAAAAGGGACAATGGCGTATGATGGATGTGGAAGCCAATCGGAAAGGTGATTGTAATAGCGTATCGAGGTGCACCGATCAATTGCTGCACCAACAAGTTGAAGCGGCGCGGTATCTTTGATCTACTGGAAGCAAAGGTATTGCGGACGACGGTGTATGAAACGAGCATTTAGGGCGTGCATCAGAGGTCTGTGCGGATATTTTTCAAGAAACAACTACATGAACGCCAAGTTTTATCCCGTTTTTTGGGGGAGCTATCTTGGCTTGCATCTATTGAGATACCTGCTGGGAGACGAGCAGTTTTTCGACAGGAGAGCGTTAGAGAGCAAATTTTGGTTGAGCTATGGCCCCTATGTTTTTCTTGCTTTCGTTCTGTGCGACATTGGGCATTCCGCTATTGAAAAGGGGAAAAAGAAGAAACGGGTTCCAACATCTCAAAATGGTGATGGCCCGGCCTGAACTGTGCTGGTGCACCATTTCCATCATTTTACAAGTGTTCCAGCACGACTTGTGCCAGGTTGCTTAGCGAACTCTCCCTTTCGACCCTTGCCGGGGAGCGTTTTGCGGCGCATCTATAGCGGCATGACAAAGACACTTCTCTGTATCGGCTATGGCTATTCGGCACGGGCACTGGCGCGGCGGATGCTGGCGCGGGGCTGGCGGGTTATGGGCACCACGCGGGATCTGCACAAAGCTCAAGCGGATGAGAGCGTGCAGCTGCGCCAATGGCCCGACGCAACGCTCCCCCTCGATGCTGTCACCCATGTTCTATCCTCGGTCGGTCCAAATGAGACGGGCGATCCGGTGATTGCGGCGTTGCGGGACGAGTTGGCCAAACGCGCCGCCACGGGGCAGTTCGACTGGGTTGGTTATCTGTCCACCACCGCCGTCTATGGCGATCAGGGGGGTGCCTGGGTGGATGAGGAGACGCCCGTTGCCCCCTCTTCCCGTCGCGGCGACTGGCGTGCGCAGGCTGAGGCAGAGTGGCAGGCGATCCCCGCTCTGCCACTGCATATCTTTCGCCTCGCCGGTATCTATGGCCCCGGTCGCGGCCCCTTTGCCAAGCTGATGGCGGGCAAGGCGCGCCGCATCGTAAAGCCCGGACAGGTTTTCTCGCGTATCCACGTGGAGGATATCGCGACGGTGCTGGAGGCTTCGATCGATCGCCCCAATCCGGGTGCGATCTACAATGTCTGCGACGATGAACCCGCCCCGCCGCAGGATGTTTTGGGCTACGGGGCCGAGCTCTTGGGCCTGCCGATCCCCGCCGAGGTTCCCTTTGACGAGGCCGGGATGACCCCCATGGCGCGCAGTTTCTACGGAGAGAACAAGCGCGTCCGCAATACCCGGATCAAGGAGGAGCTGGGCGTGACGCTGGCCTATCCCGACTACCGGGTGGGCCTGTGTGCCGTAAAGGCCGCCGAGGATCTGGAGAACTACGCGCCCCCGCCAGAGCCGCCTGCGTTGTAGGTGGCAGAGTGGGAACGTGGCATCTGATTTTCGTTTTTCTGAACTTCCGGCTGCTGGGACGGTTGCGCAAAAGGTTGCACCAGAGGTTTCCGGGGCAAATGGAAAAAATCTGGGACAATCTCGGTCATTTTGCGCGTTGGGACATTACAGCTTCCCCGACGATCTTCACTGCGGTTTCTGATCGTGCCGCTTTGATGTTCCTTTTTGTTGCCAAGCGGGAAGACATACCGGTCTTCTTGCTAGGAGATGACGAAGTTGCGAAGCTGGTTTTCCAGCTAAATGGTAAGACCTCGGCAAAGTTATTCTGCCGTTTGGCTGCTTTTACGGGTTTGTCGAGCACGTAGGTCATGGGACGCCGGGCGCTTGCCCCCCGGCCTGCGCCTGCCATGGGGGCAGGCAGTCCCAAGCCTATCGAAGGCTTATCAAGCCCGCTTTTCCCCAATCGTTGCGATGTCCAGAACCTCCAGCACCTTGGCTTCGATCTGGGGGGCGTTCATGGCAGCCACGTCATACATGTCCTTGGGACTGGCCTGGTCGATGAAGGTATCGGGCAGCACCATGGAACGGAACTTGAGGCCGGTGTCAAAGACGCCCTCATCCGCCAAGAGCTGCGCCACATGGCTGCCGAAACCGCCCACTGCGCCCTCTTCGATGGTGATCAGCGCTTCGTGATCGGTGGCAAGGCCAAGGATCATCTCGCGGTCCAGCGGTTTGGCAAAGCGCGCATCGGCAATCGTGGGCGTGATCCCCTTGGCCGCGAGCGACTCTGCAGCCTTTTTGACCTCACCTAAGCGCGTGCCGAAGGACAGGATCGCAACGCGGGTCCCGCTCTGGATCATCCGGCCCTTGCCGATTTCCAGCACCTCGGCCTCTTCGGGCATCTCGACACCTTCGCCCTCACCGCGCGGATAGCGGAAGGCGATGGGGCCGTCGTCATAGGCGGCGGCGGTGGCGGTCATGTGCTTCAGCTCGGCCTCATCGGCGGCGGCCATCACCACCATGCCCGGCAGGTTGGCCATATAGGCGATGTCGTAGCTGCCCGCATGGGTGGCGCCGTCTGCGCCCACCAGACCGGCACGGTCGATGGCGAAACGGACCGGCAGGCGCTGGATGGCCACATCGTGCACCACCTGATCATAGCCGCGCTGCAGGAAGGTGGAATACATGGCGCAGAAGGGTTTCATCCCGCCTGCGGCCAGAGCGGCGGCAAAGGTCACGCCGTGCTGTTCGGCAATCCCCACATCGAATGTGCGAGAGGGGTAGCGTTCCGCCATCAGGCTGAGGCCGGTGCCATCGGGCATGGCGGCGGTCACGGCGCAGATCTTGTCGTCCGTGGCGGCCAGTTTCACCAGTTCGTTGCCAAAGACCGAGGTATAGGAGGGCGCGTTGGAGGGCGGCTTGTTCTGCTTGCCGGTCACCATGTCAAAGGTCGCCGTGGCGTGGCCCTTGTCGTCGGCGCGCTCGGCCGGGGCGTATCCCTTGCCCTTTTTGGTCAGCACATGGATCAGAATCGGCCCCGAGGCGCGCGCCTTCACGGTGCGCAGCACCGGCAGAAGCTGGTCCATGTCGTGCCCGTCGATGGGTCCGAGATAGGAAAAGCCAAGGGATTCGAACAGGGTGCCGCCCACCGCCATGCCCTTGAGCATGTCCTTGGCGCGCTTGGCGCCTTCGCGGAAGGGTTCGGGCAGCAAAGAGGCCGCACCCTTGGCGACGGCCTTGAGTTCCTGAAAGGGTTCTTCGGCATAAAGACGGCTGAGGTAGGACGACAAAGCACCAACCGGCGGAGCGATGGACATCTCGTTGTCATTGAGGATCACGATCAGCCGCTTGCCCAGATGGCCTGCGTTGTTCATCGCCTCGAAGGCCATGCCGCCCGACATGGCACCATCACCGATCACCGCGATGGCATCGCCCAGCCCTTCGGGGATGTTGCCACCGAGATCGCGCGCCACTGAGAACCCGAGGGCCGCGCTGATCGAGGTAGAGCTATGGGCGGCGCCAAAGGGGTCGTATGGCGATTCAGAGCGTTTGGTGAAACCGGACAGGCCACCCTTCTTGCGCAGGGTGCGGATGCGGTCCCGGCGCCCGGTCAGGATCTTGTGCGGGTAGCTTTGGTGTGAGACGTCCCAGATCACCTTGTCGCGCGGCGTGTCGAACACCGAATGCAGCGCCACGGTCAGTTCCACCACGCCAAGGCCTGCGCCAAGGTGACCACCGGTTTCAGACACGGCGGCAATGGTTTCCTGGCGCAGCTCGTCTGCAACCTGCACCAACTGGCGGTCGCTGAGGCCCTTCAGATCCGCCGGGCGGGCGATCTGGTCCAAAAGCGGGGTGTGGGGCCTCTCTGACATGGCTCCTCCTCGGGAGTGGCGCGGCGCGGGGCTACGCTGGTTTAGCTGTCGCGCGAGATAACGAAGCGCGCGGCGTCCTTCAAGGTTTCGCCCTCTTCCCCGTAAGGAGAAAGCGCGGCGCAGGCGGTGTCGCACAAGTCCTGTGCGCGGGCTTTTGCGGCTTCAAGGCCCAGAAGGGAAACAAAAGTGGCTTTTCCAGCCGTTTCGTCCTTGCGCAGGGCCTTGCCGACAGTTTTGGCGTCACCCTCTACATCCAAGATGTCATCGGCGATCTGAAAGGCAAGGCCAAGGGCGCCTGCATAGGCGCGCAAAGCGGTGGTATCTGCTCCGGCCAATACCGCGCCAGCCGTGGCGGACCATTCGATCAGGCAGCCGGTCTTGCGAGCCTGAAGGCGGGTGATTTCCTCCAGCGTCAGCGGAGTTTCGGCAGTCTCCGCGGCGATATCCAGCATTTGTCCGGACACCATCCCGTCTTTGCCCGCCGACACAGCCAGCGCCCTGATCAGGGGCAGCGCCTGCGCGCCCATGTGGTCGGCAGACAGTAGCTCGAAGGCAAAGGTCTGCAGGGCATCCCCGGCGAGAGTCGCGGTGGCCTCGTCCCATTTGCGGTGCAGAGTGGGCTGGCCCCGGCGCAGATCGTCATCGTCCATGCAAGGCAGATCGTCGTGCACCAGCGAATAGGCGTGAATGCACTCGATCGCCAGGGCTGCGTCCAGCGCGGCGACCTCGTACACGCCATGCAGGCGAGCGCTTTCAAGCACCAGAAACCCACGCAACATCTTTCCGCCAACCATCGCATAGCGCATGGCCTCGTGCAGCAGATCCCCGCCTTCGAGGCGACTGTGCATATGAGAGGTGATGCGCGCCTGTGCATCCAGAAGCGCAGGTTTGAAGGCCTGTGCGACCGTCTTGGTATCGGCGGTCATGCCTTCAGCCCGCATCCAGTGGCTGGGTGCCGGTGGGGGCGCCATTCGCATCCAGCGTGATGGCCGCCACCTTTTCCTCGGCGCGCTTCAGCTCGTCCTCGCAGCGCTTCTTCAGCGCCGCGCCGCGTTCATAAAGATCGATCGACTTGTCGAGCGCCACATCGCCGCGCTCCAACTGGTCCACGACGCGCTCCAGTTCGGCCATGGCCTGTTCAAAGCTCATCTCTTCGACGGGGATCGGGGTCTCGGTCATCTGGCTGCCTTTGTCGGTGTCTGTTTGTCCACGTTTGCCACAAGCCGCCCTGGCTCAGGCGGGCAGGGTGTTCAGACCATATCCGCACCCCAAAGTCGAGGCGATACGGTCCCGACCCCCCCTTCGGATGGCAGAACTCACACGGACCTGCACAGGTGGCCGATACCGTCAGGTTCAGTCCGCATGTTTCGGACAGCGAATGGGCAGCCTGACGACAAAGCTGTACGCCATCAGCAACACGCGTGGTCTGCATTGCAGCCAATGCCCTCATGGTAGGCGCCGTCTGCCGATATCCGGTGCTGGCCCTGGCTCAATGGGTGACATCCAAGTGGAATTGCGGCAATGATGCCGGGAAATTCCCGTGAGGTTTCCTTTTTCAATGTTTGAAGCTGCCATAGTCATTCCCCATTACAACGACTGTGATCGCCTGATCCGATGCCTTGAGGCGCTGATGCCCCAGTTGGTTCCGGAGGTGGAACTCATCCTTGTCGACAACGCCTCAACGGAAGATCTGTCACGTCTGCACCAGCGATGGCCGGATCTACGGATCGTGACGGAACACAAAAAGGGGGCCGCAGAGGCACGAAATCGGGGCGTCCTTGAGACCACTGCGCCCTTGTTGTTCTTTTTGGACTGCGACTGCGTACCGGAAGACGACTGGCTTGCAACCGCACGGGCGGTGGCCAAGCGCGGCGATGTGATCGGCGGCTCCATATCCGTTTTCGACGAGACACCGCCGCCGCGCTCTGGTTCTGAAGCCTTTGAGACGGTCTTTGCGTTTCATAACCGCCGCTACGTGGAAGAAGAGAATTTCTCGGTCACGGCCAATCTTTTGACCCGTCGTGACGTGTTTGAGGCGACGGGCCCCTTCATCGCCGGTCTGTCTGAGGACTTGGACTGGTGCCATCGCGCCACCGCCAATGGCTATACGCTGCGCTATGAGGACTCCCTCAGGGTGGCCCATCCGTCGCGCAAGGACTGGACGGCCTTGCGACGCAAGTGGAAGCGGATGACCGAAGAAAAATTCGGCGTCAACGGCAGTGGCGCGCTGGCGCGGGTAAAATGGCTGGCTCTGGCCCTGTTGATGCCGGCCAGCGCCGTGGCCCATACGCCGCGTGTGTTACGCAATTCCCGCCTGCGCGACCCGCAAGAGCGGGCGGCAGCCCTGTTCACCCTGTTTCGCCTGCGCTTCCAAAGGATGATATGGATGATCGGACAGGCCCTCACAGGGCGACCGTGACCAGCCGGGCATGGGGCTATGGCCTCTTTGTGACTTCAATCAGAGGCAGTGCACACTGACCTGAGTCCCGCATATATCGGCTGCAGAAATGACCATCTGCCACTGCGTTCGGCGGATTCCCACATTGCGCAGGCCTTTATTCTTGCGAGGGCTGTCTCGTGCAATATAACGGGGCCTGAATAACCCAGAATGGGGAATCTACTGGAAAGTACCTGATTCAAGCATCTAGTGCGTTGGCACTTCGGACAGCTGCGATAGTCAGGTCAAAGGGCGCCGTTGTCGTCTTGAAGTCATTGTTGCTGTGATATCTCTGCTACACAGACCATCGATTGTTGAGGAAGTTTGTCGAATGAAAGTTGTGATTTTTGGTGTTGGTTATGTGGGATTGACTGCGGCCTGTTGCATAGCGTCCGAAGGCCACAGCGTTGTCGGCATCGATGTCAGCCCGGACAAGGTCCGGGATATTGTTGAAGGGCGCCCCCCGATCATCGAACCTAAGATTGAAGACATGATGGCCGAGTCGCTCAAGGCCGGACGGCTGACAGCCTCTACTAATATCGGGGACACGCTGGATGACGCGGATATCGCGATCGTTTGCGTCGGCACGCCGTCCGGCCCGGACGGCAGCCACAACATGCGCTACATTATCGACGTCACGCAGCAGATCGCCCGTTCGGTGTCCGCAAGCCGCGCCAAGCCGCTGACGGTCGCTTTCCGTTCCACCTTCAGACCCGGTACCGTCGAGGATATCGTCATCCCGATCTTTGAGGACCGGTTCGGTGCAGACTGGGGCAAGGCGGTCGAGATCGTCTACAACCCCGAGTTCCTGCGCGAGGGTTCGGCAGTGAACGACTATTTCGCGCCGCCCAAGATCGTGGTTGGCACTCGTGATGGAAAGGCTTCGTCAAATATGGACGCACTGCATGCCAACATCGATGCGCCCACCTTCCACGTCAATTTCCGTACCGCAGAATTCACCAAGTTCGCGGACAACACCTGGCATGCGGTCAAGGTCGCCTATGCCAACGAACTGGGCCGGATCTGTCTCGATCTCGGAATTCCGCCCGCAGATGTGCACGAAATCTTTGTCTCCGATACCAAGCTGAACGTGTCGCCCTACTACCTGCGTCCGGGTGGCGCCTTTGGTGGCTCCTGCCTCCCCAAAGACGTGCGGGCGCTGCAGTATATTGCTGGCGACATCGGCGCCAGCACGCATCTGATCGACAGCCTCCTGCGGTCGAACGAGGCGCACAAGCACCGCCTGTTCCTTCACGCAGTAGAAGGGCTGGAGCCCGGTGCCCCGGTTCTTCTGGCGGGCCTGGCCTTCAAGGCCCACACCGACGATCTGCGCGAAAGCCCGAACGTCGATCTTGCCCGCAAGATACTGGCTGCAGGCTATGAGCTCAAGATTTTCGATCCGGCCGTGGACGCGCGCAAGCTGGTGGGTGCGAACCTTGGCTATGCGTTCAGCCACCTGCCGCAGCTGAAGCGGCTTTTGGTCGACAAGGCCACCGCCGAAACCGGGCAATTCGCAAGGGTCATCGTTACGAACGCAACCGCCGACCTGCTGGACCTTCCCAAGAGCTGTGAGATTGTTGATCTCTCGAAGCTCTCCGGGATTGAAAAGGAGCACTAGGGCCCATGGCAGACGTTCTGCATGCCTCCGACGTGTTTTCGCGCCTGACCGAGGAACGCCCCCTTGCAGGGCGCAAGATCCTCATTCTTGTCGAGAACCTGCCTCTGCCCTTCGACCGCCGTGTCTGGCATGAGTGTCTGACACTGCGGGCTGCCGGGGCCGAGGTTTCGGTCATCTGCCCAACCGGAAAGGGCTATGAAGCCGCTTATGAAGAGCTGGAAGGCGTGCATATCTACCGCCATTCGCTGCCGCTGGATGCAAAAGGTGCGGCTGGTTACCTTGTGGAATACTCTGCAGCGCTCTGGCATGAGTTTCGCCTGTCCTGGAAGGTCTGGCGACGCCATGGGTTCGACACCATTCAGGCCTGCAATCCACCGGATCTGATGTTCCTGGTCGCCCTGCCTTTCAAATGGTTCAAGGGCGTGCGCTTCATTTTCGACCACCACGACATCAACCCTGAGCTTTATGAGGCGAAGTTCGGGCGGCGTGATTTCTTCTGGCGCTTGATGTTGTTCCTTGAGAAGCGGACCTTTAGGGCCGCTCAGACGGTGATTTCCACCAACAATTCCTACCGTGAAATTGCGCTGACCCGAGGCGGCAAGGATCCCGAGGATGTATTCGTGGTGCGATCGGGCCCGAATCTGGACAAGCTCAAGCCGATGCCGCCGGATCCAAAGTGGCGCAACGGGCGGGAATTCCTGGTGGGCTATGTCGGTGTGATGGGCGATCAGGAAGGCATCGACCTGATGCTGGAAGCCGCCCGCATCGTCGTGTTCGAACACAAGCGCGATACGCAATTCGTCTTCGTAGGCGGGGGCCCGGCGCTCGCATCACTCAAGGAGCAGGCCGCGGAAATGGGGTTGTCCGACTACGTGACCTTCACGGGGCGCGCCCCGGACGAGGATCTGTTCTCGGTGCTCTCGTCGGCGGATGTCTGTGTGAACCCAGACCGGGTAAACCCGATGAATGACAAGTCGACGATGAACAAGATCCTGGAATACATGGCGTTTTCCAAACCGATTGTTCAGTTCGACGTGACTGAGGGACGGTATTCCGCGCAGGAAGCCTCACTTTATGCAGCGCCCAACGACAGCGCAGATATGGCGAGCAAGATCATCGAACTGTTTGACGATCCGGACCGCTGCGCCGAAATGGGTCGGATCGGCCGTCATCGCATCGAAACGGAATTGAGCTGGGCCTACCAGGTCGACACGCTGATCGCCGCTTACAAACGGGTCATGGAGAAGTAGGCGCCAAAGCAGGCGTCTCAGTCCCTGGCCCCGGTGCGGGCCAGAGCCGCACATTGGGCCAGATAGCGCGAAAGCACAGGCACGATCAGATTGGCTGCAACCTGCGGGTGCGGATGCAATCCATCTTGCTGCAAACCGCGCGATGCCCGCGGGATTGCCAGCCAGCGCGCGTGTAGATCGACCAGCCCGATATCAAACTGATCGGCCAGATCCCTGTATTGACGGTAGTGTGCCGCCAAACGAGGACGCAACATCCCCCGCAGCCCTTGCGCCGGGCTCATCGTCATCAGAACGGTCTCCGCATTGGGCAGGCTTTCAACAAGTGTGTTCAGCAGTGCCTCATGCGTGCTTCGGGCGTCAGCGACACTCAGGCCATCCCGGATATCCGCATCATTGATGGCAAATTCAATCAGCACCCAGTCCGGTTTCAGATCCAAGACCTGATGGACCTGCTCCAACGCCCAGGTCGACCCGGCTCCGGGCTTGGCAACCACATCAAGCCGAATGTCCCGATCAAACCGGTTTTCCAGGCTGGCTTTCAACTCGTGCGTCCAGACCTCATCATGGGTGAGGCTGGTTCCGAAAACGGCGATCCGCAGGGGACGATCATCGGGCAAGGGTAACGGCACGGCGCGGTCGGCAGGATCAGGGGCACGTACCCCGATGACAGCAACGGCGATCAGACCAATCACCAATAGCGCACCCGCAGCGAGCCGGACACGCCTCATGGCTCAGGTCAGACCCGCTTCGACCAGGCGGGCCTCGGTTTCATCGGCAGACAGGAAACGCCCATAGGGTCCGACCTCTATCCCCGTTCGCACGATCTGGGCAGGATTGCCTGCCGCGATGCTGTTGGGGGGCACGGATTTGGTGACAATCGCGCCGGCCGCCACGATGCTGTTGTCCCCGATTTCCACCCCCGGCAGGATCATCGAGCGGCCACCGATGAAGCAGTTCTTGCCCACACGTGTGTGAAGGTACAACCCGCGCGTGCGGTCATGGGTCAAGATGCGCGCCTCAAAGGCGACGTAGGAATTCTCACCAACATGCACGCCGATCGGAAAAGTCCGATCAAACTTCGCGGACAGGGACATCTGCATCGTCGGATGAAGGTCCATACCCCACAGCTTCACCAGCATCTTGCGTCGCAGGCCCACCAGCGCATTTCGCACACCGGATATGCGATTAAGCCCGCGCCGACGGGCTTTTTTGGGCGTCGCGGAGATTTGATCTGGCATGGAATAGACCGTTCCTCTATGTGTTCGTAAAGTCCAAAATGTTTAGAAATAGTGGGTATTACAGGCATCGCAATATCTGCGGATATGGTCAAGCAAGGAACTCTGGATGTCGTTGTTTTTTAAAAGTATGGCCGACATAAACCATTTCCTTCTGACTGCTTTTGTTGCCATTTGGGCAGCCTGTTTTCCCGGTGTTGCAGGTGCCGAGAACGTGTTGGTTGTTCAGACGACAACGGACATTCAAACAGCCCTGCGCTCTGCCAAAGAGCCCGGGCAACCCCTTCTCACTTTGCGCCTTGCACCGGGGCGCTATGATAAGCTGAACATCAGAGACATCAAAAGTCCGGTGAAATTGCAGCCGCAGTCAGCAGATCGACGCCCGGAACTGGCGGGGCTGCAGATCGTTGACAGCACCTCGGTTACTCTTGAGGGAGTTGCCCTCAGCTACAGAATAAGCAGCGACAAAGAGTCGGTTTTTACTGCGCCGTTCCGTGTCTACGGATCAAGTCACATTACCTTTTCAGGTGTGCTGTTCGAAGGGGATCTGGCGCGGGGTCACGGGCCGGTCGAGGATGGATTTCCGGCCGGAAAGGGCCTGCTTGTCCGCGACAGCCGGTACGTAACCATCGAAAACTGCGAAATCCGTAATCTCTTTCTCGGCTTGTCGGTTCATCGAAGCAGAAACGTCGTGATTTCCGGCAACGACATTCACGGGTTACGCAAGGACGGACTGACACTTGCACAGGTCCAGAACCTGTTGATCGAAGGGAACTATTTTCACAGCTTCAATCGCGCACCCGATGCCGGGGACCATGCCGACATGATACAGCTGTGGACGAACAAGACCGATGCTCCTACGGATGGGGTCACCGTGCGCGACAATGTCTTCAATTCAGGGCACGGCCTTTGGACGCAAACGATCTTCATGCGCAATGACCTTGTGGACAAGGGACGTGCCGGGAAAGAGTTGTTCTTCCGTAACATCCGCATAGAGAACAACGTCATCATCAACGCTCACATACATGGGATCTACGTTGGAGAAACCGACGGGCTTGCGATTCTCAACAACACCCTGATACGTAACTCCCGATCTGAAGCTGAGCGGTTCAACGAGGTCTGGGCTTCGCCACAAATCAAGGTGGCAGAACGCAGCCGTAACGTCGTGATCAAGCGTAATGCAGCCTTCAGGTTTCCCAGGTCCGAGGCAGCCGATTGGAGCGTGCGGGACAATGTGTCGATCCAATCCGAACGGCGTATGGACGCAGGCTTTTACGGGCGGGTGTTCGAGAACGCACTGGCAGGCGACCCCTTGGATCTGGCCAATTTCCGCTATCTTGCGACAGGCCCCCTTTCGGATGGCCGGGTTGGCGCAGAAAAACTTGGGATGCGTCCATGAATCGCCGCCTTTCAATCGTTGAACCAACAGATTTCCAAAGAACAAAATCCGCATTTTGCGGAAGACGCCGGACCAATGTCGACTGTAGATAACTCAACAAAGGCCGTGCCTCACGGATCCGGGGCGTTGCACGCTGCAGCGCCCTCAAACACCTTTCTGGCCAAGGTTGTCATTCTGGCCATTCTAACACCTGTTCTGTTCAATCTCGGCTCTTTGCTGATGACGACGTCCCGGTTGGTCTTCATTTTCCTTGTGCCTTACCTGTGCATCAACCTGCTGCGAGGAAAATACGGTCCGATCAAGGCAGCAGACGTGTTTGTTGCGCTGTTCATTTTCTGGATTGGCATATCCATCGCCAAGAACAATCCAAGTTCCTTGGTCACCTTCGTGGGGATGAACGCGCTGGCGTTCCTTGGTGGATACCTGACAGCCCGAGCATGTATTCGTAACGAGAAGGATTTCATAGACGTCTACAAATTCCTGGCCTGGGTCATTGTCCTTTTGCTCCCCCTGGCCGTCTACGAAGCGATCACATCGAATTTCGTGATTCCTGCCCTTATCGAAAAGATCCCTGGTGTGTTCAGCCGGACAGAAGTCGACTATCCGAGGCGACTGGGCCTTGACCGCGCACAGGTCGTTTTTGACCACCCAATTCACTGGGGGACATTTGCCTCGATCGGGTTTTCGGCCTCTTTGGTGGCGTTCCGTAGCATTTGGGGACGGGGAAAACGCCTGTTGTTCGGCTTTCTGATCGGTGTTGCCTGTTTTGTTTCGGTGTCTTCCGGCCCGTTTCTGGCGCTTTTGTTCCAGCTTGCGCTGATCATCTACTGGCTGATGTTCCGCAAATTTCGCGGTCTTTGGGTCTTCCTGATCTGCGGTTTTGTGTTTCTCTACATTCTGGCGGAACTGCTTTCAGATCGTCCGGCATTTTATGCCATTGCCTCGCGCATGGCATTCAACTCCAGCACCGCCAACGTGCGCATGGTCCTGTTGGAATACGGCATCGCGCAAATTGGACGCACGCCGCTCATGGGCGTTGGCTACAACTACTGGGGTCTGCCTCAATGGATGTCGGGCAGTATGGATAACTACTGGCTGCTGAATGCCGTGGTCTACGGTCTGCCGGCGCTGTTCTTCCTCGTGGCGGTCTTTGCAACTTTGATGGGGGAAGCGGCACGGCGGAAGTTTGATCCCGATTCGCCAGTTGCCGATGTGCGCCGGGCCTGGATGATTGCAATGTTCGGCCTGATCCTGACTCTAGCCACGGTTGCCGTATGGGCCGAGATGACTTCAATTGTCTTCTTCATAATTGGATCGGGCGCTTTTCTTGGCTCCGTTGACATCACCAGGCGGGACGAGGAGGGCGTCGCCCCGCCAGACGCCGCAACCAGTCAGCGTGCCGCCAACCGTTTCACACGGTTTCCCGCGCATGAGCGCGACAGGTCCGGCGCAACCAAAAGATTCAATCAAGACAGGCAGCGCAAATGACCAAACACAAGCGCCTAGAGCTACTGGACTGTATCCGCGCGGCCGCGATCCTGATGATCATCGCCTACCATGTAGCCATCGAATTTCCTCCAGAAAAGCTTGATGCGGTATGGTCCTGGCTCGCAAAGTACGGGTTCCTCGGGGTTGATGTATTCTTTCCCTTGTCAGGCTTCCTGATCACTCTTTTCCTGTCTCGCAATCACGACCCGGCAGGCATCAAAGTCTTTTTCACGCGCCGGATGTTTCGCATCATACCGATCTATTTGATCGCGGTTGGATGCTATTTTGTTGTTGCGGAGGCTCTGAACCGGGAACCCGGAATTGAAACCGCCTGGATCAATCTTCTTTTCCTGACCGGCTGGGTTATCCTGATTGAAGGGAAGGCCAATGTTCCTTTCACCATCACCTGGTCGCTGTCTGTCGAAGAATTTGCATATATCCTCTGTGGTCTGTCATTTCTGTTCTTGCGGTCCAGGGCGCCCATTGCACTGGTTGTCCTGTCGGTTGGATCGGTTCTCGTTCGGGCGGCAGCCTTGCACTACGGGCTGCCCAAAAACGAAGTTTACAGCTTCCCTCTTGCGCGGCTCGACTCGGTGTTCCTTGGTGCTCTGACAGCTCTTGGTGTGCTCTACATGAACAAGCGCACTCTCTTGGTGACGCTGTTGGCGTTTCTCTGTGTCCAACTTCTGGTCGCCCAAACCTCGACACTGGCCTTCCGGGTTGCCCTCTATCCGTCGGTTGCGACTGCGGTTTGTCTGATCATTGTGGTCATCTGGACCTACTTCCACAGCTTTTCATCTCTGGCCTCCCGCTTTTTTGCAGCGATCGGCGCCCTCGCGTATTTCATGTATCTGTTTCACTATTTCTTCCTCTATGGGATCCAGATGGTGGCGCAGAAGATTGATGTCGACCTGTCCCCAACCGGTCTGATGGCTATGACCACCGCGTTGACCTGGCTGGCGGCCTATGTCTCCTGGACCAAATTCGAACTGCCACTTATCGAATACGGCAGGTCGCTAGAAACCAGGTTCAAGAAGCAGACCAACAATGGCGCAGAGACAACCTCGTCCTCCTCGGGACGAACAGGAAGATCAAAATCATGAACGCGTCCCACTCCTCTCAAGACCAGCAAACAGCCGCATCCGAGAACGCGAAACTCACCGTCATCATCGTGAGCTACAACACGCGTGAGTTGACACTGAAAGCGCTTGAAACTCTTTATGCAACCACCCGGAAGACCGCGTTTCAAACAGTGGTTTTCGACAATGCATCACAGGATGGCTCGGCAGAGGCTATCGCAGAGGCCTTTCCGCAGGTCACCCTCATCGCCTCAAAAGAAAACCTGGGCTTTGCCAAGGCAAACAATCTTGTGGCAGCTGAAGCAAAGACCGAATGGCTGTTGCTGCTCAATCCCGATACCGAATGCCACGAAGGCGCGGTTGATAACCTGTTGGCCTTCTCGGAAGCGCACCCCGAGGCGGGCATCACCGGAGGGCGCACGGTGTTTCCCGATGGGTCCCTCAATATCGCCTCCTGCTGGATGCGCATCACGCCGTGGTCTGCCTTCTGCAAGGCAACGGGTTTGTCCTCGATCTTTTCAGGTAGCGACTTTTTCAATTTCGAAGGCATGGGCAGCTGGAAACGCGACAGTGTGCGCGAAGTCGACATCGTAGTGGGCTGCTTTCTGATGATACGAAAATCCCTGTGGGACCAATTGGACGGCTTCGATCTGAAATACTTCATGTACGGCGAGGAGGCTGATCTCTGCCTCCGGGCTCGGTCTCTTGGGTATAGGCCAATGATCACCCCGGATGCCGAGATCATGCACCTTGTTGGTGCGGCTTCCAAACAGCAGTCCCGCAAGTATGTACTCAGCGCCAAAGGCCGTATGACATTGATGCAGGATCACTGGCCGACCTGGCAGGTGCCGTTCGGGCGGGCAACGCTCGGGTTCTGGGCGGGCAGTCGTGCCCTTCTGATTGGCCTGATCGCAAAACTGACTGGAAAGAAAAATGAAGCCGCCCGTAAATGGGCCGAAATCTGGGCCGAGCGGCACGACTGGATGCAAGGGTATTGAAAGAATGAGCACAGAAGCCGTCCACAAGGTCCGCCGAAACCGTGCCCAGCGCTTCCTGCGGCTGATCGCGTCAGCGCTGGATCCAAGGGCATGGGCTCATCTGGTCAAGATCGTGAACTACTACAACTACACGCATCTGCAGGAACTACGGAAAGCACAGGTCGCGCGTTCTGCAAATATCTCGCCCACAGCTAGTTTTGCCAATGGGCAGAACATAGAGATTGGCCCCCATGTGACCCTTGGGGCAGACTGCCGGATTTGGGCCGGACCGGGCAAAGCCAGGGTCGTGATCGGCGCCGATGCCCTGTTTGCGCCCGACGTTATGGTTACCGCCAGTACCTATCGCTACAACGACGGGTCCCCGGTCACAAGGCAGGCCATGGATGAAGCCGACATCCTGATCGGGGACGACTGCTGGATCGGACGCGGCGCCATTCTGCTCGCAGGGACAGAGCTTGGGCGGGGCGTCATCGTGGGCGCACATTCCGTTGTCCGGGGGAAATTTCCGGACAATGCCATCATTGCGGGTTCTCCCGCAAAGATCGTAGGGCAGCGCGAGGTGTCCAAACCGTCAACCCAAACGGAGGGGTCGATTTGAGCGAACGCGCCGATACGGGTGCAGGAAGTGCGCGATCCCTGCGCATCGGCAAAGCCCGCCCTTCCTGTGCGAGTAGATTTCCTTGCAATTCCAGTGGTAGAGCCTGAGATAGACACGCCGTTGCTGATCTTCTCGACCGCCACCTCTTCATAATCGTGATTCCCTATGCCCTTTTTCAAGTTTGACGACCGTCTGATCTACTATGCTCATGTTCCGAAATGTGGCGGCACCTCTGTCGCCTATTACCTGAATGCGCGTTTCGGAGCGCTTGCCTTTCAGGATAACACCTATTTTCAGCGTCCTGAGAGCCACCGTTGGACCCGTTCGTCCGCACAGCACGTCGATGCCGCCACTCTTGAGCATCTGATCCCGCTTTCCTTTTTCTCGGCTGTTTTCACCATCGTGCGTCACCCAGTGTCCCGGATCGTCAGCACGTATCACTTCCAGCTTGAGGTCGAGAAATCGATCCCCGAGAGCACAAGCTTCGGTGACTGGCTGAAGGGACTTGAGGCGCAATATGCCATGTCGCCTTTTTCCTACGACAATCACGCCCGCCCGATGAGTGATATCGTGCCCGAAGGCGCAACGGTCTTTCACATGGAGCATGGCCTCGACAGTTTGGTCCTGTGGTTTGACAGTCTGACCGGTCGCAAGGATGGTCCGCGGGCAATCATTCCGGAAAACACGCGCGGCCAGTATGTGAAGAATGCCGTTCAGGGACGCGTCAAACCGAGCGATGCCGAACTGGACCTCATCGGTCAGATATATGCCGAGGATTTCAAGCGGTTTGGCTATAACCTTGGGGACAAAGCTCCAAAGGCGGCAGCACCCGTCTTTGACGAAACCTTCCTGACCGAGCGCGACAAGGCGCTGATCGATGCGCAAAAACCGGTGGCAAGGCTCAAGCGCAAGATCAAGCAGAAATTGCGAAAACTCTGAAGGGCAAGCGATGCTGCGTCACATCCTACTGCTGCTGTCGGGCAACGCAGCCACGTCCCTTATGCTGTTTGCAAGGAACCTCATTCTTGCGCGACTGGTCTCGGTTGAGGACTACGGGATTGCCTCGACCTTTGCCATTGCCATGGCCGTCGTGGAAGTATCGACCCAGTTTGGCCTGCAAGTGCAGATTGTTCAGGACAAGAAAGGCGAGGATCCGGACTTTCAGGCCGCGCTGCAGGGCTTTCAGGTGCTGCGCGGAGTCATCTCGGGCGTCATCCTGTTCTTTGCGGCAGGCGCAATTGCCGACTTCATGAACATTCCCGACGTGGCCTGGGCCTACCAGATGATGGCGCTGATACCCGTGCTGCGGTCTCTGCAGCATTTTGACATTCACCGACTGAACCGGGACATGCGGTTTGCTCCTCTCGTATTGACCTCTGCGATGCCCGCATTGGCCTCCTTGTTGGCGCTTTGGCCGCTTGCGGCTTTTCTGAATGATTTCCGAGTGATGCTTTACGCGCTCTTGTTGCAGGGTGTCTTGGAGACCTTGACCTCACACCTGCTGGCCGAACGGCGTTACCGCCTGGTCCTGGATCGTGCGGTAATTGCAGAATCGGTGCGCTTTGGATGGCCGCTTTTGCTGAACGGTGTGCTCTTGTTTCTGGTCTTCCAAGGCGACAAGGTCATCGTCGGTCGGGAACTGGGGATCGAGGTTCTTGCCGTTGTCGCCATGGGCTTTACCCTGACCTTGACCCCCACTCAAATCGTTAGCCGCTCAATTCGAAATCTCTTTCTGACTCACCTCAGCCGCTATGGTGAGGCACGTCGCGAGACGCCAACCGCATTTCAAGACACCGCCGAAGCCGCCGTACAGGGGAACCTGCTTGGTGGAACGGCGGTGGTAGTCGGTGCCTTGCTGCTGGGTCCCTGGTTCGTGGACGTTTTTCTGGGGGACGATTTTCAGGATCTGTCGTGGATGCTGATCTGGCTTGCGATCCAGCAGGGTATTCGCGTCTTCAAGAACGGGCCAAACCTGGTATCCCTGGCCTTGGGATTCACCGGAAATGCCCTTGCCTCGAACCTTGTTCGCGTTGCCAGCCTTGGGGCGACGTGGTGGGCTGCTACAAACGGCCATGGCCTGCCCGCAATTCTGGCCATCGCCATAGTCGCCGAGCTGCTGGGCTGGGCACTCTCCCTGGCGCTGATGCAGATGAAGGTGGCGATGGCGATGGCGCCTTTGTTGCCCAGTCACCTGAGTGCGGTTGGAGTTGCTGTGATGGCGGGTATTGCCTCGGGGGCATCCGGCCTGGGTCTGACCGAACAATGGGCCGCGGGGGCGCTGTGGCTTTGCCTGGCGTTTTTTGGCCTTCTGCTGTTCAGTTCAAGAGCCTTCTTGCGCCATTTCCGCAACAAATAACCGGGGCGGTCATCCAGGGCCGATCGGGTAGCCTGCCACATCAATTCACAGCGGTCTGCATTCGGACCTGCATGTTTGTGCCAGTTTCGTGATCAGTTGCGACGTTTTCGCAAGTTTTCCCATGAATTGACTACAAATTGCCTCAACTTGAGTCTAATATTATACCTGCCGTTGAATACCGATGGCCACACGTTCAAAGAAAGCCGATCTTCGAGAGTGACGATTTATGTTCGATTTCACAGTCTTGTTTGCAATCTATCTGTTTCTGACTGCCGCCGCGCTGGTGTTGACTTACATTGAGGGCGAGGAGAATCGAAAAGAGACAAAGGGCTACCGCGCCATTGGTATGGTTCTGTGCCTTGTCTGGCCGGTCGTTGTGGTAGCTATTCTGGCGTTCAAGATAACGCTCGGTATCAACAACTGGCTCAAGACGGCCCGTCTCACTCAGTGAGCTTTGAGCCTCCTTGGGGCCGAAAAATCCTGCCCTGGATATAAGCTGCGACTTGGGGTCAACTCAGACTTGACCCGTCGGCGGCATGGCGTTTGAGCCCCTGCTTCGGCATGGCGTAGTGCTATGTGCATGCGCAGACTTGGCCGGGGCTGTGGTCCATGACGAACTTATGCTACGCATCAGGCAAGCCCTGCGGCCAAGGCCGCGATTTGCATGGAGCGCAGCAATATGACACGGACCTTGTTCGACCTGCCCGAAACACCTGCCATTCCGGTCTTGGGGGAAGAGCATCGCTACCCCATCGCACGGATCTTTTGCGTGGGGCGCAACTATGCCGCCCATGCCGCAGAAATGGGCAATGAGGTGGACCGCGAAGCGCCCTTTTACTTCACCAAATCCGCTGTAAACGCCGTGATGAGCGGTGCAATGGTGCCCTATCCCCCGGGTACGGAAGATTACCATCACGAGATGGAGCTTGCGGTTGCCCTTGGCGCTCCCTTGTTTCGCGCCAGCCCGGAGCAGGCAAGGGATGCGATCTTTGGCTACGGCTCTGCGCTCGATATGACCCGCCGCGACCTGCAGGGGCAGGCCAAGGACAAACGACGCCCCTGGGACCTGGGCAAGGATCTTGAACAGGGCAGCGTCTTTGCCCCCCTGACCCGTAGCGCTGACTGGGATGGGCCAGCTCGCAAGCGGATCTGGCTGACGGTTGACGGCGAACTGCGCCAGGACGCCACCCTCGACGAGATGATCTGGTCGGTCGAAGACATCCTGTGCCATCTGTCGCTCTATTATCATTTGCGCCCCGGTGACGTCATTATGACAGGTACGCCGGCCGGGGTTGGCGCGGTCAACGCCGGTCAGGTGATCGAGGGTGGTATCGACGGGCTTTCGCCAGTCAAGCTGACCTTGAGCCCGGCGCAATAATCCGCATGCAAGACGCTCATGTGGCCGGTCCGGTGATTGTGGTTCGATTTCGTCAAGAAGATGTGCGCTTGATCCATTCCTGAGACCGGCGGCTTTCGCCTATGAAATATGAGGCTGTGCGCAAGGCGCACTGCGGTCACCAAAAGGGGGGGGGACACACGTGACGGACCACGGCCGCCACGCGGCAAATGGTCTTGAGACGCTTTTTCATGCCTGTGATGCCATTCTGTGATTGATCTTCACGAAGCGAAATGCTGGAATGTATCACGCAGAACTGCTTTGCGAAAATTCTGTAACACTTAGGCCGGGCCGTGGGCTGATTGGGCCCGACCAATTCATGAGTGAAAAATGCATGATCTGCTGTTGATGGTTACAAATGCACCAAATAGCAGAGGCCCTGCATGGTTTCTTTTGCGAACCGAAGGGGTGTGTACGAGACCAAAGCAGAAAGAAATAGGCAATATATTGCAATATTCTTAGTTGCCGGCATTATGTTGCTTGGAAATAGGGTCAAAGGGAGGAATCACATGACCACTCGCAGAAAGATTCTTGGTGCAGCAGGCGCGGCGGCAATTGCCGCGATGTGCGCCACGTCCGCCTTCGCTCAGGAGGTGACGCTGAAGCTCCACCAGTTCCTGCCGGCGCAGGCAAACGTGCCGAAACTGGTCTTGGATGTCTGGGCTGACAACGTTGAGGCTTCCTCGAACGGCCGTATCAAAATCGACCGCTACCCCTCGATGCAGCTGGGCGGCAAGCCGCCAGAGCTGATGGACCAGGCCATCGACGGTGTCGCGGATATCGTCTGGACCGTGGTCGGCTACACGCCGGGTCGCTTCCCGTCGACCGAAGTCTTCGAACTGCCCTTCATGATGACCAATGCGCGCGCCACCTCGCACGCCTATTGGGAAATGTTCGAGCGCCACATGAAAGACACCGAGTTCAAGGACGTCCACATCCTGGGTACCTGGGTGCATGGCCCCGGCATGATCCACACCACCGATCCGGTTGAGGAAGCCGGCGACCTGCAGGGTATGAAGATCCGTGGTGGTTCGCGCTCGGTCAACGCGCTGCTGACCGAACTGGGTGCAACCCCCGTCGGCATGCCGGTTCCCGCCATCCCTGAAGGCCTGTCCAAGGGCGTGATCGACGGCACCACCATTCCGTGGGAAGTCACCACCGCGCTGAAGGTTCCGGAACTGGTGGAGAACCACACCGAGTTCACCGGCAAGGCGCTTTATACCCTGACCTTCGTTCTGGCGATGAACAAGGAAAAGTACGAAAGCCTGCCCGACGACCTGAAAAAAGCCATCGACGACAACTCGGGCCTCGAGTTCTCGGTCTTCGCAGGTGGCACCCAGGCAGATTCGGACGGTCCCGCACGTGAATTCGCCCTGGACAACGGCAACAACGTCATCACTCTGTCCCAAGAGCAGACCGATGAGTGGCGCGCCCTGGCCCAGCCGATCTACAACAAGTGGCTGGCGGATATGGCGGAAAAGGGTATCGATGGTCAGGCCCTGCTGGAAGAGGCATCCTACCTGATCGAAAAATACACTCCGCAATACGTGAAGTAAGCGATAGCATAACCGAAGGGCCGCAGCGCACCCGTGCCGCGGCCCTTCGTGTACTCAGAAAGAGGTAAACACCATGCACAAGCTCATGATGGGGTTGGCCAGAAAAATGGCCATTCTGGGCGGTATGGTCCTGGTACTCCTGATCCTGCTGACGTGCCTGTCGATCATCGGTCGTCTGCTGAACGGCGTTCTGCACGCAGATTTCATGCAAGAGAACCTTCCGGATCTGTCCAACTGGCTGATCAACTACATCGGACCAATCAACGGTGATTTCGAAATGGTCGAGGCCGGGGTGGCATTTGCGATCTTTGCCTTCATTCCACTGTGCCAGATCACCTCGGGGCATGCCTCGGTCGATGTGGTCGCCAACGCCTTTCCGGTCAAGGTGAACCGGTTCCTGCGCATGGTGATTGCCATCCTTTTTGCCGGTGTTCTGGGGCTGATCACGGTCAAGCTCGCCGATGGGATGATCGGGAAATACCACAACGGGGAAACCTCGTTCCTGCTCGAGTTTCCGACCTGGTGGGCCTATGCGGCCAGCCTCTTTGCCGCAAGCACGGCCGCTATCGTTGGCATCTACATGGCCATCGTGCGCACAACTGAATTTATGACCGGCCGCATCCAGCTGTGGGACGGTGTGGAGGGTGAGCAGTGACAGCTCTTGAAATCGGAATAGCCTCTTTTCCCATCCTGATGGTTCTGATCTTCCTGCGGGTACCGATTGGGCTGTCGATGTTCCTCGTTGGTCTCGTCGGGCTGATCATGGTCACGGGGGGCACCCAGGTCGCCTTTGGCCGCCTCAAAAGCGAAACCTATTCGACCTTTTCCTCCTATTCGCTGACCATTGTGCCGATGTTCCTTTTGATGGGGCATTTCGCGACATTGGGCGGCATGTCTTCGGCGCTGTTCAAGGCAGCCGCGGGCTTCCTTGGGCACCGAAAAGGCGGGGTGGCCATGGCCTCGATCGGGGCCTGCGCCGGCTTTGGCGCGATCTGCGGATCGTCACTGGCAACAGCGGCCACCATGGGCCGCGTCGCCCTGCCCGAGCTGCGCGCCTATGGCTATGCGGGTGGCTTTTCCACTGCGACGCTGGCCGCTGGCGGTACGCTGGGGATCCTGATCCCACCCTCGGTCGTTCTGGTGATCTATGCCATCCTGACCGAACAGAACATCGCCAAGCTGTTCCTCGCGGCCTTCATTCCCGGCATTCTGGCCGCGATCGGCTATGTCGTTGCCATTTCGATCTATGTGCGCATGTTCCCCGACAGCGCAGGCACGCGCCCCGCGATCCCGTGGAGCGAACGGTTTGAAAACCTGTTCAAGGTATGGCCTGTCCTCTTGGTCTTTGGCCTTGTGGTAGGCGGCATCTATGCCGGTTGGTTCACCCCCACCGAAGGCGCGGCCGTCGGCGCATTCGGCACCGGCTTTATCGCCTGGCTCAATGGCGGGTTGAACCGCGAAACACTGGTCGAAAGCTTCCTTGTGACGGCCCGCTCCACGGCGATGATCTTCTTCATTGTTCTGGGCGCTGGCTTTTACAACGGTTTCCTCGCCCTCACGCAGGTGCCACAGGAACTCGCCGATTTCGTGGTCAGCCAGGGCCTGAGCCCCTGGGTAGTGCTTGCGCTGATCCTGGCCTTCTACCTGGTGTTTGGCTGTCTGATGGACAGCCTCTCGATGATCCTGCTGACAATCCCGATCTTCTTTCCGGTGATTTCGGCCATGGACTTTGGCCTTTTGTCCCTGCCCGCCATGCAGGCAGACGCGGCGATGGAAGTTCTGCGCAACGGTGTTCCACCCGGCATGGGCGCCGAAATGCTGGCCTCAATTCAGGAGGCCATCGCAAACGGCATGGAGCTGACGCGCGAGCAGATGAAGGAACTGGGCATTCGCGTCACAGAAGGCCGTGTGAACCGGATCGAAGCCGAGTATGTCGCCATCTGGTTCGGCATTCTGGTGCTGATCGTGGTCGAGGTGGGCCTCATCACCCCGCCGGTGGGGATGAACCTCTTCATCATCAACGCCATGGATCGAACCACCAAGATGGTCGACACCTACAAGGCCGTGATGTTCTTTGTCGCCTCCGACATCATCCGGGTGATCATCCTGGTGGCCTTCCCGATCATCACCTTGTTGCCGCTGATGTGGTTGCACTGACCACCTAAGTAGAATCAAAACACGCAAAAAGAGGCCCCTGTCAGACATCTGGCGGGGGCCTTTTCGTTTATGCTCGCGTTCAAGCGGGCACCAAGGATCCCAAAGAAACTCTTTGGATCAAGGCGATCATCAGAATTGTGCAAGATAATGCATTTTTCTTGCGCAATATGTTGCATTATTCTGCGACCAGTGCATTAATCTGCCCACGAACACCACTGCGCCGCCGGGGAGGGCTGCGCAGGCCCGGCGACATCATAGGCCTGCCGGGCAGACAAGGGAGGAGCGAGGATGACACCCAGCGGCAATGCGGCAGGATTTTTTGTGGACCGCCACCGGGCCGAGCGCCCGGACAAACCTGCCTTTCTTGAGGCGGAAGGGGCAAAGCGGCAGATCACCTACGGCGCACTGGCAGAGGTAACGGACCGTGTGGCCGGCGCCCTGCGCCGCGCCGGAATCGCCCGAGAGACCCGCGCCGCCATGCTGGTTCTCGATCAGATCGAATTTCCGCAGATCTTCTGGGGCGCGCTCAAGGCGGGCGTGGTGCCGGTGCCGCTGAACACACTGCTGGCAACCTCGGTCTATGAAATCATCCTCAAAGACAGCCGCGCCACCATCCTCTTTGTCAACGCCGAACTCTGGGAAGTGGTAGAGCCCGCCCTAAGCGCCTGCCCTGACCTTCAGAAAATCGTGGTCATTGGCGGCGACACCCCCGAGGGCTGCGAGAGCTACGACGATTTCCTCGCAGGAGCCGAGCCGCAGTCCGCCATCGATTGTTGTCCGGATGAGACTGCCTTCTGGCTCTATTCCTCTGGCTCCACCGGTCAGCCAAAAGGCGTGCGCCATGTCCACGGCGCTCTGGCCGCGACGGCGGAAACCTACGGCGATCAGGTGCTGCAGATCGCTGAAGACGACGTGGTGTTTTCCGCCGCAAAGCTCTTCTTTGCCTATGGTCTTGGCAACGGGATGACCTTCCCCATGTCGGTTGGGGCAACGACCATCCTGTTCAATGGTCGCCCCACACCGGATACGGTGCTATCGATCCTCGAAGAGCAGAAACCCACCATCTATTGCGGCGTGCCCACCCTTTATGCGGCAACGGTTGCGGCGCTGGAGACCACGGGCAAACCCGACGCCCCCCTGCGCCGCTGCATTTCCGCTGGCGAAGCCCTGCCCGAAGAAGTCGGCCGCAAATGGGAGCAGATCTGGGGCGTCGAGATTTTGGATGGTGTCGGCTCCACCGAGATGCTGCACATCTTCCTGTCCAACACGCCGGGCGATGTTGTCTACGGCACCTCCGGCGTGGCCGTGCCGGGCTACGAACTGCGCCTCGTGGATGAAGCCGGTGAAGAGGTGACCGCACCGGGCGGGATAGGTGAACTGCTTGTACGCGGTGCCTCGGCCGCGGAGGGATACTGGAACCAGCGCGGCAAAAGCCGGGGTACCTTCGAAGGCGAATGGACTCGCACGGGCGACAAATACGAACGCAGCGCAGACGGGCGTTTCATCTACTGTGGTCGCACCGATGACATGTTCAAGGTCTCCGGCATCTGGCTTTCGCCGTTTGAGGTAGAACAGGCGCTGGTTTCCCACCCCGCTGTTCTGGAGGCCGCCGTGGTTCCTGCTCGTGACGAAGAAGGCCTCGAAAAACCAAAAGCCCATATCGTCCTGAAGGAAGGCAACGGAGACGATGCGCTTGCGACCGAGCTGAAGGACTTTGTGAAGGACAAGATCGGCAAGTGGAAATATCCGCGCTGGATCGTTTTTGCCGAGGATCTGCCGAAAACGGCAACCGGCAAGATCCAGCGCTTCAAACTGCGAAAGGAAGCATGATGGCTTTTGAATGGGGGCGAAGCGGTACCATCGCTGCAGGTGGTGCCACTCTGGAATATGCAAGCCATGGCCCGGCGCCGGATCAGGCGCCGACACTGGTTCTGTTGCATGAAGGGCTGGGCTGCGTCGCCCTGTGGCGAGACTTCCCTGAAAAACTGGCTGCGGCGACCGGCTGGGGCGTCTTTGTCTATTCGCGCCAGGGATACGGGCAGTCAGATCCCGTGGCTCTGCCCCGCCCGCTCGACTTCATGACGCGCGAAGCCAAAGACGTGCTGCCCGAATTGCTTGATGCCATCGGGCTGGAGCATGGTGTCCTTCTGGGCCACAGCGACGGCGCCACCATCGCGGCGATCTATGGCGGCAGCGTGATTGATCACCGGGTGCGCGGTCTGATCCTGATGGCGCCGCATTTCTTCACCGAACCGGGTGGTTTGGCTGAAATCGCCAAGGCGAAAGAGGCCTACGAGAGCGGTGATCTGAAGGAAAAACTTGCGAAATACCACAAGGATCCGGACGGTGCCTTCAAAGGCTGGAACGATGTATGGCTGGATGACGGCTTCCGCGCCTGGGATGTTGCAGATGTGATCGACTATCTGCGCATTCCCGTACTGGCGATCCAGGGCCGCGAAGATCAATACGGCACACTGGCACAAGTCGAAGTGATCGAGGAACGGACCTATTGCCCCTGCGATATGCTGATCCTCGATCACTGCAAGCACAGCCCGCATCAGGACCAGCCGGAACAGGTGATCGCGGCTGTGGCCGACTTTACGAGCCGTCTGGCCCGGATCGAGGCCGCCGAAGTCGAGACCGCCTGACATGGCCCGCTTTCCGGATCCGCCGCACGCCCATATCCCGGGCCAGACACCCCGGCATCCGGAAGGTACATTCGATGCGCTATGTGAAACGGCCAGACCTGAACAGCCCTGCGGGGCTGTTTTCGCGTCTGATGCCTGGCGTGCGGGGCTGCAATTCTTTGACACCGGATACTTCTGGGAGGCCCATGAGGTCTGGGAAGCGGTCTGGATGGCCCTGCCGGGCGGCTCGGACGAAAAGCGGCTGGTTCAGGGGATGATCCAGCTCGCCAATGCCTGCCTCAAGCGACGGATGCAGCGCCCGCGCGCGGTTCAGCGGCTCTGTGAGATCTGTGGAAGGCAGTTGGACGGGCTACCGTCCAGCCTTTGGATCACCTCAGGCCTGCGGGAAGAGCAGATTCGCAACCAGCTCTCGAAGCTTGGCCAATCGGGCACCGCACACCCGAGTAATGCATTATAATGCATTACTCGGGGTGGGCCCCGGATAAATTCGTGAACAATTCTGCAATATCTCGCTGGTGATGGGCATTATTATGCATCTTTTTCTTTGCCGCACTCAAAAGCTGCGGTAAGTTGACCCCAACAGAACTCAGGAGCGCGACATGCCCCAGGCAATCGATTTTCAGACCGACCCTTCGAAATACCGGCACTGGCGGGTGGAGTACGATGGCCCCATCGCCAACCTTTATATGGATGTGGACGAGGACGGCGGGCTGTTCGACGGCTACCAGCTGAAACTCAACTCTTACGATCTGGGCGTTGACATCGAACTGGCCGACATCGTGCAGCGGATGCGCTTTGAACACCCCGAGGTGAAGGTGGTGGTCATGCAGTCCGGCAAGGAAAAAGTGTTCTGCGCCGGCGCCAACATCCGCATGCTGGGCGGCGCCAGCCACGCCCACAAGGTGAACTTCTGCAAATTCACCAACGAAACCCGCAACACCTTCGAGGCCGCCGAGGCGGATTCGGGCCAGAAATACATCGCCGCCGTTCAGGGTGCCTGCGCCGGTGGCGGCTACGAGCTGGCGCTGGCCTGCAACTACATCATGCTGACCAACGACAGCACATCCTCGGTGGCTCTGCCCGAGGTACCGCTGCTGGCGGTTCTGCCGGGCACCGGCGGGCTGACCCGTGTGACGGACAAACGCAAGGTGCGCCGCGATCTGGCCGATGTCTTCTGCTCGATCGAGGAAGGCGTGAAAGGCCAGCGCGCTGTCGACTGGCGTCTGGTGGACGAGGTTGTGCCAAACTCCAAGTTTGCAGACACCGTGGCCGAGCGCGCCAAAGAGTTCGCCGAAGCCAGCGCCAAACCGGACGGGCTGACCGGCATCACGCTGGGGCCGATCACCCGCAGCTTTGGCGAGGATTCCATCACCTATTCTCTGGTCGAGGTCGAAATCGACCGCGACGGCGGTCGCGCCACTATCACCCTGAAAGGCCCCGATGCGGACGCCCCGGCAGATACTGCGGCGCTGCAGGCCGAAGGCGATCAGACCTACATGCTGCGCCTGGCACGCGAGCTGGATGACGCCATCCTGCACCTGCGCCTCAATGAACGCGAGGTCGGCACCGTGGTGTTCCAGACCCAAGGTGACGCAGAGAAACTGCTCGCGCATGAGGCACTGCTTCTGAACAATCGCGATCACTGGCTGGCCAACGAGATCCTGGCCTATTGGAAGCGCCTGCTGAAACGCGTCGACATGACCTCTCGGTCCCTGGTGGCGGTGGTCGAGCATGGCTCCTGCTTTGCCGGGCCGCTGGCGGAACTGCTGTGGGCTGTCGACCGCTCCTACATGATGCTGGAAGAGTTCGAAGGCGACAATCGCCCGCTGGCCGCCATCACCCTCAGCGAGGGGAACTTTGGCACCTATCCGATGGGCAACGACCTGACCCGCCTGCAGACCCGCTTCCTTGGCACCCCCGAGTCGATCGAAGAGCTTCGTGATCATATCGGTGAGCCGCTCGAGGCCGATCAGGCCGAGGAACTGGGTCTCATCACCTATGCCTTTGACGATATCGACTGGGAGGACGAGGTCCGTATCTTCCTTGAGGAACGCGCCAGCTTCAGCCCCGATGCGATGACCGGCATGGAGGCCAACCTGCGCTTTGCCGGACCCGAGACCATGGAGACCCGCATCTTTGGCCGCCTGACCGCCTGGCAGAACTGGATCTTCCAGCGCCCCAATGCGGTGGGGGCAGAGGGTGCCCTGCAGCGCTACGGCACCGGCCAGCGCGGCGAATACAACATGGAACGCGTGTAATCAGGAAATTCAGCGGCCCGCCAATGCGGCACCGCACGACGGAGGAACGAAATGCTAGATCTCATCAACGTCAGCTACGACACCCAGATCCCCAACAACGTTGGCCTGTCCAGCGACAAGAAGGTTCTGAAAGCCCTGGAAAAATGGCACCCCGGTTACATCAACTGGTGGAATGACCTGATCCCGCAGAACTTTCAGGAATCCATGGTCTACCTGCGCACGGCTGTTTCGGTAGACCCCAAAGGCTGGGCCAAGTTCGACTACGTGAAGATGCCCGAATACCGCTGGGGCGTGCTGCTGGCCCCGCAGGTCGAAGGCCGCACCATTCCCATGGGCGAACACTATGGCGAACCCGCCTGGCAGGAAGTGCCCGGCGAATACCGCAACATGCTGAAGCGCCTGATCGTGATCCAGGGCGATACCGAGCCGGGATCGGTCGAACAGCAGCGCTTCCTCGGCCTGACCGCGCCGTCGCTCTATGACATGCGCAACCTGTTCCAGGTGAACGTCGAGGAAGGTCGCCACCTTTGGGCGATGGTTTATCTGCTGCAGAAATACTTTGGCCGTGATGGGCGCGAAGAGGCGAACGATCTTTTGATCCGCTCCTCCGGCTCGGAAGAGGCGCCGCGGATGCTGGGGGCGTTCAACGAGGAAACGCCGGACTGGCTGTCGTTCTTCATGTTCACCTATTTCACCGACCGCGACGGCAAGATGCAGCTGGAAAGCCTGGCGCAATCCGGTTTCGATCCGCTGTCGCGCACCTGCCGCTTCATGCTGACCGAAGAGGCGCACCACATGTTCGTGGGCGAAACCGGCGTCGGCCGTACCATCCAGGCCACCTGCGAGGCGATGAAGAAGGCCGGGATCACCGATCCCTTTGACACCAACAAGATCCGCGATCTGGGCGTCATCGACCTGCCCACCATCCAGAAAAAGCTGAATCTGCATTACACGCTGTCGCTTGATCTGTTCGGTCAGGAAGTCTCCACCAACGCCGCCAATGCCTTCAACGCGGGCATCAAGGGCCGCTACATGGAGCTGCGCCTCAAGGACGACCACAAGCTGACCAACGACACCTACAACGTGCTGGATCTCGAAGGCGACACAATCGTCGAACGCGAAGTGCCCGCACTGACTGCGATCAATATGCGCCTGCGCGACGATTACGTCAAAGACGCGGCCGGGGGCGTGGGCCGCTGGAACAAGATCATCGAAAAGTACGGGATCGAGTTCGAGATGAAGCTGCCCCACCAGGCCTTCAACCGCAAGATCGGCGTCTTTGCCAACAAGAACTTCGACCCCGAAGGCAACCACGTTTCGGGCGCCGAATACGACAAGGGCATTCAGGAGTGGCTGCCGACCCACGCGGATGGCGATTTCATCCAGTCGCTGATGAAGCCGGTCTACGAGCCCGGTCAATACGCCAGCTGGATCGCACCGCCAAAGGTTGGCATCGACAACAAACCGGGCGATTTCGAATACGTCAAACTGCACATGGCCTGATCCAAAGGCCGCTGAGAGCTTAACCCTCTCTTTCCCGGCGCCTGTCACACTGTCCGATAGGCGCCGGGCATCCAGACCGGAGCACACCCAGCCGGATCAACCCCAGCCAGACCGGAGGATCACCCAATGGACATCAACCGCACCCCGGCAGAAACGCCGAATGCTGACCGCCTGTCGGTCCAGATCAATGGCCTCAAAGGGCCCTGCGTGGGCTGCTCGGATTGCGTCGGCATGTGCCGCGCGCTGATCGATGCGCTGACCGTCCCCGATGCGATCCTCAAGAAAGCACCGAGAAGCTGAATGACCCATGCCCCAATCGCACCGCTGAAACAGCATCTGATCGATCCTGAGATCTGCATCCGCTGCTACACCTGCGAAATGACCTGCCCCGAAGAGGCGATCGTCCATGACGACATGAACGTGGTTGTCGACGCCGAGAAATGCAACTTCTGCATGGACTGCATCCCGGTCTGCCCCACCGGCTCGATCGACGAATGGCGGGTGGTGAACACGCCCTACACGGTGGACGAGCAGTTCGAATGGATGGAGCTGCCCGAGCAGGAAGAGATTGCTGGCGGTGACGCAGATGGCGATGAGGAAGCCATCGACGACGCCGTGGCGGCGCTTCTGGCAGATGCCCACGCCGGTGCGGGCGGCAAGGCGGTTGCCCCGGCCAGCGCCAGCAAGCCCGTGATCAACATGTACACCCCAGGCAAGCCCGCCACGCTCAAGGTGCAGGGCAACTACCGGCTGACGGACAAGGACAGCGACAGCGATGTGCGCCATATCATCCTGGATCCGGCGGGCCTGCCCTTTCCGGTGCTTGAGGGGCAAAGCATTGGCATCATCCCTCCCGGCACGGATGCCGAAGGAAAGCCGCATCTGCCCCGGCTCTATTCTGTCTCCAGCCCCCGCGATGGGGAACGGCCCGGCTATCACAACATCTCGCTCACCGTGAAGCGTGAGGAACAGGGACTGTGTTCCAACTACGTCTGCGATCTGAACGCAGGCGACGAAGTGCAGGTGACCGGTCCCTTCGGCGCCACCTTCCTGCTGCCCTCGGATCCGGCTGCGGACATCATGATGGTCTGCACCGGCACCGGTTCGGCACCGTTCCGCGCCTTCACCATGCGCCGCCTGCGCGAAGCGCCGCATGAAACCGGCAAGATGACACTGGTGTTTGGCGCCCGCCGCCCCGGAGAGCTGCCGTATTTTGGCCCGCTCAAGAAGGTGCCTGACGCCTTCATGAGCAAGCTCTTCGCCTTCTCCCGGCAGGAGGACGCGCCCAAGCAATACGTACAGGACCGCCTGCGTGAAGAGGCTGACCGGGTCGCCGCCCTGATGCAAAGCCCCACGGGCCATATCTACATCTGTGGTCTGAAGGCGATGGAGCAAGGTGTCGAAGAGGCGCTGCGCGATATTGCCCGCGCCAATGGTTTGAACTGGGCCGATCTGCGCGATACGATGCGCGCCGATGGACGCTACCACGTCGAAACCTATTGAGCCGCAGGACAAAGCCCAGATGACAGACCAGATCGCCCCCGCCGGAGAAGGCTCCGGACCGGATACCTTCGTGCATGAAATCCGCGTCGGCTGGGGTGACTGCGATCCCGCAAAGATCGCCTATACCGGCCGCCTGCCCGCCTTTGCGCTGGAGGCGATCGACGCCTGGTGGGAACACAACCTTGATGGCGACGGCTGGTTTCAGATGGAGCTGGACCGGGGCACCGGCACGCCTTTCGTGAACATGAGCATCGATTTTCGCTCACCTGTCACGCCGCGCCACCGTCTGATGTGCGAGGTCTGGCCCTGCAAGCTGGGGACCAAATCGATCACCTTCCGGGTGGATGCCCGCCAGGACGGGATCCTCTGTTTTGAAGGCACCTTCACCTGCGTCTTTATCGATCCCACTGATTTCACCTCCAAAGCCGCCCCCGCTGATTATCGTGCGGTGGTCGAGCCGCAGTTGCGTCCTGCCTAAGGGGCGCTTCCGCGTCTGACGAGGGGTTCCGCAAGATAATGCATGGATAAGCCCGAACCTTGCGGGTTTTCATTTGAACCAGATGCGCCAGCGCCTTAGGTTTATGCATTATGTTTCATAAAGCGGCATCGAATGAGTGAAATCACCAACTTCCGGGGCGAGACCCGCCCGGTTCAGACCGCCAGCGAAATCGATCAGGCGGTGCCCACGCTGATTGCGCGGGTTGGTGATCGTGTACGCAAGGCGCGCGAACGCAAAGGCATTCCGCGCCGGGTTTTGTCGGATCGTTCGGGCGTGTCGCCCCGCTACCTGGCCCAGCTGGAGGCCGGTGAGGGTAATATCTCCATCGGGCTTTTACAGCGCGTGGCGGTAGCACTGGATCATCGGATCGAATGGCTGATCGGCGAGGAAGATCCCTGGACATCTGACGCGCTGCGCGTAGCCGACCTTTATCGCGGCGCCACCAGCGCAACCCAGCAGGCGGTCCTGAACCTGCTGGCCCCCGAAGCCCCCGAAACCCAGCGCGCAGGACGTGTCTGCCTTGTAGGTCTGCGGGGCGCCGGGAAATCCACCCTTGGCGCCATGGCCGGAAAGGTTCTGGGTATTCCTTTTCTCGAACTCAACAGCGAGATCGAAAGCCAGTCCGGCATGCCCGTGTCGGAACTGATGGCCCTTTACGGGCAGGAAGGCTACCGCCAGCTGGAGGCGCAGGCGATCAATCGCATCATCGCCACCCATGACAGCCTGATCCTGGCGGTCGCGGGTGGCATCGTGGCCGAGCCTGAGACCTATACCAACGTTCTGGCCCATTTTCACACCATCTGGGTCAAGGCCCGCCCGGATGAGCACATGGCCCGCGTGCGCGCACAAGGCGACGAACGCCCGATGGCGGGAAATCCCGAAGCGATGGAGCAGCTGCGCTCGATCCTGACCAGTCGCGAAGCGCTCTATGGCCGCGCGCTGGCGCAGCTCGACACCTCGGGTCAGACGGTGGAACAGTCCTGCGACAGCCTGATCGCGATGATCAACGAGCGGGGTTTCACAGAGCAGCCTGCTCTCTGACCGCCCTACAGCGGTTCGCGTAGCCAACCCTCGGCAAAGGCAACGCCATCCACCCCCGCAAACCGGGCGACCCGGTCCAGTTCCGCCTCCAGACGCTGGATGCGGCGCGGAGACCAAGTGACGCCCTGTTCGGGCCAGACTGCAGTGACGTTCAGGCGGTCCGAACTGCGATCCGCCTTCATATCGATCCGCCCCACCAGCCGCTCCCCTTCCATCAGGGGGAAAACATAATAGCCATATTTGCGCTTTGGGGCCGGGGTGAAGACTTCGATCCGATAGTGAAAGCCGAACAGCCGTTCGGCCCGCTTACGATCACGCAAGGCAGGATCAAACGGGCTGAGCACCCGCATCCGCCCCGGCGCAGGGCCAAGCTCCGCAGCCTGCTGCATCGTTCCCGGACGCGCCAGCATCCTGCGCCAGCCACCATCTGCCTGTTCGATCTCGATCTCTTCCAGGGCACCCGAGTTGACCTGTTCCATCGCCCAGTCCTTCGCCTCCGCCGCCGAGGCGGTATCCCAGAAGGCCGCAATCTCTCCCGAGGTGGCAAATCCGAGCCGATCCAGCGCCGCATTGCATAGCCAGTCCACGGTGGCTTCGGCATTGCAATTCAAAGCGGCGGGATGCAGTTGCTCTTCGATCACTCGCTCGGTCAGATCATAGCGTTTCTGAAATCCCTCGCGCCCCACCACGGTCAGTGCGCCCGACCGCCAGAGGTACTCCAGCGCGGTCTTGGAGGGGTGCCAGTCCCACCAACCGCCAGACCCCTTCTTTTCGTCCTTGCCCACATCCGAAGAGCTTACTGGTCCATGGTCGCGGATGTGCTCCAACACCGCCTTGAACCGCTCTTCAAACCCGTCGCGCCTCCAGTTGCGCCAACGTTTACGCAAAAGGTCCGCGTCGCGCTGAAACCGCAGGTGCCAGTGGGGATAGAACGCCATGGGGATCACGGCCGCATCATGGGTCCAATGCTCGAACAGGGCACGATCATGCTCATACAGCCGCTTCAGATGGGCGGGACGGTAGCTGGGCCGACGCGAATAGAGGATCACATCATGGGCACGCGCGACCGTGTTGATACTGTCGAGCTGCACGAACCCCAGCCGATGGATCAACTCCAACAGATCCCCGCCCTGCGACGGGCCTGAAGGGGCCTCCAGCAGCCCGTGCCGATCAAGAAACAGCCGCCGCGCGGCCCGGTTTCCCAGCCGCGCGCGCATCGCTCAGCGCCGTTTCAGCGTATCACCATAGGTGATCGTGGGGTTGAGGGTCACATGACGTTCGATCTCGGCCTCGGGATCTTCCAGCTGCGCGGCAATGATCTCTGCCGCCTTGCGCCCGATTTCCTGGCGGCAGGCATCCATGGTGGCCAGCTTGCGCGGCAGGCCCTGCAACAACTCCACCCCATTAAAACCTGCAAGGCCGATCTGACCCGGCACATCAATGCCCTGTTCCAGCAGGTACAAAAGCCCACCGGCCCCGATCATATCGTTGGAATAATAGAGAAAATCCAGCTCTGGCGAGCGCTCCAGCATTTCCGCCGTCATCTCGCGCCCCTTGGCGAGCGCCGAGCCGCCGGAATAAAAGGCGCGATCCTCGATCTCCACACCTTCCTTGGCCAGCGCCTCGGTAAAGCCTTCGAACCGTTTGCGGGCACGGTGATCGAGCGGCATCTTGGTGCCCATGAAACCGATGTGACGATACCCGGCCTTGAGGATCGCCTTGGCCATCTCGCGGCCCGCGCGGCGATGGGAGATCCCCACCATCGCATCCACCGGCTTGCCGTCGGTATCCATGATCTCCACCACCGGGATCCCGGCGGCGTTCAGCATGGCGCGGGCCGCCTCGGTGTGCTCAAGACCAGCAATAATCACCCCAGAGGGACGCCAGGACAGCATCTCATAAAGGACCTTTTCCTCTTTCTCGGGCTGATAATCGGTGACACCGACCACGGGTTGTAACTCGGTGTTTTCCAGCACTTTGTTGATGCCGGTCAGCACTTCGGGAAAGACCATGTTCGACAGCGACGGAATGATGACAGCCACCAGGTTCACCCTTTTGGAGGCAAGCGCCCCGGCGATCTTGTTGGGCACATATCCCAGCTCCTTGGCGGCGGTCAGAACCTTGCTGCGGGTCTTGTCCGACACATCGCCGCGATTGCGGAGCACCCGGCTGACGGTCATTTCGGAGACACCGGTCGCTTCTGAGACGTCACGAAGGGTGAGCGGGCGCTTGTTGTCGGTGGTCACGGGCGTGGGCCTCTTTGGGTTTGTTTATCCGATGTTAGCGCAGACAGCGCGGAATGCACAATGGGAACTGCAACGGGGCAACGCTTCGAAAACACGCAGGCCCCGAGCGCGCCCCCATTGTGATGACAGAGACGATTTGCTATCGCGTAAACACGCGCGGCCCCGTGGCTCAACTGGATAGAGCAGCCCCCTCCTAAGGGGCAGGTTACAGGTTCGAATCCTGTCGGGGTCGCCAGTTTCACAAAGTCTGATGCCTTATCTGCGGCTCAGCTTGTCCAGAAGAAAGTCCTGTCACATCATCTTCCCAACGGTTTGGAATGGTTTCTCGGTCCAGTATTCCGACATGGCTGTCTAAAGGATTGAGGGTTTGCGCAGCATAGGCCGACAGGGTAGGCACAGGGCAAATCGTGACAAGAGACCGATCTGACCCATGGCTTTGAAACCTGCCCGTGCCTGGCAACGGATGTTGTCCGGGCGTCGTCTGGACCTTCTGGATCCCACCCCTGTGGATATCGAGATCGAGGATATCGCCCACGGGCTGGCCTTCGTGGCGCGCTGGAACGGACAGACAGAAGGGGATTTTGCCTATTCAGTGGCCGAGCATTCGCTGTTGGTCGAAACCCTGTTCACCCGGCTTTATCCAAAGGCGCCGGTAAAATGGCGTCTTGCCGCGCTGCTGCATGATGCCCCGGAATATGTGATCGGAGACATGATCTCCCCGGTGAAGGCCGCCGTCGGCCCCGGCTATGAAAGCCTGGACGAGCGGCTGACCACAGCGATCCATGTCCGGTTTGGCCTGCCCGCCGCCCTGCCAAAGACCATCAAATCCAAGATCAAGCGGGCCGACAAGGTCAGCGCCTGGATGGAGGCGGTGCAGATCGCCGGGTTTTCTGAAACAGAGGCCAACAGGTTCTTTGGTCGCCCCGATCAACAGATGATCGCAGACCTGTCGATCCGGCTGCGCCCGCCGGTCGAGGTGCGCCATGAGTTCGTCGCACGACATGCCGAGTTGTTGGGGCTGCTCTAGGGGGCGCTTCTGGCTGCGCGGCGGGCGCGGCGCATCTCGCGGACCCGTTGCTGTTTGAACTCAGGCGATTCCACAAACCGATCTCCACCGCCAAATCCCTTGTCCATCAGGATCTGACTGCGCTCCACATCGCTCAGAACCGGCCACTGGGCATCCGGGGCAATGAACCCATGCTGCGCGAGGGCACGACCGATGACCGCGTGGTCGATCTCGCCAAAACTGTTGCGGTTCGATGTCGGCTTGTTCTTTGGCACCCATTCGGTGCGCAATGCGCCGATCACCACCGGGTTGCAGCGGCAGAAATGCGCGACATTTGAGGCCAACAGGTTATTGGCCCCCGAGCGACGCCGCAGAACGATGGCCACCTTCTGATCTGGGCGCCCCACCATGGCATAAAGGTGAATGGCCGACCCATCTGCCGCGATCACATGTTTGGCGGCCTTGTAGCGCGCCAGTTGTTCGCGCAGGTTGTGCTCTTGCGGGTGGAATATCTCGTAGCCTTCGCCGCGCAGCCGCTCTTCCATCTGCTCTTCGCCCAATAGACCGCCCTTGCTGAGACCCAGCTTCGAGCGGGAGATATAGATCCTGCCCGGCCCTTCCGGTTTCACATCTCGGGCAAAGCCGCTGTGAATGGCGGAGCGGAACTTGCGCGTCCCTTGCGTGATCTGCCCAAGGCCAAAGCCCTGCCCCGGCACGACAAGCTCTTCGACCTCCGAAGGCTCTGCGGCGACGCGGATCGGCATTCCGGGTGCAAAAAGATCTATGAAATCGCGCTGAAAGCCGCGCGTCTCACCTCCTACGCTCGGGCGTTTGGGAATAAACAGAACCCCGTCCACCGGCTGATCCAGATGCGCCAGCGCCCACAGACGGGACGAGCTTTCCACCAGGAAATGGCCAAAATGCACCCATAGAACGCCACCCCAAAGCCAGCGGCCCGAAATCGTTTCCCTGATCGCCTTTGGCTGGTCTGGTGCAATGGTGATCGGGCGGAACCTGCGCCACAGGGCGCCTTCCCGGCAATAGGTTCCGTCCTCCTTCAGAATTCCGGCCTTCTGGACCAGGGCGCTTTCGACGGGCGGTACGACGCGCGCGTTCCTGAGGGTCACGATCTGTTCGGACCACCCGCCCCCCGGCATCGGCTGATTATCGGGTCCGGTGCCGAGATCTGTCATCTGGTATCCTGTCGTGGCAAGAGCCGCTTATTTCGGGCTGCGCTTTGCAAGGATCCGCTGAAGGGTCCGGCGGTGCATATTCAGCCTGCGCGCCGTTTCCGAGACATTACGGTCGCACAGCTCGTAAATCCGCTGGATATGCTCCCAGCGCACGCGGTCCGCGCTCATCGGGTTTTCCGGCGGTGGCGGCAACTCATCCTCGGAGGCCAGCAGCGCGTTGGTGATGTCGGTCGCATCGGCGGGCTTTGACAGATAGTCCGTCGCGCCGATCTTGACGGCGGCCACGGCAGTGGCAATCGCGCCATATCCCGTGAGAACCACAACCCTGCTGTCGGGGCGTTTTTCGCGGATCACCTCGACCACATCAAGGCCGTTGCCATCCTCAAGCCTCAGATCGACAACCGCGTAAGCCGGTGGACGCGCCGTTGCGATGGCGCTTCCGCCAGCAACCGAGCCTGCGGTCTCAACCTCAAAGCCGCGTTTTTCCATGGCCTTGGCCAAACGCCGCAGGAACGGTTCATCGTCATCGACCAGCAAAAGGGATTTGTCGGGTCCGATGTCCTTTTGTGCCGCGTCACCCATGCCTGCTCCTTCCGCGTACCATCGTCATATTCTTGTTATTGATATTATGCGCTGGAAGGGAAAGGTCAAATGACGGCCATGCCTACATGTTATCGATAAAGCAGCCGATTTTGTCCGCCATCTGCTGGGGCGTGTCATCGCGGCGGAAGAACTCGACGAATCCCTCTTGCGGCAGAACAAGGTAAGAGAAGGTCGAATGATCCACGAGGTAGTAATCCTCATCCCCGTCCTGTTTTTTGTAATAGGTCTTGTAGGCCTGGCTTGCGGCCTTGACTTGTTCGGGCGATCCGGTGAGGCCAATCATCTTTTCATGCATGTTGTAGGCAAAGTCGCCGACCACCTCGGGCGTGTCGCGGTCAGGGTCGATGGAGATGAAAACAGGGGTGACGCTATAGCCGCGCTCGCTCAGCACATCCACGGCCTCGGCATTGCGCGAGACATCCAGCGGGCAGACATCGGGACAGAAAGTATAGCCGAAGTACACCAGAGCAGGCTCGGTGATCACATCCTTGTCGGTAACGGTCTCTCCCTTGGCGTTCAGCAGTTCGAACGGGCCGCCAATGGTGCCCGCGCCACCGGCGATGCTGCTGCTGCGGCACTGGGCAAACTTGTCGTCACTGTCACCGGGGCGGGTCAGGAACCAGGTTCCACCGGCGACGATGGCAATGAAAATTACGGCAAGCAGAGCGTAGAGGCGGGTCATTTGATCACACTTTACTAAAAGGAAGGGTTGTTGATCGTTTCGGGCGCCAGACCTATCAAGAAACTCAGCCGATGCAACTGGCGCAAGGCGTCACACCACGGATCGGCGCGAAATCGTGATGATATCCGGTGAAGATGCCGCAGATCAGGAGATCCAGATGAGCGAAACCCAGTTCGGCCTGATGCACGGGCAGGAGCGCAGCCACTGGATTCGTCTGCGCACGCTGATCCTCCTGAGATGGGTGGCCATTGCAGGGCAGGTCACGGCCATCTTTGTCGCCCAATATGTCTATGAGCTGCAGCTGGAACTGACCTTGTGTTTTCTGGCTGTCGGCATCGCCGTTGTGGGCAACCTCGTTGTCACCTTCATGTACCCTGAGAACAAGCGCCTGTCGGAATTTGAGAATTTTCTGATGGTGTTCTTTGATCTGCTGCAACTGTCCTTTCTGCTCTATCTGACAGGCGGTCTGCACAATCCCTTTGCTCTTCTGGTGCTGGCACCGGTGACGATCTCTGCCGCCATGATGGGTCTGCGCCCAACCCTGATCATCGGCGGCGCCGCCATCATCCTTGTGACTTTGATGGCTGAATTCCACTTTTCACTGCGCACCGAACAGGGGTTCCTGCTGCGCGTCCCGGACATCTTCGTCTTTGGCAACTGGACCGCAATCGTGATCGCGATCCTGTTCATTGGCGCCTATTCCTTTCGCATCAGCGCCGAGATCCGCAGCATGTCCGACGCGCTGGCCGCGACGCAGCTGGCGCTGTCGCGTGAACAGAAACTGACCGACCTGGGCGGCGTTGTGGCCGCCGCCGCGCATGAGCTGGGCACTCCGCTCGCGACCATCAAGCTGACCAGCGCCGAGCTGCTGGACGAGTTGGAAGACCGCCCAGACCTGCGCGAAGACGCGGCCCTGATCCGCGAGCAGGCCGACCGCTGCCGGGACATCCTGCGCAGCATGGGGCGGGCGGGCAAAGACGACCTGCATCTGCGCCAGGCGCCTTTTTCGACAGTGATTCACGAAGCTGCGGAACCGCATATGAACCGTGGCAAGACGATCATCCTGCACGAAGCGCCGCTGTCCGCAGATAGTCTTCAGCAGCCAACAATCCTGCGCAAACCCGAAATCATTCACGGGCTGCGCAACCTGGTGCAAAATGCCGTCGACTTTTCAGGTGGTACGGTCTGGATCGATGCGGCCTGGGATGACGAGGTCATCCGAGTGACAATCAGCGACGACGGGCGCGGGTATCCACCACATCTGCTGGGGCGGATTGGTGACCCTTTCGTGCGACGTCGGCGTTTGCCATCGGATCGCAGGCAACGCCCGGAATACGAAGGCATGGGACTGGGATTGTTCATCGCCAAAACGTTGCTGGAACGCAGCGGCGCCGCCTTGCGGTTCACCAACGGTTCGAACCCTTTGCCCGGCCTGGTCCTGCCTAAAGATAGGCTCGGCGCTATTGTCGAGGTTTCCTGGCCCCGCGACAAAATTGACGCTCTTCACGGAGAAAACGCCGTTCCGAAGGGTGAAAACCGAAAAATCGAATTTTAGCTATTCATTTTTTGGCAACTAATTAAACTTCACTTAACCATTATTGGTGAACCATTGACGAACGATAGGTGACCCAGGCAGGACAACATGCAGAACATCGTTTCGATCGAATGGTTAATCTTGGCAGCCCTCTGCGCCGCGACGGCTGCTGCTGCGGTGTGGTGGCTTTCCCCGGCCACGCGATCCAACTCGCTCAAGCAGGATCTTCTGACCAGCGACGGACGCACGGATGCCGTTTTCCTGTTCGACGACACCACCCTGATCGGCTGGTCTTCGGGCGCGCGCAAGTTCATTGGTGAACATGCGGAAAGTTTTAGCTGGAACATGCTGCGCGACCAGTTGGCCCGCAACTATCCTGGCCTGCCCCAATCCCCCGGCTTCCTAAAGGACGTCGGCCCTCTTGTTCTGTCCGGTACTGCCGCCGCGGAAAGCCGCGAAGCCCATTGCGAATGGATCGACGGGATCACCCGCGTTCAACTGCGCCGCTCGACCCTTGATGAACAGAACCGGTCACTCGATCAGGAACTGACGACCCTGCGCGCGGCCGTCCACCAGGCACCCTATCCGGTGTGGCTGCAATCGGACGAAGGGGAAATCACCTGGTCGAATCTGGCCTATGACGATCTGGTCCAGAAGATCCGCGGGCGCGACTCGGATGTGACTAACCCTTTGTTCACCGAGCTGGACCAGCCCAAGGCCAGTGGAAAGCCTGAGCGGATCTCGATCCCCCTGCCCGAAAGCAACAAGCGCCTGTGGTACAATATCTCGACCACCGAAACCGAGGCCGGCTGGCTGTGCCACGCGGTCGATGTGAACGCTGTGGTAGACGCAGAGGTGGCCCAGCGCAACTTTGTGCAGACCCTCGCAAAGACCTTTGCCCAGCTCTCGATCGGTCTTGCGATCTTTGACCGCAACCGCCAACTGGTGCTGTTCAACCCGGTCCTGGTGGATCTGACGGCGCTGTCGCCCGATTTCCTCAGCTCGCGTCCCAACCTTATGAGCTTTTTCGACCGTCTGCGCGATCAGCGCATGATGCCCGAGCCGAAAAACTATTCCAGCTGGCGTCAGCAGATGGAGGACCTTCTGAAAGCTGCGGCAGAAGGGAACTACCAGGAAACCTGGTCACTGCCCTCGGGTTCTGTCTACTCCGTCTCGGGCCGCCCCCATCCCGATGGCGCCATTGCCTTCCTTTTCGAAGACATCACCGCCGAAGTGTCCCTGACGCGTCAGTTCCGCTCCGAGCTGGAAATGGGCCAGTCGATCATGGATCAGATGGACGAAGCCATCGCGGTCTTTGCCAATGACGGCACCATGACCTTCTCGAACACCGCATACCACAATCTTTGGAAAATGGATCCCGATGCCAGCTTTGCCAAGGTGTCGATCATGGATGCCAGCCGCATCTGGCAGGACACCTGCGCACCCACCCCGGCCTGGGGCGAGATCCGCGATTTCGTGGCCGCCAACGACACGCGCCAGCCCTGGTGGGCAAATGTGAAACTGCGCGATGGCACCCCGCTGATGTGCAAGGTCACCGGCATCCCGAACGGTGCAACCATGGTCAGCTTCCGCGACCCGCAAACCAGCTTGCCGCGCGCCGATCAGGAACGCTTTGCCATCACCGATCAGAGCTGACGAACAACCTCGCCCGGCGCCTCATCCGCCGGGCGATCCCGCTTGCAGCGACGGGCGCGCAAGGCCATTGTGTGGCCATGATCGAAAGCCCCCATTCCTGCACCCTTGATACACCCGATAAGACCGCCGAACTGGCCGAACAGATCGCCGGGACCCTGCGTCCGGGCGATTGCCTGCTGCTGGAGGGCCCGATCGGCGCCGGCAAGACCCATTTTGCGCGCAACCTGATCCAGTCGCTTCAGGAGGTGCCCGAGGATGTACCCTCACCCACTTTCACATTGGTGCAGACCTACGATCTTCCAGAGGGAGATCTGTGGCACGCTGACCTTTACCGGCTGACCTCGCTCGACGAAATCGAAGAGCTGGGCCTCATCGCAGCCTTTGACGATGCCATCACCCTGGTCGAGTGGCCGGACAGGCTGGAAGAGCTGACGCCCGCCCATGCCCTGCATCTGACCTTTGACCTTGATCCCGAAAACGAGGACGCCCGCCGCCTGACCCTGCAGTGGAGTGATGAGAAATGGCAGCCATTGATGGAGCGCATATTTCCATGACAGACAGATCGGAGCTGATTGCCGCGTTTCTTGAAGAGGCAGGCTATGGTGCCTGGTCGCGTGCCCCGCTGGCCGGGGATGCCTCCATGCGCCAGTACGAACGGCTCACCTCCCCGACTGGCGAAACGGCGGTCCTGATGGACGCCCCGCCGGACAAGGGCGAGGATATCCGCCCCTTTGTCGAGGTCGACGCCTACCTGCGCGACCAGGGCATAAGCGCCCCTGAAATCCTCGCGCAGGACGCCGAAACGGGTCTCTTGCTGACCGAAGATCTGGGCGATGCGCTGTTCAGCAGCGTCATTGCCCGGGAGCCAAAGCAGGAAATGCCGCTGTATCGCGCTGCGACGGATCTTCTGATTTCCCTCCACCGGGCGCCAGTTCCTGACCTTACCCTCCTGGGCCCGCGCGTGATGGCCGAGATGGCTAGCCTCGTGATGACCTCCTACCGCGCTGGTATCCTCGGAGAAGAGGATCCGGTGCTCACCCACCGGTTTGAGGATCAGTTCGAAGACATCCTGCGCGCAAGCGTGAAATCCGATCCCGTCTTCGTGCACCGTGATTTTCACGCGCAGAACCTGTTGTGGCTGCCGGACCGAGAGGGCATTGCCCGCGTCGGGGTGATCGACTTTCAGGACGCCCGCACAGGGCATCCCGCCTATGATCTGGCTTCACTTCTTCAGGACGCGCGCCGCGATGTCCCTGCAGGGGTCGAGATGCAGATGATGGACCACTATATCGAAACCTCCGGTGTCGATCCGTCGGGCTTTCGCACCGCCTATGCGGTGATCGGTGTGCAGCGCAACCTCAGGATTCTCGGGATATTTGCGCGACTGTCGCAGGAGATGGGCAAGCCGCAGTACCTTGACCTGATCCCCCGCGTCTGGGACCACGTCATGCGGGGGCTGGACCATCCCGCCCTGGCGCCGTTGTCAGATTGGCTGAGGGACGAACTGCCCGCGCCCAGTGCCGAAAACCTCGACAGGCTCAGATAGATGGATAGATCTTTCCCACGCTCGGTCATGGTCTATGCCGCCGGTTTCGGCACCCGAATGAAGGCTCTGACCCGCGACATTCCAAAGCCCATGATCCCGGTCGCCGGTCGTCCGCTGATCGATCACACGCTGGATCTGGCCCGCGCGGTTGGGCCTGACCGGATCGTGGTCAACACCCATTACAAGGCCGATATCCTGCAGAACCATCTGGCGCTCCAAGCGGTTCTGATCAGCGACGAGCAGCCCGGGATCCTTGATACCGGCGGTGGCCTGCGCCATGCTTTGCCGCTCTTGGGCGAGGGGCCGATTTACACCTCCAATTCGGACGCGATCTGGAGCGGTCCCAACCCGTTTCAGTTGCTGCGCGCGGCATGGGATCCTGCGCGAATGGACGGCCTGATGCTGTGTGTGCCGCTGGCGCGGGCCGTTGGGCGCCAGGGCGGCGGCGATTTCTCGTCCGATGGGAACGGGCGTATCTCCTGGGGCGGTGGTCTGGTCTGGGGCGGAGTGCAGATCATCAAGACGGACGGGTTGCGCGCCATCGACGAGCAGGCCTTTTCCACCCGCCTGCTCTGGAACCCGATGATCGACGCCGGGCGCCTTGTGGCACTGGAATACCCCGGCCACTGGTGCGATGTCGGCCACCCCGAGGGGATCGCCCTGGCCGAACAGATGCTGGCAAACGTCCATGTTTGAACCACAGGAAAGACCCCGCGTTTTTGCCGTGCCATGCGGCGTCGATTTCCCGCGCGCCCTGGTCAAGGGGCTAATCGCCCGCAGCGCAGGGCATCCGCCCGAGGCCCTGGCCCGCGCCGAAGTCATCGTCAACACCGCCCGTATGCAGCGCCGGGTGCGCAGCCTGTTCGATGCTGGTCCCACCCTACTCTTGCCGCGTCTGATGCTGCTCACCGATCTGGCCCAGCGCGCCGCGCTTAGCGGGTTGCCTCCGGCCCTGCCCGCCCTGCGCCGTCGGCTCGAACTGTCGCAGCTAATCGCCAAGCTGCTCGATGCACAGCCTGATCTGGCGTCGCGCGCCTCGCTCTATGATCTTTCCGACAGCCTTGCGACGCTGTTCGACGAGATGCAAAGCGAAGGCGTCAGCCCGGAGACCATCCGCAATCTGGACGTTTCCGATCAATCCGACCACTGGTCACGCGCCCAGCAGTTCATTGCCATCGCCGATGAATTCGTGGACCGCACGGATGACGCCATGGACAAGGAGGCCCGCCAGCGGCAGGTGGTGCTGAACCTGATCGACCAGTGGCAGAACTCCCCGCCGCAACACCCGGTCATCCTTGCCGGCTCGACCGGGTCACGGGGCACCACCTTGATGCTGATGGAGGCGATTGCCCGCCTGCCCCAAGGCGCGGTGGTGCTGCCCGGATTCGATTTCGACCAACCGGATCGCGTCTGGGAGGGGCTGGACGATCCGCTGATCTCCGAAGATCATCCGCAGTACCGATTTTACAAGCTGATGAAGGATCTGGAGCTGTCACCGCGCGATGTGCAGCCCTGGACCCCGGATGCCCCGCCCTACCCGGCGCGCAACCGGATGGTCTCGCTCGCGCTGCGCCCCGCGCCCGTGACCGACGCCTGGATGAGCGAGGGACCACAGCTGACCGATCTAGACCACGCGACCGACACCATCACGCTGGTCGAAGCCCCGAACCCAAGGGCAGAGGCGCTCGCCATCGCCTTGCGCCTGCGGCAGGCCGCCGAGGATGGCCAGACCGCCGCGCTGATCACCCCGGACCGGATGCTGACGCGGCAGGTCTCCGCCGCTCTGGATCGCTGGGACATCCTGCCAGATGACTCCGCTGGCCAGCCCCTGCAACTCTCCCCGCCCGGCCGGTTCCTGCGCCATGTGGCAGAGCTGTTCTGTCACGAGTTGACGCCGGACAGGCTGCTAACGCTGCTGAAACACCCGCTGACCCATGACGGACCAGACGCGGCGCGCGGGGAACATCTACGCCACACCCGCGACTATGAGTTGCACCTGCGCCGCAAGGGTCCGCCCTTCCCGGATGCAGACAGCTTTGCCGCCTATGCCGCTACACATGATCTGCTGCCCGGCTGGGCCGATTGGCTGAGTGAACAGTTCGCCGATCAGTCCATCTCCGGCACTTTGCACCTGTCTGATTGGATCGCCCGCCTGCGAATTCGCGCCGAAGGCATTGCAGCGGGCAGTCAGACGACCGGCAGCGGCACCCTGTGGGACAAGAAGGCCGGTCAAAAGGCTCTAGAAGTGATCATCGACCTCGAAGAGAACGCCCACTACGGCGGCGAGATGAACGCCCACGATTTTGCCGATCTTCTGGGCGCGCTTCTGGCGCAAGGAGAGGTCCGCGACCGCGATGCGCCCTATGGCTCGATCATGATCTGGGGCACGCTTGAGGCCCGTGTTCAGGGCGCCGATCTTGTCATACTTGCGGGCCTCAACGAGGGCAGCTGGCCCGAGGCCGCCAGCCCCGATCCCTGGCTCAATCGCCAGATGCGCCACAAGGCGGGTCTACTGTTGCCCGAGCGGCGCATCGGTCTGTCGGCGCATGATTTCCAGCAGGCCGTGGCCGCGCCCGAGGTCTGGCTGACCCGCGCCGTGCGTTCGGAAGAGGCCGATACGGTCCCTTCGCGCTGGCTCAACCGGATGCAGAATTTGCTGCGCGGTCTGCCGGATCAAGGCGGTCGCGCGGCCCTTGATGCGATGCGCGCCCGTGGTCAGGTCTGGCTTGACTGGTCCACCGTGCTAGAGGCGCCGCTGCCGAGCGATCCCGCCCAGCGCCCTGCCCCACGCCCGCCTGTTTACGCACGTCCCCGCAGGCTGTCGGTCACCGAAATCCCGCGCCTGATCCGCGATCCTTACGCGATCTACGCAAAGCACGTGCTGCGCCTGAAACCACTCGATCCGCTGATGCGGGAACCCGATGCGCTGCTGCGCGGGATCGTCGTGCACAAGGTCTTCGAGGATTTCATCCGCGACAGCCGCGACAACCCGGATCTGCTGACGCCAGAGATACTAATCGAACGCACCCGCGAACAATTGCAGGCCGAGGTTCCCTGGCCCGTCGCCCGCAGCCTGTGGCTGGCGCGGATTGCCCGCATAGCCGAAAGCTTTGTCGCCGGAGAGCAGACCCGCCGCGCCAATGCACGCCCATCGGGCTTTGAACTGAAAGGCGGGGTCACGCTTGCTCCCCTTGATTTCGAGATCATCGGTCAAGCCGACCGGATCGACGTGGACGCACGTGGCTGCCTGCATCTGTTCGACTACAAGACCGGCGATCCGCCAACCGAGAAACAACAGCGCGCCTTTGACAAACAGCTGTTGATCGAGGCCGCCATGGCCGAACAGGGCGCGTTCAGGGACTATGGCGCCGCGCGGGTGGAACGGGCGGTCTTCATCGGCCTCAAATCCCCAATCAAGGAGGTCCCCGCGCCGCTTGCGGATGAACCTCCGGCCAAGGTCTGGTCGGAACTCAAGACACTGATCGAAGCCTATTTCGACCCCGCGCAGGGCTACAGTAGCCGCCGCATGGTCCACCGGGACGATTTTGCCGGGGATTACGACCACCTTGCACGCTTTGGCGAATGGGACCGCAGCGACACGCCGAAGCCGGAGGATCTGACATGAACGCCCCCCGCGATGCGGCATCCGAGGCACAGTTTCGCGCCGCACGGCCCGATGCCTCGACCTGGCTGGCGGCCAATGCCGGATCGGGCAAGACCAAGGTTCTGACTGACAGGGTGGCACGGCTGCTGCTGCGGGGCGTTCAGCCGCAGCATATCCTCTGCCTGACCTACACCAAGGCCGCCGCCAGCGAGATGCAGAACCGCCTGTTCCAGCGCTTGGGCGAATGGGCAATGCTGGGGGATACTGAGCTTGCCGCCGCGCTAGAGGAACTGGGTGCCAGCGACGTGGCCCATGGCGAGGGGCTGGCACAGGCACGCACGCTGTTTGCCCGCGCGATTGAAACGCCCGGTGGCCTCAAGATCCAGACGATCCACTCCTTCTGTTCCTCCCTGTTGCGGCGCTTCCCGCTTGAGGCCGGCGTCAGCCCGCAGTTTGCCGAGATGGAAGACCGCGCAGCCACTCTGCTGCGCGCCGAAATCGTCGAGGACATTGCCAGGGGGCCAGAAGCGCATCTGGTGGACGCCCTTGCCCGCCATGTGGCCGGCAGCGATTTTGACGAGCTGACCGCCGCCATCTGCCAACGCCGAGCCGAGTTCGCAGCGCCCCTGGATCGCGCAGGGCTACTGAAACTGTTCGAGCTGCCCGAAGGATTTGATGCCGGCGCGCTGGAAGATCTCGTGTTTCTTGGTGGCGAGGCCGACCTTCTGGCCCGCACCCGCGAGATGCTGGCCCAAGGTGGAACAAACGATCAGAAAGCCGCCGTGAAACTGGCTGGGATCGGGGTGCCCTCTATCGATGATTTGCCATTGTTAGAGTCTGTTTTTCTGACTGGGGCCAGCGCCAAGGAGCCGTTCATCGGCAAGATCGGCAGCTTCCCGACGAAAAAGCTGCGCGAGGCGCATGCCGATCTGATGGACCGGCTGGAACCCTTCATGCTGCGGGTAGAAGATGCCCGCGCCAAACGCCTTGCCCTGATGGCAGCAGAGAAGTCCAAAGACCTTCATGCCTTTGCCGCAGCATTCCTGCCGGAGTACGAACGGCGCAAGCAGCTGCGCGGCTGGCTCGACTTCGATGACCTGATCCTGAAGGCGCGGAACCTCTTGAACGATCCGGCGGTGGCGGCCTGGGTGCTCTATCGCCTTGATGGCGGGATTGATCACATCCTGGTGGACGAGGCGCAGGACACCAGCCCGGTGCAATGGGACGTGATCGAGAAACTCGCGCAGGAATTCACATCAGGCGCCGGGGCGCGGTCCGAGGTGGAGCGCACGATTTTCGTGGTCGGCGACAAGAAACAGTCGATCTACTCCTTCCAGGGTGCCGACCCCGATGCCTTTGACCGCATGCAGGAAGAGTTCGGGCAACGTCTGGCCGAGACAGGCGCGGGCCTTCAGAATGCAGCGCTGGAGTTTTCCTTCCGTTCCTCGGCAGCGATCCTGAAGCTGGTCGATCTGGTATTTCAGGATTTCCCCCGCGCAGGGTTTCACAAAGAGTCCCTTCACCGCGCCTTCAAGTCCGACCTGCCGGGGCGGGTGGATCTCTGGCCAGCGGTGGAAAAGGTGGACGAGGAAGAGGACCGCGACTGGACCGACCCTGTCGACCGGCCGGGTGCACGCCATCACACGGTAATCCTGGCCGAGCGGATCGCCCGTGAAATCAAGCGGATGATCGACGACAAGGTCACCATCCCCGAAGACTGCCCCACCCGCGGCACTTTCCAGCGCCGCCCGGTACATGCGGGCGATTTTCTGATCCTTGTGCAACGCCGGTCCGAGCTGTTTTCCGAAATCATCCGCGCCTGCAAGGCCGCGCGCCTGCCCATCGCCGGGGCCGACCGTCTGAAGGTAGGCGCGGAACTGGCGGTCAAGGACATCGCCGCGCTTTTGTCCTTCCTCGCCACCCCCGAGGACAACCTGTCGCTGGCCGCCGCGCTGAAATCACCGCTGTTTGGCTGGTCCGAGCAGATGCTGTTTGACCTTGCGCACCGTCGCAAGCCGGGCAGCTACCTGTGGACCGCCCTGCGAGAGCGGGCGGGTGAGTTCCGCGACACGATGGAAATCCTTGACGATCTGCGCAGCCAGACCGATTTCCTGCGTCCCTATGACCTGATCGAACGGGTGCTGACCCGCCACAAGGGGCGCCAGCGGCTATTGGGGCGTCTCGGCCCCGAGGCGGAGGACGGGATCAACGCGCTGTTGTCCCAGGCGCTGGCCTATGAACGCACGGATATTCCCAGCCTCACCGGGTTTCTGGTCTGGATGCAGACCGACGATCTGGAGATCAAGCGCCAGATGGGCGCGGCTGGCGATATGATCCGGGTGATGTCGGTGCATGGCTCCAAGGGGCTGGAGGCGCCGATCGTGATCCTGCCCGATACCGCCAAGCGCAAGCCGCCGACCGATGCCGAAATCATCGTGGCAGAGGGCGCGCCTTTGTGGCGGGTTCCCAAGGACCAAATGCCAGCGGCGATGCTGGCCGCGCGCGATGCCGCGCAGGAGAAGCAGCGGAATGAACGGCTGCGGCTCTTGTATGTGGCTCTGACACGGGCGGAAAAGTGGCTGATCGTCGCCAGCGCCGGAGAGCTGTCGAAAGAGGGCGACAGCTGGTACCAGATGGTCGAAGGCGCCCTGCGCACCGGCGGCGGGGTCGAGGCCGACATGCCCGGCGGGCCGGGCCTGCGGATGCAGCATGGCGATTGGGAGGGGCTGGAACTTGTCCATCGCGAAGCGCCCGAAACCAAAACGGTCTCACTACCGGACCTCTTTACGCGCCCTGCCCCGCCCTATGTTGCGCCCGATGCGACCCTCAGCCCGTCCGAACTGGGCGGCGCCAAGGCTCTGCCTGGCGATCAGGGGCTGGACGAGGAGGTTGCCAAAGCGCGCGGAACGGCCCTTCACCTGCTGCTTGAGCACCTTCCCGGACAACCCCAGGACAGGTGGCCCGACCTTGCGCAGAGCCTTCTGGAAAACGCAGAAGACACTGAGCCGTTGTTGGCAGAAACCAGCGCCGTGCTGCGCAACCCGGATCTGACCCATGTCTTTGTCCCCGATACCCTGGCCGAAGTGCCCGTCACTGCCGAAATCGATGGCCTGCGCCTGCATGGGGTGATCGACCGGCTGATCGTAGGACCGGATCGTGTTCTTGCGGTGGACTTCAAATCAAACGCAACTGTGCCGCAAACGGTGGCGGACTGCCCCGAAGGATTGCTGCGGCAAATGGGCGCCTATGCCCTTGCCTTGGCACAGATCTACCCGGACAAGACCGTGGAAACCGCCCTTTTGTGGACCCGTAACGCGAGCCTGATGCCCCTGCCGCACGATCTTGTGACTGCGGCCTTTGCACGACACGGGGAACCTTGACGAGACCTTAAGCCCTACCTAGGTTCTGCATCCAGTTGCCACTCATCTCAGGAGACATTTCCATGTCCACCGTAGCCGTCACCGACGAAACCTTTGACGCAGAAGTCAAGAATTCTCCCGTTCCCGTAGTCGTGGACTTCTGGGCCGAATGGTGCGGCCCCTGCAAGCAGATTGGCCCGGCTCTGGAAGAGCTGGCCGCTGAATACGGTGACAAGGTGAAAATCGCCAAGGTCGATGTCGACAGCAACCCGAACTCTGCCGCCGCCATGGGCGTGCGCGGCATTCCGGCGCTGTTCATCTTCAAGGACGGTCAGGTTGTCTCCAACCGCGCCGGTGCCGCTCCCAAGGCCGCACTGCAAAGCTGGATCAACGAAAGCATCTGATCCGCTGTCACTCGGATCGACAGGTTAATGGGGCGCCAAGGTGGCGCCCTTTTTCTTTGCGTGCCACAATGTCGGAACGTCGACACGCCACAGGGCATGGAAAGAGGTTTTCTTTGAAGCTGCTCACCGATTTCCTGAGAACAATGCCGGTCACAGGGCTGGTGATTGGTCTTGCGCTGTTCTGCGCGTCTCTTACGCCATCCCTGCTGCCCCGGGTGCCCATGGTGCAAGGGGCCCTTGCCGGCGTGGCCTTTGGTGTTGGTTATGGCATAGGCAATATGGTCCTGTCGGTCTGGCGGTTCTTTGAATTGCCCCTTCTGGCTGGGACATGGCGCAGACGCGCGGCAGTGTCAGCTCTTGGCGCAGGGTCCGTAGTGGCAGCCCTGACCCTGTCCCGCATGAGCGAATGGCAGAACTCTATTCGCACCTTGATGGAAATGCCCCCCGTCGACAGCGGCTATCCTTTCACGGTGCTGGGAGTGGCCCTGCTGACCGGGCTTGTCCTGTTGCTGATCGCACGGGCAGTTCTTCGTCTAGGCCGCGCGGTTTCAGGCTGGGTGAACCGGATCCTGCCACGGCGGATTTCCATCGGGCTCGGCAGCATCTTGGTTGCGATCTTCCTTGGATCCCTGTTCGACGGGCTGGTGCTGCGCCGCGCGCTGGCCTTCATGGACCGCACCTTTGCCGAGGTGGATCTGATCATCGACTCGGGCGTCAAAGCCCCGCGAGAGTTTTCCGATCCGGACGCGGTCCTTCGCTGGGCCGATGTTGGACGCAACGGCAAGAGGTTCCTGACCGACGGACCAAACCGCGCCGAGATCGAAGCCTTCACCGGGCGGCCTGCATTACAGCCCATCCGCGTTTATGCCGGTCTCAACACCGCCGAAGACCTGAATGAGCGTGCAGAGGCCGCGGTGGCAGAACTGAAACGACAAGGCGGGTTCGACCGTTCGGTCCTTGTTGTCGCCAGCCCGACCGGCACAGGGTGGCTTGATCCCGGTGCCGTGCAGCCTCTGCCCTATCTGCATGACGGCGATCTTGCGATCGTGTCGATGCAGTATTCCTATCTGCCCAGCTGGCTGACTCTGATGGTGGACCCTAGCCGGTCCTCGCAGGCATCACGCGCCTTGTTTCAGGCGATCTTTTCCCATTGGAGAACCCTGCCCAAGGATCAAAGACCCCGGCTGTACCTTTTTGGTCTCAGCCTCGGTTCGTTAGGGTCCGAAGCCTCCACTGACCTGGTTGAGCTGTTGGCCGACCCGATTCATGGGGCCTTCTGGGCCGGGCCGCCCTTTGCCAGTTCTGGCTGGCCACGACTGACACGCAACCGGCAGGTCGGATCACCAGAATGGCAGCCGCTGTATCGCGATGGCGCCATGGTGCGCTTCATGACCCAGGACGGATTTACCGATGTGGACTTCGCCGATTGGGGGCCTCTGCGCATCGTCTACCTGCAACATGCCAGTGACCCTATGAGCTTTTTCTCCACCAGCCTGGCCTTCACACACCCCGCGTGGCTGGGCGCAGAGCGGGGACGCGATATCTCACCCTATTTCAGGTGGTTCCCGGTGGTCACCTTCCTTCAGGTCGGTTTTGATATCCCGATGGCGACCTCTGTTTCACAGGGCTACGGCCACAATTTCATCCCGGCGGAATATATCGACGGCTGGATCGCGGTGATGGAACCGAAGAACTGGACCGAAGCGGACACGGCCAGGCTCAAAGAAATCTTCGCGGATTTTTCCGCTTCTCCGATCTGATCCGCAATCCGCCCCTTTTCCCTTGTCGTCGTTCCCGGCAAAGTGATCGCACAGAACAGGAGGAACCTCATGGCCAAAACCCGGGTATTGGTCGAATTCGGAATGGGCACGTCGCTGCGCCGCGCCGATTATACCGAGGCCGCAAAACGCGCGATCACAGATGCGCTGTGGCACAACTCGATCAACGTGGCAGAGTTGTTCGACTTTCCAAAAGAAGCCATGATCATCGATGCCGAGATCGGCGTTCAGGACCCTGATCAGGTGGACGCCGAGGCCCTGAAAGCGATCTTTCCCTACGGACGCCCCGATATCCGCATCAGCAAGGGCGGTCTTGATATCGACAAACCCGGCGGCGGCAAGACAGTGATCGCCAATGCTGCGGTCATCGTCTCATTCGAGATGGAGGCCGTGTGATGGCGGACAAACGCATCATTCTGGAAATGGGCACCGGCAATGACCTCTATGGTCAGGACTACACCAAGGCGGCCCGGCGTGCGGTGCAGGACGCGCTGCACCATTCCTCGATCACGCTGTTTTCCGAGCTGGGCATCGATCATTCAGAAATGCGGGTCGAAGTGACCATTGCGGTGCAAAATCCCGAAGCCGTGGATTGCGATCAGGTGGCTGGTGATCTGCCGCGGGGCCGGGCAAAGGTGCGGGCCGTTTTCGGAGGGCTTGATGTGCCGGGCGCAGATGGCAAGGCACCGCATGTTATTGCCACGGCAGCGATCGAGGCCTGGCTGCCGGATCAGGCCGGGCGCTATCGCTGGTCTGAGTAGACCCCCAAAGAGCGAAAAGCCGCCCGGAAATGGACGGCTTTGCTAGCGATGAGGTGTCATTGGAAAATCTGCCTGTCAGATCAGATCTTTGCAATATCGTCGCGGGTCAGGCCGATATCAGCCAGCTGAGCGTCGGTCAGACGGTACAGGGCACGGCGGGTCAAGCGGGCTTCGCGCGCTTCAAGGAATGCGGTTTTTGCATTCAGAAGAGTGTCAACCGCGCGGAGAACGGCAACGGCTCCGAGAGGTGCATGGATGTTTGCAGTTGTGGCCATGTCGGGCATCCTAAAACAAGATAACCGGCCCCATGCCGGTTCTCAGGCTCATGTAGGAGACCACCCTGAGTCTCACAATTGCCCGTTTTACAGCCCTGATCTGCAGGCAATGCATAACAAATGACCAATTCGTTAACAAAAGACCCATCGGAGCGTTGTTTGCCCTGTCCACATACACGGTTGAGCCTGACGTCCCCAACGCCCATATATGCTGCAACGAGATTGGAGGCACAGATGGCAGACGACCAATTCCCCGGCTGGCACGGGACCACCATCATCGGCGTCAAGAAAGACGGGCTGGTGGTGATTGCCGGCGATGGCCAGGTCTCGCTTGGCCAGACCGTGATCAAGGGCAGCGCCCGCAAGGTGCGGCGCCTGTCGCCCGGTGGTTATGACGTGGTGGCGGGTTTTGCCGGCTCGACCGCAGACGCCTTTACGCTGCTGGAACGGCTTGAGACCAAACTGGAGGCAACACCCGGCCAACTGGCCCGCGCCAGCGTCGAACTCGCCAAGGATTGGCGCACGGACAAATACCTGCAAAAGCTTGAGGCTATGCTGATCGTCACCGATGGTACGGATCTGTTGGTGATCACCGGCGCCGGCGATGTGCTGGAACCAGAACATGATGTGGCCGCCATCGGATCTGGCGGCAATTTTGCTCTGGCTGCCGCCCGCGCCATGATGGACAGCGAAAAATCCGCCGAAACCGTTGCGCGCGAGGCGATGGCTATTGCCGCCGACATCTGTGTCTACACGAATGGCAACCTGACGGTCGAAACCATCGGGGCGGGGCACTGAGGTGTCGGACATCGACCGCAATGACCTGCGCGCCGCTGTCGGTTCGGGCCTATTGACCGAGGCGCAGGCGGCTTCGTTGCTGGCGCTGGCCCAAAGCCGCAAGGGCGCGCGGGAAAACCTGCCAGAAGGGGATGAGCCGTTCGAGCTGTTCAAGGGCTTCAACGAGATCTTCATCGTCATCGGCCTGTTGATCCTGGCCTCGGGCTGGGCGGCGGTCACGGCCACCTCTCTGGCAGGCAGCCTTGGCGGATATCAGGACAAGGCCGTCACAGCCGCTATCATCGGGGCTGCAATCCTTTGGGCCTTGTCCGAGTACTTTGTCCGCCGTCGTCGCATGGTGGCTCCGGCGATTGCCCTGTCGATCCTCTGGGCCACGAATGCCGGAATGGGGCTGACGTCTCAGTTTTCGCAGCCCTTCATGATGGCGCAGGCGGATTATTCCAGCATGCAGCTCCCCTTTGCCCTGACGACTGCGGCCATCGCGGTCTACTGGCTGCGGTTCAAGGTGCCCTTTGCCATGGCGCTGATCGCGCTTGGCGTTTTTGCGCTCGCGCTTCTGATGGGCGCGATCCGCATGGGCACGCCCGAGGACATCGGCGATTTCTTTCTGCTCTCGGCCAGCGGCCCCTTTGCCTGGATCACGCTTCTGGTGGGGCTCGCCGTGTTCATCGTCGCGATGGTTTTTGACATGAGCGATCCGCACCGGGTCACGCGCCGCTCGGCACAGGGGTTCTGGCTACACGTGGTTGCGGCCCCTGCCCTTGTGAACACCATCGCGCTCAGCCTTCTGGAAAACGGCAGCAGTGGCGCACATCTGTTGCTGCTGGGGGTGCTGTTTGCCTTTGCCGTTGTTGCGATCGTGATCGACCGGCGGTCTTTCCTGATCGCCGCCATCGGCTATAGCGTGACACTGGCCGGAACCGTTTTCGATGGCGAGGGCGCCGCATCGACCATTCTGGTGCTGGGCGTCTTCCTTGTGGCGCTCGGGGCCTTCTGGACCCGCATTCGCGCTGCGCTTCTTTCACCCCTGTCCGGGCTGGTGCCGCTGGATCGGCTGCCGCCCTCACACTGATACGGGAACTCTCATGTCTGACCTCACCCCCCGCGAAATCGTTTCGGAACTGGACCGGTTCATCATCGGCCAGAAAGAGGCAAAACGCGCCGTAGCTGTCGCCCTACGCAACCGCTGGCGACGCAAACAACTGGGCGATGACCTGCGCGATGAGGTCTACCCCAAGAACATCCTGATGATCGGCCCCACCGGGGTCGGCAAGACCGAGATCAGCCGCCGTCTGGCAAGACTGGCCCGCGCGCCCTTCATCAAGGTCGAAGCAACCAAGTTCACCGAAGTCGGTTATGTGGGCCGTGACGTGGAGCAGATCGTGCGGGACCTGGTGGACACCGCGATCCTGCAGACCCGCGAATTCATGCGCGAAGACGTCAAGACCAAGGCCCACAAGGCCGCCGAGGATCGCGTCATTACCGCCATCGCCGGGACCGAAGCCCGTGACAGCACCCGCGAGGTGTTCCGCAAGAAGCTGAAATCGGGTGAGCTGGACAATACGGTGATCGAACTGGAGGTCGCGGACACTTCTAACCCCATGGGCGGGATGTTCGACATACCCGGCCAGCCCGGCGCAATGGGCGGGATGATGAACCTTGGCGATCTGTTTGGAAAAGCGCTCGGCGGGCGCACGGTCAAAAAGCGCCTCACCGTCGCCGAAAGCTATGAGGTGCTGATCGGTGAAGAAGCCGACAAGCTTCTGGATGATGAAACCGTGACCCGCGCGGCGCTCGATGCCGTCGAACAGAACGGAATTGTATTCCTGGATGAAATCGACAAGGTCTGCGCCCGTTCAGATGCACGTGGCGGCGATGTCAGCCGTGAAGGCGTGCAGCGGGACCTTCTGCCGCTGATCGAAGGCACTACGGTCAGTACCAAACATGGCCCGGTGAAGACCGACCATATCCTGTTCATTGCCTCGGGCGCGTTTCATATCGCCAAGCCTTCCGATCTGTTGCCGGAACTGCAGGGGCGTTTGCCGATCCGGGTCAACCTGCGCGCGCTCAGCGAAAAGGATTTCGTCCGCATCCTGACCGAGACCGACAATGCTCTGACCCGCCAGTACGCCGCGCTGATGGGTACCGAAGATGTGAAGGTGACCTTCACGGAAGACGGGATCGCAGCCATGGCCAAGATCGCAGCCGAGGTGAACCAATCGATCGAGAACATTGGTGCGCGACGTCTTTATACGGTCATGGAGCGGGTGTTTGAGGAGTTGTCCTTTTCAGCCCCCGACCGGGCCGGCGAGGCGATCACGGTAGATGCAAAATTCGTAACCTCGAATCTCGGGGAGCTGACTCGCTCAACCGATCTCAGCCGCTACGTGCTGTAACGATCTTACCCTGAAATCGGAGATGCCGCTTGGTAACAGGCGGCATTCATTCTATCCGTGGCACTGTTTGTTTTGGGACGGCTGATATGCGGCGCCTTCGAATCCTCTTGGTCCTTCTTTCCTTTGTCGCTGCGTGCGGCCCGCGGCCCTATACGCCCACAATGCCCGAGGCGCTGGATATCGGCACGCCAAAGACGATCTTTGCCGCAACAATCAGAGACTCGCAGCCGGAAGGCGGTTTTGGGGCCGGACGCACCGACGGCTATCACCTCTTGGAGCTGACCGTCTCCATCCCGCCAAACCACAAGCCCGGTCACCTCGTCTTTGCCGGCGAAAACCCGGATCCCCGAACAGAATTCACCATGGCCGCCAGACGGACGTTCGAGACCTCTGCCGCCTTTTCTGATCGCCTCAATCAGGAACTGCTGAAGTATCCGCCCGATGAGCAGGACATCACCGTCTTTGTGCATGGCTATAATTCGACCCAGTCGGAAACCGCCTTTCGCGCGGCGCAGCTGACAAACGATATCGGGGTTCCCGGTGCAACAGTGGTCTACTCGTGGCCAAGTCTCGGCAGCCCTTTGGGATATGCCTATGACGCCGACAGCGTGATATTTGCGCGGGATGGTCTGGAGCGCCTTCTCAAAAGCCTGAGCCGCACCAAGGCCCGGCGCGTTGTTCTGGTTGCACACTCAATGGGATCGATGCTGACCATGGAGACCCTGCGCCAGATCGAAATCGGCGCGCCCGGCTGGGCGGCCCGTCACCTGGACGGCGTCATACTGTTGTCGCCGGATCTCGATCTTGACGTGTTCAAAAGTCAGATGAGCCGGTTTGACCCAGTGCCACAGCCTTTTCTTGTTTTCATATCGCGCAAAGACAAGATCCTGACCGTGTCACAGCGCCTTCGCGGCACCCATAGCAGGTCACGGCTTGGCAATCTGGCCTCGGTTGAGGATCTTGAAGACCTGCCGATCAGCGTCATCGATACCACCGCCTATGCCGATACGGCCAATTCGGGGCATCTGGTGGCGGGCACCTCCCCTGCCCTTCTGGCGATCCTGAGCGCGGCGCAGCAGACAGCGCGGTCTTTCAATAGCAAAGGGCTGGTCTTCAATACCATCCTTCCACCGCCGCAGATCCAAAAAGAGAAAGTGGAGGATCTGTCGCTGGTTCGCCTGATCGAAAGCCCGCGATGAACGCCCGAAGTCTCTAACGGCTGCGACGCAGGTAGACGTAATAGGCGCCCTCCCCGCCATGGCTGATATGGGCGGGTGTGATCTGCAATACCGCCTGTGCCAGAGGCGGAAGCGCCAGCCATTGCGGCACCCTGTGGCGCAGCACGCCACGCGGTGTGGGGATCGGACCAGGCTCGTCCCTGTCCTTGCCCTTGCCCGTCACTACAAGCACCAGGCGCTTGCCCGAGGCCTGAGCGGACAGGATGAACCGGGTCAGCGCCGGGTGCGCCGTATCCACGCGCATTCCGTGCAGGTCCAGCTTCCCTTCAGGGCGCAGCTTGCCCCTTTTCATGCGCCGATAGGCCTTTTCGTCCATTTGCACCGGCGCGGTTACCAAGGATTTGGAAACCGGCGCCTTGAGGTCATGCTTTGCAGGTTTGCTGCGGGCGCGGCTGCCAATGCGAAAGGCATCGATCTGTGGCTCGGCGTGGGGATGCGGAGTCTTTTTCGGCCTGGGCTTTGGAAGCGGCAGATCCGGTGGGGTCGAATGGCTGCCGGGATGCAGCCGCTCTGCGTGTTTCACGACCTTGTGCCAGAGGTCAATTTCATCCGAGGTCAGCTTGCGGCGGGTCATTAGAACTCTTCCGGCAACATGGCATAGGCGCGCTGGATCGGCAAAAGAACAATCATACGCCCCGGATCGCGCAGACGACCAGCCGCCTGCCCCGCAGTATCCCCCGTACCGAAAAAGATATCCGCGCGCTGCGCGCCTTTGATAGCGGAACCCGTGTCCTGGGCAATCATCAAACGGCGCAATGGAGTCTCACCGTCTTTCTCCACCCAGACCGGCGCGCCAAGGGGCGTGAATTTCGGATCGACAGCGATACTGCGCATCGCGGTGACAGACCGGTTCATGGCCCCAAGCGGTCCATCTGCGGCGCGCACCCGTCGGACTTCTCGAAAGAAAACATAGGACGGGTTGTGCATCAGCAGCTCATGGCCTGCGACCGGATTGCGCCGCACCCAGGCCTTGATAACCTGCGCGCTGACCTGATGGGCTTTGTAGATGCCCCGGCGCACCATTTCCGCCCCGATGGATTTGTAGGGATGGCCGTTGGCGCCGCCATAGCCGACGCGGACGGTTGATCCATCCTGCATTCTGATCCGACCCGACCCCTGGATTTGCAGAAAGAACAGCTCGACCGGGTCGTCCACCCAGGCGATCTCAAGGCCACGCCCCTCCATCACGCCACTTGTCAGGATGTCACGGCGCGGGAGCCACAGGTTTGTCTCACGCGCCTCGCGCGGCAGCCTGTAGACGGGGTAACGGAATCGATCCGTCCGGTAACGGGAGCCGTCCAGCTCAGGTTCGAAATACCCAGTGAACAGGGCGGTGTCCGCGCCATCCTGGATAAGAACCGGCCGGAAGAAGAGTTCAAAGAATGTCCGCGCCGCATCCGGGGCTTCCGATTGTACCTGAGACTGAGCAAGCGCACACAGACTGTGCCAATCGGGATCATCAAGATCGGGGCAGGTTTCAAGAAAGACGTCCAGAGCCGCAGCGTGGTCGTCCTTTTCCCAGCCATCAAGCTGAGAAAAATCCACAAGCGAATATGCAGTCTCGCCGGATGCACCCGAGGCGGTCATGGCAGCGCCCAGGAAGGCCGCTGCCCGCAGTGACGCCCGGAGCGCACCAATCATGCGTCCGTGGCCACCAGTTGCCAGTTCGGATCGCTTTCGCCCATGGCGCGCGCAAAAGTCCAGGTGTCTTTCAAGCGTTTGATGGCCTTGGGGTCTCCCTCGACGATCTCACCGTCCTTGTTGCGCACGACCGAAGTCATCTCCGCCACGAAACGCATGGTGATTTCTCCGGTGCGGGTGGCTTCGTCAAACCGGGCGTCCTCGATAGCGGTTTCCCGCACGCCGATGAATTCGGCCTCGATGGTCAGACCCTGATCCTCACGCTGGGACACGGCGTCGACAAAGCTCTCGTAGACGTCTTCGGCCAGGAAGGGCTGGATCTCATTCAGATCACCATTCTCGAACCCCATCAGGATCATCTCGTAGGCGCCGCGCGCGCCCTGAACAAAGTCCTGAACCTGAAACGACGGGTCCGCCCGTTTCATCGCGGCAAGTGCATCAGCCTGCAAAGAGCCCTCGTCGACGTAGTCCGTAATGTCACGATCCGGGCCCCCTTCGATCACCTCGAAATCAGGACGTCGTTTGTCGGCTGTCGGCATCTGTTGCGGTGCCGGCTTTTCAAACCCCTCACGGGTGCCCAATACGCTTTTCAGGCGCAGGATCAGGAAGACGGCGATGCCGGCCAATACCAAAATCTGAATCAAGGGCGACTCCATGTGAACCTCATGCTAGGCAACCATGCCTTGTTTGAAACCAAAGCGATCTGCTCTTATGTAGGTGACGGGTGGGGCCAAGTCCACCATCCAGCGCAAGTTCAAAGGACCCCAAGATGTATCTTTTTCTGGCCTTTTTGATGGTGCCCCTGATTGAAATCGCCCTTTTCATCCAGGTTGGCGGTTTGATCGGCCTCTGGCCCACCCTGGCAATCGTGGTGTTGACCGCGATCCTCGGCACATCTTTGGTGCGCTCTCAGGGTCGTCTTGCGATGGGGCAGCTTCGGTCCTCGTTCCAGACTCTGTCGGACCCGGCAGAGCCTTTGGCTCATGGCGCGATGATCCTCTTTGCCGGCGCGCTGCTGCTGACACCAGGATTTTTCACGGATGCCATAGGATTTGCGCTGCTCATGCCGCCGGTTCGGCTGGCCGTCTTCCGTTACTTGAGCTCGCGCATCACTGTATCCCAGTTCGAAATGGGTAGCATGCACGGGCAGGGCCATCCACAGGATCCCAGGTACTCTCGGCGCCCGGATCAAATGAGAGGCCAGGGTGATGTGATTGACGGGGATTTCGAAGATGTGACCCCTCGTGGCCCGGCTGATCACCCATCGGGCTGGGTAAAGGGCCCGGAATAACGACATTCTGCCCCACATCTTCCTGTCTGAAAGCCTTGCCCAGCGTGACCGTTGAGATACCCGCGACAAGCTGCTAAGCAAACCGCAAAACCTTATTTCAGGAGTATCTCCATGGCCGAAAATGGAACCACCGAAGGCACAGCAGCAGAAGCCCCGCAGCAGCCCCAGGTCCAGATGAACATTCTGGGTCAGTTCATCCGCGACATGTCGTTCGAAAACGTGATGGCACAAAAAGGCGCCGGCGGCGAAGTGCAGCCCGACGTGAACGTTCAGGTCAACCTCGACGCCAAGAAGCGCGCTGCAGAAAATCAGTATGAAGTGATGACCAAGCTGACCGTCGAGTCCAAGAACAAGGAAGGCGGCGAAGTCCTTTTTGTTCTGGAAATCGAATATGTTGGTGTCTTCAACATCCAGGGTGTCCCGGATGAGCAGCTGCACCCCTTCCTTCTGATCGAATGCCCGCGCATGACCTTCCCGTTCCTGCGCCGTATCGTATCGGATGTGACGCGCGACGGCGGCTTCCCGCCACTGAACCTCGACAACATCGACTTTGTCGCGATCTACCGCAACGAACTGGCCCGCCGTCAGGCAGAATCCCAGCCGCAGCAGTAATCCCCTTTTTACTGCTTGCAGAAATTCCAACGCTGTCGGTCAGTCCGGCAGCGTTTTTCTTTGATTGGTCAAAGTATCAGGACTGCACGGCTGCCCAAAGCGCGCCGTCGCCCATTTTTTCGACAAAGGTATCATGAGCCGCTTTTTCCTCGGCCGTCAGTCGTGGGGGCAGGGGGGATGGACGCGGAGAAGGACGCCAGTCAGGCTCGGCCGATCCCGCCTGCGATCCACCAGATCCTGCCGTGGACAGGCCAAAATCCGGTTGTCGACCCCCGATCAGCTCCAGATAGACTTCGGCCAGGATTTCGGAATCAAGAAGCGCGCCGTGCAGGGTCCGGTTTGAGTTGTCGATACTGAAGCGGCGGCACAGGGCATCAAGCGTGGCAGGTGACCCCGGAAACCGTTTGCGCGCCATGGCCAGGGTGTCGATCGCCTGATCCATGGGCAGCTGCGGCAGGTTCATCCAGCCAAGTTCGGCATTGAGAAACTTCATGTCAAAGCTGGCGTTGTGGATCACCAGACGTGCATCGCCCACGAAATCGAGGAACTTCTGGCCAATCTTGGCAAAAACCGGCTTGTCCCGCAGGGTTACGGCTCCGGGGGCAGGAGGCTGCGGCGGGCTGAGAAGGTCAGGACCGATCCCGTGGACGCCAAAGGCTTCTTCCGGCATGTCGCGTTCGGGGTTGATGTACTCATGAAACGTCTTGCCGGTGGGCATGTGGTTATAGAGTTCCACCGCGCCGATCTCGACAATGCGGTCGCCGGTGAAGGGGTCAAAACCCGTCGTCTCGGTATCCAGAACGATCTCACGCATCTGCCATCTTTCCCCTGATGTCTTTCAGGATCTCTTCCACCTGCGCGCGGGCGTGATCCAGGGTATCGGTCTCGATCACATAATCGGCGCGGGCGCGTTTCTCTTCGATTGGCATCTGTTTCTGCAGGATCTGGGCAAATTGCTCAACCGTCATGGTGCCGCGATCCAGAACCCGCTGTTTCTGTGTCTCAGCATCCACCCAGACGCAGGCGACCGCATCCATGGCCGCATCGCCACCGGTTTCAAAAAGCAAGGGAATGTCAAACACAAGGATGTCACTGTCTGCGCCGCGTCGAAATTTCGCGCGGTCCTCGGCCACCAAAGGGTGCACGATCTTTTCAATCACGGACAAGGCAGAGGGGTCGCGTGAGATAATCTCTTTCAGCGCGCCGCGATCCACCATGCCTGCGGTGATCGCCTGCGGAAACGCCTCGGCCATCGGCATGACGGCCGCACCGCCGACACCATACAGTCGATGCACCGCCGCATCCGCGTCCCAGACCGCGCAGCCAAGCTCGGCAAAGATCTTGGCCGTGGTGCTTTTGCCCATGCCGATCGAGCCGGTCAGACCCAGAGAAAACGTCATGCCAGCGCCGCCGCGCGGGTTGCCTCATCCACCTTGGGCCGTTGGCCAAACCAGCGCTCGAACCCCGGAACCGCCTGGTGAAGCAACATGCCGAGGCCATCGACCACCGTGCAACCGGCCTCTTTGCCCGACTTGATCAAATCAGTTTCAAGCGGGGTGTAGACCAGATCGGTGACCACGCAAGACGGCTGCAGCCCATCCATCGGCACCCGCAGGGGGCGCTTGCCTTCCATGCCGAGCGAGGTGGCGTTGACAACCAGAGAGGCCTCCTCGACCGCGTTGCCGGCCTGGATCCAATCGATGACACGGATCCGCTTGCCAAATTCCTTGCGCAACTGATCGGCGCGCTCGCGGGTGCGATTGGATAGCATGATCTCGGGCACGCCGGCCTCTACCAATGACGCGATCACGGCCCGGCATGCGCCGCCCGCTCCAAGAACCAAAGCCGGTCCCGCTTTCGGTTTCCAGTCGGGCGCGCCCTGATGAAGGTTGGTAATGAAACCGTAACCATCTGTATTATCAGCCAAAATAGACCCATCTTCGCGAAAGATAAGCGTATTGGCTGCCCCCATGAGGGTCGCCCGATCCGTAACCTTGTCGGCGATCTGCATCACGGATTCTTTGTGGGGCAGGGTGACGTTCGCACCGACAAATCCCGCCTTTGGCAGGCTGCGGATCACCGTTTCCAGATCCTGGGGCTCTACATGCATAGGCACATAATACCCCGCGATCCCGTATGTCCGGAGCCAGTGGTTCTGGATCTGCGGAGACCGCGAATGGGCCACCGGGCATCCGATGACCCCGGCCAGAGGTATCTTGGCAAGACTCATTGATCGATAACTCCCTGCAGTCCCAGGTAGTTTATAAGTTCAGTCAGCGGTAATCCCAAAACGTTAAAATAGCTTCCCTCGATGCTCGCAAAGAGCCGTACGCCTTCCTCTTCGAGCTTGTAGGCGCCAACCGCATGGCGGATGCTGTCCCAGTTGCGGGTCACATAGTCCTGTAGGTATTCATCTGATGCTTTGCGCATAAGAAGGCGCACCTGTCCCACGTGCCGCCACAGGGGTTCCCCATCGCGATAGATCACCGCTGCAGACAAAAGCATGTGCCGATGTCCGCGCATTTCGCTGAGCTGAGACAGCGCTTCTTCGGGTGTCTTGGGCTTGGACAGCAGCCGCCCCTGAAAATCCAACACCTGATCGCAACCGATGACCATGGATCCGGGGTGTTTCGCGCTGATCTTGCGCGCCTTTGCCTCGGCCAGTGCATCGGCAATGTCGCGCGGCGGGGCCTCTTCGACCAGAAGGGCAGCTTTTATGCTCTGCTCGTCCAGCCGCGGTATGTCCTGGGCAAACTCAATACCCGCTTGACGCAGAAGATGAGCCCTGATTTCGGACCCGGAGGCCAGCACTATGTGGGCAGTCATGTGGAAAACCCCGTGGGAAATCGGTTCACAGTATCGGAATGTTTTGTATGGTTTTCAGCCCGTTTGGCAAGCCCACAGCCAAAGCGGCGATTTCATCCCGGATGTGCAGGGATTCGCCCCGCGTGGATTGGGATAACTTTCGGATCGTGGATATCTCTCGGTTTCATGAATAATCCCAGGGTTATCCCCATGTTTACCTTGGTTAACCAAACCTTAAGAAGCCATGAAAACAAGGTCTTTAATGATTTATTCACCTTTAACCCAATGTGACACATGGAGGTTTGTCCACGCTGGGGATATGCGGGGGAAGGACTCGATAATCCACTGAAATCCCTATGCCCTACAAAAACATCATCCTTTAAATCTTTCTTTATTATTTTAGGGTGCCCCACGAGAACGAAGGAAAGAGAGCGACCATGAGCCTGACTGACTGGATGTATGTCCTCTATCCATACGCAAAGTCCCTCCACATCATGGCAGTCCTCAGCTGGATGGCAGGTCTTTTCTATCTCCCACGACTGTTCGTGTATCACGTGGAGCAGGCTGAGAAGGTTCAGGACGCCATCCCGATCTTTCTCACCATGGAACGCAAACTGATGAAAGTGATCATGAGTCCCGCCATGCATACGGCCTGGGTGGCTGGGCTGTTCATTGCCTTCACACCGGGTTTCGTTGACTGGTCGTCGATCTGGCCCTGGACCAAGGGAGCCAGCGTAATCGGCATGACCTGGTTTCACATCTGGCTGAAGCGGCGCATCAATGACTTTGAAGAAGACCGCAACACGCTGACAGGTCGCCAGTACCGTATGATGAACGAAGTCCCGACCTTGTTCATGGTGATCATCGTCATCTCGGTCATCTTCAAGTTCTGACGATTGCACCTCGGCATATGAGTGTGCTCTCAGAGGCCCCAAAAAGCGCCATACAGCCGGGGTTTGACTCATTGGCGACATATCCCTATGAATGGCGCTTAACGGGCCCGTCCGGGCACTCGTGTCTTCCGAATTGTAAATGACACCTCTCCCCGATCATTGGGGCTGCAAAGGCTGTATGTGTATGACCGCTCAATCCCTCAATCTGTCCGATCTCAAAGCGAAAAGCCCAAAAAACCTGTTGTCCATGGCCGAAGAGCTGGAGATCGAGAACGCCTCGACCATGCGCAAGGGCGAGATGATGTTCCAGATCCTGCGGGAACGCGCGGATGAGGGCTGGGACATCGGTGGTGATGGCGTTCTGGAAGTGTTGCAGGATGGGTTTGGTTTCCTGCGCTCTCCCGAGGCGAACTATCTGCCGGGTCCGGACGATATTTATGTCTCCCCTGAAATGATCCGCCAGTATTCGCTGCGCACCGGGGATACGGTGGAAGGCCAGATCAAGGCTCCGCTGGAAAACGAGCGCTATTTTGCCCTGACCAATGTGACGAAGATCAATTTCGAGGACCCCGAAAAGGCCCGTCACAAGATCGCGTTCGACAACCTCACACCGCTTTATCCGGATGAGCGCCTGAAGATGGAAATCGAGGATCCCACCATCAAGGACAAGTCCGCCCGTGTGATCGACCTGGTCGCGCCGATCGGCAAGGGTCAGCGCTCGCTCATCGTTGCGCCGCCGCGGACCGGTAAAACCGTAATCCTGCAGAACATCGCGCATTCCATCGAGAAAAATCACCCGGAGTGCTACCTGATCGTTCTGCTGATCGATGAACGGCCCGAGGAAGTCACCGACATGCAGCGGTCCGTTAAGGGCGAGGTTGTCTCCTCCACCTTTGATGAACCGGCAACACGCCACGTGGCGGTTTCTGAAATGGTGATCGAAAAAGCCAAGCGTCTGGTCGAACATAAGCGAGATGTTGTGATTCTTCTTGATTCGATCACAAGACTTGGTCGTGCCTTCAACACTGTAGTCCCATCTTCGGGCAAAGTTCTGACGGGTGGTGTGGATGCAAACGCTTTGCAGCGACCAAAGCGCTTCTTTGGTGCGGCCCGGAATATTGAAGAGGGCGGCTCCTTGACCATCATTGCAACCGCGCTGATCGACACCGGGAGCCGTATGGACGAAGTCATCTTTGAAGAATTCAAAGGTACGGGTAACTCCGAACTGGTTCTGGACCGCAAAATTGCCGATAAACGTGTCTTCCCGGCGATTGATATTCTCAAATCGGGTACCCGTAAGGAGGACCTTCTGGTCGACAAGGCTGACCTCGCTAAGACCTTCGTTTTGCGTCGAATTCTCAACCCGATGGGCACCACCGAGGCTATTGAGTTCCTCTTGTCCAAACTCAAGCAGACAAAGACAAACTCTGAGTTCTTCGACTCGATGAACACCTAGGCCTTATATTTCAAAGAAAGGAAGGCCTTCCATGGATACGATCTTTGCGTTGGCCTCTGCTCAAGGAAAAGCCGGGGTCGCGGTAATCCGGGTCTCTGGACCTGAAGCGCTCAGTTCCGTTGTGCAGATATGCGGAATGTCTGTGTCCGCTCCGGGGCGCGGGGTACGTCGGCTGATGGACGCCTCTGGGGATCTCCTTGATGAGGCCCTGGTTCTGACCTTCCCTGCGCCGCACAGCTTTACGGGTGAAGACGTTGTCGAATTCCAGACGCACGGAAGCACAGCTGTTGTTTCAGCCGTTCTTGACCGTCTAGGTCAGATCGATGGGTTGCGTCTTGCAGCTCCGGGAGAGTTCACCCGCCGTGCCCTTGAAAACGGAAATCTGGACCTGGCTCAGGTCGAAGGTCTGGCGGACCTGATCGAAGCGGAAACGGAAGCGCAGAGAAAGCAAGCGCAGCTGGTTCTGTCTGGCGCATTGGGAGATCTGGCAGACGGTTGGCGGACGAATCTGATTCGAGCTGCATCGCTCATTGAAGTCACGATTGATTTCGCAGATGAAGAGGTTCCGGTTGACGTGACGCCCGAGGTGTCATCGCTTCTTTCCAGGGTTCAAACAGATCTGAGGGCTGAGGTCGCCGGGGTCGGTATAGCGGAAAGAATCCGATCGGGCTTCGAAGTGGCTATTGTTGGTGCGCCTAATGTTGGTAAGTCCACGCTTCTGAACGCCTTGGCGGGCCGGGAGGCTGCGATCACATCCGAGTATGCGGGAACGACGCGTGATATCATCGAAGTGAGGATGGATCTTGCGGGTTTACCTATTACATTGCTTGATACGGCTGGGTTGCGGGATACCGAAGATCACGTCGAAGGTATCGGCATAGCACGCGCCCGTGAACGTGCCGAACGTGCTGACTTGCGGGTATTTCTTGCTGATCCTGGCGAATCCTTGGATATTGAGATGCAACCCGGCGATATTCGATTGGTACCAAAAGCCGATCAGAAAGTGGACGCTGTAACAGGGATTTCGGGGAAGACAGGGCAGGGGATCGACGCATTGGTTGATCATATCGGGTCTGTGTTGAAAGAGCGATCAACTCGGGCAGGTGTGTCGACTCGAAAAAGGCATAAAGATGCGTTGTTGGCAGCCTTGGAAAGCCTGAATAGCGCGGAAGCCGTTTTGAAATTGGGACCAGATCACTATGAATTAGCCGCCGAAGACCTGCGATCGGCGATTCGTTCCTTGGAGTTTTTGGTTGGCCGGGTTGGGGTGGAAAACCTGCTGGATGAGATCTTCTCCAGCTTTTGTCTTGGTAAGTGAGGAGTGTTTCACGTGAAACATTCGGACTATGATGTAATTGTTGTTGGCGGCGGTCACGCCGGAACGGAAGCAGCTCACGCATCCGCCAGACTGGGTGCAAAAACTGCCCTGGTTACGCTCAAGCGATCCGGCATTGGCGTCATGTCGTGCAATCCGGCAATCGGTGGATTGGGAAAGGGACATCTCGTTCGCGAGATCGATGCTCTGGACGGAGTCATGGGAAAAGTCGCTGACCTTGCCGGTATTCAGTTCCGCCTCCTAAACCGTCGAAAAGGACCAGCCGTCCAGGGGCCGCGGGCACAATCCGATCGGAGCATCTATCGGCGGGAAATGCTCAAACTGACGGAAGAACAAGAAAACCTCGAAATCCTAGAAGCTGAGGTAGTTGACTTCCTGATGAAAGAAAACACGGTCGCTGGCGTTGCTCTGGCAGATGGCAGCGAAGTGACAGCTCGTTCTGTTGTGCTGACCTCCGGTACGTTTCTACGGGGCGTTATCCATATTGGCGATGTGTCAAAACCAGGGGGCAGAATGGGTGATAAGCCATCCGTCCAGCTCGCGGATCGTCTGGATAGCTTTGAACTTCCTCTCGGCCGTTTGAAGACAGGTACCCCTCCACGATTGGATGGGACCACTATTCGGTGGAATGTGCTCGAGATGCAGCCCGGAGATGATGAACCCACGTTCTTTTCCTTTGGATCCAGGTCTGTTTCCGCTCCCCAGGTGTCTTGCGGCATCACTCATACCAACGAAAACACACACGAAATCATTCGGAAGAACCTCGAGCGCTCCGCCATGTATGGCGGTCACATCGAAGGAATAGGACCGCGTTACTGTCCATCGATTGAAGATAAAATAGTGCGGTTCGCCGACAAGTCCTCTCACCAGATATTTCTGGAACCGGAGGGCGTGAACGATAACACCGTCTACCCAAATGGAATATCGACCAGCCTGCCCGTTGATGTGCAGGAGGACTACGTCCGCTCCATATTTGGCTTGGAAGGCGCAAAGATCCTCCAGCCTGGCTACGCGATTGAGTATGATTACGTTGATCCTCGTGCGTTAACGCTTTCCCTGGAACTCAAAGACATTCCGGGGCTCTTTCTTGCCGGGCAAATCAACGGCACAACTGGCTACGAAGAAGCTGCGGCGCAGGGGATGGTCGCTGGCATTAACGCTGCAAGGCGCAGCTTTGAAAAGGATCCGGTAATCTTCGGCCGGTCAGGGAGCTACATCGGCGTGATGATCGATGATCTGACCACGAACGGGGTGACTGAGCCTTATCGAATGTTCACATCCAGGGCAGAGTTCAGACTTTCTCTGCGAGCTGATAATGCAGACCAAAGGCTTACTCCCTTGGGAATGGAAATTGGATGCGTGGGAAATGAACGGCGTCTGATGTTTCAAGAGAAGGTTGAGAAGCTCCAATCGGCACGTTCTTACCTGAATGCCAAGAGTTACACGCCGAAAATGGTTTCTGAAGCCGGTATCAGGATCAACCAAGACGGAAACAAGCGGACGGGTATGGATGTTCTTGCATTTCCGGACGTTACTTTCGAGGACTTGGTTCATCTAATTCCGGACCTCGTCGGCGTTGAACCAGATATTCGACGGCAGGTTGAGCGCGACGCGCTCTACGCGAATTACATTGAGCGGCAAAACCGCGAGATTGAAACCTTGCGCCGAGATGAGCAGCATCTGATTCCGGAAGGTTTCGTGTACGCAGGCATCGAAGGTTTGTCAAAAGAACTCCAGCAGAAGCTGACACGCGCACGACCGGAAAACCTGGCCCAGGCGGCAAGGGTTGATGGTATGACACCTGCTGCGCTTGCCTTGGTGTTGGCCAGAATTCGCAAAGAAGGGGTGGCCCGGAGTAGAACGGCATGAATGCGGATCTGCTGCTTGAGGAACTGAATGTTTCACGTGAAACAATAGACCGGCTCAAGATGTTTGAGTCAGTCCTCAAAAAGTGGAACGCAAAGATAAACCTGATTTCGCGTCATAGCGTTCCAGATATCTGGAGGCGTCATATCGTTGATTCTATACAGGTTTATAGATCTGTTGATGCCGCTGGCCACTGGACCGATATCGGAAGTGGGGGCGGCCTTCCGGGCATCGTTGTGGCTATCATGGCGTCAGAAGAATCTCCCGAAACTCGCGTTACGCTTATCGAATCAGATCAGAGGAAATGTGCATTTCTGCGCAATGCTGCACGAGAATGCGGTGCGCGGGTTGAGGTAATATCCAAGCGCATAGAGTTAGTTGAACCCCAATGTGCTGACGTTCTTTCGGCAAGAGCTTTGGCAGATTTGTCTAAATTGCTGGAGTATTGCGAGAGACATCTCGATCCAAACGGTGTCGCAGTGTTCCCCAAGGGCGCAAATTGGAAAAAAGAGGTGGATAACGCATTCAAGACATGGCGATTCGATTTCGAACCGATTACAAGTTTAACTGAACCCGACGCGGTCTTACTGAAAATCAAGGGAGTTGCTCGTGTCTGACTTATCCCGCCCGGATGGGCCCCGTATAATCGCGGTTGCTAATCAAAAGGGTGGAGTGGGAAAGACAACGACGGCAATCAACCTTGCGGCTGCTCTTGTAGAGACGGGAATGCGCGTTCTTGTCGTTGATCTGGACCCGCAGGGCAACGCCTCGACTGGCCTGGGGATTGAACCGGAAGATCGTGACTTCACAACCTACGACCTTCTGGTAGACGATGCGCCCCTGTCCGAGGTCATTCGCGCTACAGAAATCGAAGATCTTTGCGTTATTCCAGCGACCGTTGATCTCAGCTCGGCAGATATCGAGTTGTTTGCGAACGAGAAGCGTAGCTTCCTTCTCCACGATGCGCTGCGACAGACGGCCATGGATGACTATGATTGGGACTACATCCTGATCGATTGTCCGCCATCCCTGAACCTGTTGACCGTGAATGCAATGGTTGCGGCGCATTCGGTCTTGATTCCATTGCAGAGTGAATTTTTTGCCCTCGAAGGCGTCTCGCAGCTTATGCTTACGATTCGTCAGGTCCGCCAGGCGGCCAATCCTGATTTGCGGATCGAAGGGGTTGTTTTGACGATGTATGATCGTCGGAACAATCTCTCACAGCAGGTTGAGCAGGACGCGCGTGATAACCTTGGGGAATTGGTATTCCGTACCGTGATCCCGAGAAACGTGAGGGTCAGTGAGGCGCCGTCTTACGCCTTGCCCGTCCTGAACTATGATACGAACTCGCTTGGTGCCCGGGCTTACCGGGCCTTGGCAGAGGAAGTAATCGCGAACCATCAAAAACTAGCAGCGTAAACCGGGGAGGGCACTATGACAGAAAAAAAGAACAAGCCGCGCGGTCTGGGTCGGGGATTGTCCGCACTGATGGCGGACGTAAACCCGGAACCGGTCAGCACCCGAACAGAGTCACCTCGGAATGCCGAAGTCCTGGTTCCAATCGAAAAGGTCACGGCAAACCCCAATCAGCCCCGACGGCAGTTCCTGCAGGAAGACCTCGATGATCTGACGGCCTCGATCAAGGAAAAGGGCGTGCTTCAACCGCTGATCGTGCGTCCGCGCGACGGTGGCATGTATGAGATCGTGGCAGGCGAACGACGCTGGCGTGCGGCCCAGGCGGCGCAGCTGCACGAGGTACCGGTCCTGATCCGGGACTATGATGACCTTGAAATGCTCGAGGTTGCAATCATCGAGAACATTCAGCGCTCTGACCTGAATGCGATGGAAGAGGCGCAAAGCTACAAGCAGTTGATGGAGAAATTCGGTCACACTCAGGAGCGCATGGCCGAAGCGCTGGGAAAAAGCCGAAGCCATATCGCGAACCTTGTCCGGCTTTTGCATCTTCCTCAGGATGTGCAGCAGCTTGTCCAGGATCGCAAGCTGTCAGCAGGCCATGCGCGGGCACTGATCACGTCTGACAATGCCTCTGAGCTTGCGAAGAAGATCGTAAAGGGCGGCTTATCCGTTCGTGCGACCGAGAACCTTGTAAAAAAGGACGCTGCTGGTGTCTCGCCGGTGGCGGGCTCCAAGAAGCCACGCAAGGAAATGGAGAAGGACGCGGATACACGCGCGCTTGAGGGCGACTTGTCTGCCATGTTGCGGATGAAGGTTTCCATCGACCACATGCCGGGCGGCGAATCCGGGTCTGTCACGATCAGCTACGAAACGCTCGATCAGCTTGATGAGCTGTGCAACTTGCTTAGCCGCTAGGCCGCGTCCAGATGAAAATCAGAACGCAGGACAGGACGATAGCCTGAATGCCCAATACGTGTGACGGGGCGCCAAGGACGAGCGACAACAGGAATACGGCGGCAATCGATCCGGTTGCCGCCTTTTTTGCGGTTGGCCGGATCGCTCCATTCTCCTGCCAATCCAGGATCATTGGGCCAAAGGTCTGATGGGTGATGATCCAGTTGTGCAGCCGTTCGGAAGAATTTGCAAAGAAGAACGTTGCCAGCAGCAGAAAGGGAACGGTGGGAAGCAGGGGCAGAACCACGCCGATCAGGCCAAGGGTCACACACAACAATCCCAGGCCGGCGTAGATATAGCGCATCCGTTCAGTCCACCAATAATTCCCGCAGGATTGCATTCAGCACGGCACGCCCCTGATCCGTTGCGCGCAGCCTATGATCAGAAATAGTGACCATTCCCATGTCGGCAAGGTTGTTCAGTCGGTCTTTGTCCAGGGGCCTGCCGGACAGCTGCGTATAACGGGTCATGTCCAACCCTTCGGTGAGGCGTAGTCCCATCATCAGAAACTCTACGGCGGCATCGTCCCGCTCCAGGGGATCACGCAGGGATTCTCCGCTCCCCTTGGCGACTGCATCCAGCCAGGCACCGGGTGCACGATGGGTTTCGGTGGCATAGCGGGTACCGTTCAACGTGACGCGTCCATGGGCGCCGGGTCCAATGCCGACATAATCACCATAGCGCCAGTAGATCTGGTTGTGGCGGCTTTCCGCACCGGGGCGGGCGTGGTTGGATACCTCGTAGGCAGGCATGCCGTAATCGGCGCAGATGTCTTGTGTCAGCTGATACATATCCGCGGCGCTGTCGTCGTTGGGCAGATCGCGCAGCTTTCCACGGGCGTAGCGGTCACCAAAGGCGGTGCCATCCTCGATGGTCAGCTGGTAAAGCGACAGGTGGTCGATCGCCATCGACAGGGCTTGTTGCAACTCTGCCTCCCAGGCTTGCGGGGTTTGTCCCTGACGGGCGTAGATCAAATCGAAGCTGACGCGGTCGAAACAGGCACGGGCAATGTCGAATGCCGCGCGTGCCTCGGACAGCGAATGAATACGGCCAAGGCGGCGCAGGTCGTCGTCATTCAGCGCCTGGATCCCCATCGAGATACGATTGACCCCGGCGTCGCGGTACCCAGCGAACCGGCCCGCCTCCACCGAACCGGGGTTGGCCTCCAGCGAGATTTCGATGTCATTGGCAAAGGGCCAGATATCACGTGCCGCATCAATCACGGCGGCGACGGTATCTGGATGCATGAGCGAGGGCGTTCCGCCGCCAAAGAAGATTGTGTTCAGAACCCGGCCGCGCAGTGCTTCAGGCGTGCGGGATAGTTCCTGAATATAGGCCTCAACCCATTGTTTTTGGTCGATATTTGCGGTGACGTGGCTGTTGAAATCGCAATAGGGGCATTTGGCCTGGCAAAAGGGCCAATGTACGTAAAGGCCAAAGCCCCCGTTGCGCCAGTCATCCGCAAAATCGGTCATTCACCGAAACAGCCTTTGATGAACTTGGCCACCGCATCGGCGCGGTGGCTGATCTTGTTCTTTTCCCAGCGGTCCATCTCGGCAAAGGTCACCTCATGGCCGTCGGGGACGAACATCGGATCATAGCCAAAGCCTTCGGCGCCGCGGATTGGCCAGACCAGGTGACCGGGGGCGACGCCTTCAAAGACCTCGTCATGTCCATCGGGCCATGCAAGGACCAGGGTGCATCGAAATTGCGCGGTGCGGGGATGGGGCGCGTTCCTGGCTTCCAGTTCCTCGTGGGCGCGAGTCATCGCCATCATGAAATCGCGGCCATTGCCGGTCTCGGCCCAGTCGGCGGTATAGACGCCAGGCGCGCCATCCAGCGCGTCGATGGTGATGCCGGAATCGTCCGAAAGGGCAGGGAGGCCGGTTGCCTTGGCGGCTGTATGGGCCTTGATCCGGGCATTGCCGACGAATGTGTCTTCGGTTTCTTCCGGTTCGGGGAGGTTCATCTCGGCCGCTCCCACGACCGAGACACCAAAGGGCTCAAGAAGATGGGCCATCTCCTCGAGCTTGCCCTTGTTATGGGTGGCGACCAGCAGCCGGTCGCCTTCGAACTTGCGGGTCATGCGCAGGCTGCCTTTTGCATTTCGGCCAACTCCGCGGTGCCATGCGCGGCCAGATCCATCAGGTTGTTCATCTGATCGCGCGAGAACATCGACCCTTCAGCTGACATCTGCACTTCGATCAGCTTGCCAGATCCGGTCATGATGAAGTTGCCATCAACGCCGGCTTCAGAATCTTCGGGGTAGTCCAGATCCAGCACAGGCTGGCCGGCATAGATACCGCAAGACACGGCGGCAACGGGGTCGATCAGCGGATCGACCGAGACATCGCCCGCCTTCATCAGCTTGTTCACTGCCAGTCGCAGAGCGACCCAGCCGCCGGTGATCGACGCGCAGCGGGTCCCGCCATCGGCTTGCAGCACGTCGCAGTCGATGCTGATCTGACGTTCGCCGAGGGCAACCCGGTCAACACCGGCGCGCAGGGCGCGGCCGATAAGGCGCTGGATTTCGACGGTGCGTCCGCCCTGCTTGCCGGCGGCAGCCTCACGGCGCATGCGGGTGTTCGTTGCGCGAGGCAGCATGCCGTATTCCGCAGTCACCCAGCCAAGGCCCGATCCCTTGATGAACGGGGGTACGCGGTCCTCAATGGTGGCTGTACACAGAACGTGGGTGTCGCCAACCTTGATCAGGCAGGACCCTTCGGCATGTTTGGTAAATCCGGTTTCGATGGAAATGGGGCGCATCTCGTTCAATTGTCGTCCAGAGGGTCGCATGGAATATCCTTTTGTTGCTGGCCTTCGGATAGCCCTGCGGGTGCGCAGGATGCAAGCATGATTGACCTTTGCGCGCAGGGCTCTTTAATGGCAATCCGGAAACTGGTTCCAATCTATATAGCGTTCAACCGCTGAAATGCTCATGACCGATGCAAACGACATCCTGAAAGACATGAACGACCGCTCGCGGGATGTATTCCGGGCGGTGGTGGAATCTTATCTGGAGAGCGGCGATCCCGTTGGTAGTCGCACCCTGACCCGCTCGCTGAGCGAGAAGGTCAGCGCCGCCACCGTGCGCAATGTGATGCAGGATCTGGAGTTTCTGGGTCTTCTCGACAGCCCGCATATCAGCGCGGGCCGGGTGCCGACGCAGCTGGGTCTGCGGATGTTCGTGGACAGCCTGCTGGAAGTCGAAGATCTGAAAGCCCAGGACCGCGAAAAGATCGACGCGACGCTGGGGCGCAACTCCGGCGATGTCAGCGGTATGCTAGACCGTGTCGGCGCGGCGCTATCGGGGGTGACGCAGGGCGCATCGCTTGTGCTGACACCGAAACATGAGGCGGAGATCCGCCATATCGAGTTCGTCTCGCTGGGGCATGACCGGGCCATGGTGGTGCTGGTTTTTTCCGACGGTCACGTGGAAAACCGCCTGTTCACGCCGCCACCGGGGCAGACTCCCAGTTCCATGCGTGAGGCGGCGAACTTCCTCAATGCCCTGGTTGAGGGGCGCACGCTGAGCGATGTGCGCCGTGACATGCAGGAAGAGATCTCGGCCCGCAGGCAGGAGATCGACAATCTTGCCCATGATCTGATCGAAAGTGGCCTTGCGGCCTGGGAAGACAATGGCAGCGATCAGGCGCGCCTGATCGTGCGGGGTCGTGCGAATCTTCTTTCCGACGAGGGTGCGACCAAAGAGCTGGATCTGATCCGCAGCCTGTTCGACGATCTGGAGCGCAAGCAGGATATTGCCGAATTCCTCGAACTCACCGAGGAAGGCGAAGGCGTGCGCATTTTTATTGGCTCGGAAAACAAACTTTTCTCACTTTCGGGTTCCTCTTTGGTGGTGTCTCCTTATATGAACGCGGATCGAAAGGTGATTGGTGCGGTGGGGGTGATTGGCCCGACCCGCCTGAACTACGGACGGATTGTGCCCATCGTGGACTATACGGCGCAACTGGTCGGCAAATTGCTGTCAGACCGGAGTTAGAGGTGAAAAATGGCAGAGCCCAAGAACGACGATTTTCTGGACGATATCGCAGATGCCGAAGCGGAAGAGCTGGCGGCACAAACCGAAGAGTTTGACGACGCGGCGCTGGAACTGGATGCCCTGCGCGCCGAGCGGGACGAGTTCAAGGACCGTTTCATGCGTGCACTGGCCGATGCCGAAAACGCCCGCAAGCGGGGCGACAAGGCGCGCCGCGAGGCCGAACAATACGGTGGCTCGAAACTGGCGCGTGATATGCTGCCGGTCTTTGACAATATGAAACGCGCCGTGGAATCCGCCTCGGATGAGCAAAAGGAAGTCTCTGCTGCCCTGATCGAAGGGGTGGAGCTGACCATGCGCGCGCTTCTGGGCGTCTTTGAAAAGCACGGCATCCGCATCGTCTCGCCGCAGGTGGGTGACAAGTTCGACCCGCAAATGCACGAAGCCATGTTCGAAGCACCGGTGCCCGGCACCAAGGCCGGCGATATCATTCAGGTATCTGCCGAAGGCTTCATGCTGCACGACCGCCTGCTGCGCCCGGCGCAGGTTGGGGTGTCCTCCACGCCCGCGTAACGCGTATCTCTCGGATAGTATCGAAAAAGGCGGCCCTGCAGGGCCGCCTTTTCTTTTACTTGGCCGCGTCTTTCAGACGATAGAGCGCCTCCAGCGCTTCACGGGGTGTCAGATCGTCCGGGTGGATCTCGCTGAGCAGCGCGTCAATTGGCGAAGGGCCTGCAGCGGATTTTGGTTGCGGGGGTGGGGCGGCAGCAAACAGGGGCAGATCGTCGATCTGGATCTTTGCACCACCACCTTCACGGCTGCCTTTTTCGAGCATGTCGAGAACATCCCGTGCCCGTGCCACCACTGAAGACGGCAGGCCGGCAAGCTGCGCCACCTGAACACCGTAGGATCGGTCGGCAGCGCCTTTCTTGACCTCGTGCAGGAATATCACTTCGCCGTCCCATTCCTTCACGGTGACGGTGGCGTTGTCGACGCCCTCCAGTTTGTTAGCCAGCTGGGTCAACTCGTGGTAGTGTGTCGCAAACAGCGCGCGGGAGCGGTTCACTTCGTGCAGGTGCTCCAGCGTGGCCCAGGCAATAGAAAGACCATCATAGGTCGCCGTGCCGCGCCCGATCTCATCAAGGATCACCAGCGCGCGGTCATCGGCCTGATTGAGGATTGCGGCGGTTTCCACCATTTCCACCATGAAGGTCGACCGCCCCCGCGCCAGATCGTCCGAAGCGCCGACGCGGCTGAACAACTGGCTGACAAGGCCAATATGGGCGGCTTCTGCGGGAACGTAACTCCCCATCTGCGCAAGCAGCGCGATCAACGCGTTCTGCCGCAGAAAGGTCGATTTACCGGCCATGTTGGGACCGGTCAGCAGCCAGATCGCCGCGCCATCGCTCGCTGAGAGATCGCAGTCATTGGCCACAAAGCTGTCGCCGCCCTGCTGTCGCAGCGCCTGTTCCACGACTGGGTGTCGTCCGCCCTCCACGTGAAACGCCCGCGAGTTGTCTACTTTGGGCCGCGTCCAGTTTTCACCTCTCGCCAGATCAGCCAAGGCGGTGACAAGATCCAGTTCCGCCAGCCCCTTGGCAGCGGTGTTCAGCCGTGCCGCCGTGTCGAGAATGGCGCGAGAAAGCCTTTCATAGAGCCGCTTTTCGATCTCAAGCGCCCGGTTTCCGGCGTTGAGGATCCGGGTCTCGATCTCGCTCAGCTCCACCGTGGTGAATCGCACCTGATTTGCGGTGGTTTGACGATGGATATAGGTTTCCGACAAAGGCGCCGAGAGCATTTTTTCCGCGTGGGTTGCAGTGGTTTCGATGAAATAGCCCAACACGTTGTTGTGCTTGATCTTCAGCGAGGCGATGCCGGTGTGTTCGGAATACTTCTGCTGCATCCCGGCGATAACCGAGCGCCCTTCGTCCCGGAGGGTGCGCGCCTCGTCCAGATCAGCATCATAACCTGCCGCGATAAACCCGCCGTCCCGGGCCATCAGCGGCGGATCGGCGACCAGTGCCGCATCCAGAAGCGACAACAGATCGTCGAACCCCAGAAGATCGTGCACGGCACCCGCGATCAGATCGGGCAGGTTCTGTCCCTCGCACATCTGAGCGATGGTCTCTGCCTGCATCAACCCGTTGCGGATAGCGGCCAGGTCGCGGGGGCCGCCGCGCTCCAGGGCGAGGCGCGACAGGGCCCGGTCCAGATCCGGCGTCTTGCGCAGGGCCGCGCGGATATCCTGCGAAAGCTGCGTTGCTTCGACCGCAAAATCCAGTGCTGCCAGCCGCGCGCTGATCACATCGAGATTGCGTGACGGGCTTGCCATGCGCTGTTCAAGCAGTCGTGCGCCGCCTGGGGTGACGGTCCGGTCCACAACCGACAACAGCGATCCAGCACGTCCGCCGGACAGGGAGCGCGTCAGTTCAAGACTGGCGCGAGTCGAGGCATCAATCTGCACCACACGGTCCTGTGCTTCCTGAACCGGGGGCTGCAACAGGGGCAGTTTGCCTTTCTGCGTGATTTCCAGATAGTCGATCAGCGCACCCATGGCCGAAACCTCGGCGCGGGAAAAGGTGCCAAACCCATCCAGCGCACCGACGTTGAACAGGGCGCAGATGCGTTTCTCCGCTGCCGTGCTGTCAAAGCTGGCCTTGCCCAGCGGAGTTAGCGGGATCTTGTATTCATCGGCCAGCGGGCGGGTGGTGTCATAGGTAGCCCCGTCCGCGACGATCAGTTCCGATGGCGCCAGCCGCGCCAGCTCTGGCGACAGGCGCACACGGGCGATGGGCATCACGTGAAACGCCCCGGTCGAGATATCCGCCCAGGCCAGCGCGGCCTCGTCCCGCAGTTCCGAGTAGGAGACCAGGAAGTTGTGGCGGCGCGCCTCAAGAAGGGAGTCTTCGGTCAGCGTGCCGGGCGTCACCAGCCGCACCACATCGCGCTTTACCACCGATTTGGAGCCACGTTTCTTGGCCTCGGCAGGGCTTTCCAGCTGTTCGCCCACGGCCACCCGGAAGCCTTTGCGGATCAGGGTCAGCAGATACCCTTCGGCGGCATGAACGGGAACGCCGCACATGGGGATGTCTTCACCGTCGTGCTTGCCGCGTTTGGTCAGGGCGATGTCCAGCGCCTCGGCGGCATTGACCGCGTCCTCAAAGAACATCTCGTAGAAATCGCCCATCCGATAAAAAAGCAACGCATCGGGATGCGCTGCTTTTATCTCAAGATATTGCGCCATCATGGGCGTAACGGTCATGCAAGGTCCCCCGGAAGTGTTCGCCCGACATTTACAATGCGGGAGGTCCAAGGAAAACCCGGTTACGCCTGACCGGCTATAGGTCTTTGGGCAACACGCTTAAAACAGCACTCCAAGGGACTGCGGACTGTAGTTCGCAATGGACAGGGACAAGGTGCCCAGCTGCTGCTGTACATTGAGGGCCGCAAGCCGGGCAGCGGCTTCCTCCATATTGGTATCCACCATCGAACTGATGCCCATACGTGTTGCATCGGCCAGTTTGCCAACAGTCTCGTTCTGCACGGCGATCCGACTTGCCGAAGAGCCAAGTGCTGCAGCACCATTCACGGCAAACTGCAGAAAGCCCTCAAGCTCTCCCACGGCGGCCATTGCACTGGCCTGATCCGTGATCGCGCTGCGGCCGTTGATGTCAAAGGCGGGGTCGCCCTCGAAATTGACACTTTGCACTTCGATCATCGACAGGGAAACCCCGCCCGAGCCGTCCCGATCCAGCGACGCGGCCACCGAAAGGCTGGTGGCGCCACTGTCGTTAACGTTTGTTTTCAGCAGGTTGGCCCCGTTGAACTGGCTGGAGGAGATGATCGAATTGATCTCATCGGTCTTCTGCTGCATCTGCGCTTCGATCTTGGAATAATCGACCAATCCGCTGGCGGCGGTGATCGCAAGTTCCTTCATTTCCATGACGGTTTCCGCGATCCTTTCAGCGCCCACCGATGCAACCGCGACCGTCGCCTCGCCCAGTGAGAGCGCTTTGGAGGTTGCCTTGAACGCAGCAGCGTCGGTTTCCATGATCTGGGAAATCGCCCAGAGTGCTGCATTGTCCTTTGCGCTGTTGATGTCTCGGCCGGTCGAAACCGCGTCCTGGACCTCCGCCCGGCTCTGGACGGTTCCGCCCAGCATCTGCAGCGCCGTCATAGCGCCGCTGTTTGTGTTGATACTCGTCATTCACTTGCATCCCAAGTTAACCCCAGCGTCCCGTTCAAGGACGGCGGGTGTGGCTCTTCGAAAAGATGGTATGCCGTTCTGACATAGGCTTCACAGGGCGTTGAAAGCCGCCCGAGCGCCACCCGACGATCAGGAGGCCGTTAGGATATATTAACAGAAACGAGCTTTGGTGCGGCTGGAATGTGGCGAAAATCTGACTGAATCCATCAAGTTTTATTTGAAATAATATTGCTTTTTGCGGGTCAAATTCTTTCCAGATCGGATTGAGGGGCGCGCAGGCCTAGGCTAAGACTGTGCCCGATTAGGAGAGGACACCTACAGCCCATGCCCAAAGCGAAGATCACCGACGAAGAGGCGCTCGCCTTTCACCTGGAGCCCACCCCCGGCAAATGGGAGATCAATGCAACCGTCCCGATGACCACGCAGCGGGATCTGTCGCTGGCTTATTCTCCGGGCGTTGCAGTTCCCTGCGAGGCGATCGCCGAGAACCCGGAAACCGCCTATGATTACACCAACAAGGGCAACCTGGTGGCGGTGATCTCGAACGGGACGGCGGTTCTGGGTCTTGGCAACCTCGGCGCGCTGGGATCGAAACCGGTGATGGAAGGGAAATCGGTCCTGTTCAAACGCTTTGCCGATGTGAACTCCATCGATATTGAACTCGACACCGAAGACCCGGACGAATTCATCAAGGCGGTGCGCCTGATGGGTCCGACCTTTGGTGGTATCAACCTTGAGGATATCAAGGCGCCCGAGTGTTTCATCATCGAACAGCGTCTCAAGGAAGAGATGGATATCCCGGTCTTCCACGACGACCAGCACGGCACCGCCGTGATCTGCGCGGCGGGTCTGATCAACGCGCTGCATATCTCGGGAAAGAAGATCGAAGACGTGAAGATCGTCCTGAACGGGGCCGGGGCGGCGGGCATCGCCTGTATCGAGCTCCTGAAGGCGATGGGCGCACGGCACGAGAACTGCATCGTCTGCGACACAAAGGGCGTGATCTACCAGGGCCGTACCGAGGGTATGAACCAGTGGAAATCGGCCCATGCGGTCAAGACCGAGCTGCGCAGCCTTGAGGAAGCCATGGTGGGGGCCGATGTCTTCCTTGGCGTGTCGGTCAAGGGCGCGGTGACCCAGGAAATGGTCAAATCCATGGCCGATAACCCGGTCATCTTTGCCATGGCAAATCCGGATCCCGAGATCACCCCGGAAGAGGCTCACGAGGTGCGCGTCGATGCGATCGTCGCTACGGGCCGCTCGGACTATCCCAACCAGGTGAACAACGTTCTTGGCTTCCCTTACCTGTTCCGTGGCGCGCTTGATATCCATGCGCGCGCCATCAACGACGAGATGAAGATCGCCTGCGCCCATGCGCTGGCAGCGCTGGCGCGCGAGGATGTTCCGGACGAGGTGGCGCTGGCCTATGGCAAATCGCTGGCTTTTGGTCGCGATTACATCATCCCGACACCTTTCGATCCGCGCCTGATCCACCGCATCCCGCCCGCCGTGGCCAAGGCGGGCATGGACACCGGCGCCGCCCGCCGCCCGATCATCGACATGGAGGCCTATGAGGTCAGCCTGAAAAGCCGGATGGACCCCACCGCCTCGATCCTGCGCGGCCTCAATGCGCGCGCCCGTTCGGCCCAGTCGCGGATGATCTTTGCCGAGGGCGACGATCCGCGCGTGCTGCGCGCCGCGGTCACCTACCAGCGATCAGGCTTTGGCAAGGCGCTGGTTGTGGGTCGCCCCGACGATGTGAAGGCCAAGCTGGAAACCGCCGGCCTAGGCGATGCGGTGCGCGAATTGGAGGTGGTCAATGCCGCCAACACCCAGCATTTCGAGATCTACAAGGAATTCCTGTTCAACCGTCTGCAGCGCAAGGGGTTTGACCGAAAGGACATCCACCGCCTTGTGGCGCGCGACCGGCACGTGTTCTCGGCGCTGATGCTGGCCCATGGGCACGGCGATGGTCTGGTGACCGGGGCGACCCGCAAATCCGCGCACGTGATGGATCAGATCAACCATGTCTTTGACGCTGATGCGAAACACGGTGCTGCCGGCGTCACCGCGCTGCTCCATAAAGGGCGCATCGTGCTGATCGGCGATACACTGGTGCACGAATGGCCTGATGAGAATGACCTTGCGACCATCGCCGAACGCGCCGCCGGTGTTGCCCGCCACATGGGCCTTGATCCGCGGGTGGCATTTGTCAGCTTCTCGACCTTCGGCTACCCGGTGTCCGAACGCGCCGAAAAGATGCACATCGCCCCCGGTGTTCTCGACAAACGTGGCGTCGATTTCGAATACGAGGGCGAAATGACCGTGGACGTGGCGCTCAATGCCAAGGCGCAGGAGAACTACCCGTTCCAGCGCCTCTCTGGCCCCGCGAACATCCTGATTGTGCCCGCGCGGCACTCGGCCTCGATCTCGGTCAAGCTGATGCAGGAGATGGGCGGCGCCACGGTGATCGGCCCGATCCTGTCGGGCGTGGACAAGCCGATCCAGATCTGCTCCACCACCTCCACCGCCAATGACGTGCTGAACATGGCGGTTCTGGCGGCCTGCAACATCGGCTAAAGGGGCATCTCATGACGATCTGGAACCTGGGCTCGATCAACGCCGATATGGTCTATACCCTGCCGCATCTTCCGCAGGCAGGAGAGACACTCGCGGCCACGGATTTTGCCCAGTTCCTTGGCGGCAAGGGGGCGAACATGTCCGTTGCCGCCGCCCGCGCCGGGGCGCATGTCTGCCATATCGGTGCCGTGGGGCCCGAAGGGGCATGGGCGCGCGACCGGCTGATGGAATACGGCGTCGATACCCGCCATATCGCCCAGATCGACACCCCCACCGGCCATGCCATCGTTGCGGTGGATCAGAAGGGCGAAAACCAGATCATCCTGTTTCCCGGCGCCAACCGTGCGATCAGTGGCGATCAGATTGGACAGGCGCTGTCGGCTGCCTCGGCCGGGGATATTCTGGTGATACAGAACGAGACCAACCTTCAGGCTGAGGCGGCAAAGATGGGTCGCGAGCTGGGACTTCGCGTTGCCTATGCTGCAGCCCCCTTCGATGCCGCGGCTGTGCAGGATGTTTTACCCTGCATCGACCTTCTGTTCATGAACGAGGTCGAGGCGTGTCAGCTGCAGGATGCAACCGGCCTTGCCCCAGAGGCTTTGGGTGTTTCGGATGTAATCGTCACGCTGGGTGCAAAAGGCGCACGCCATATTCACGGTTCAAGCGGCGAAGTACAAGAGATCCCCGCCCTGCAGGTGACGCCGGTTGATACCACCGGCGCAGGGGACACGTTCACAGGCTATGTTCTGGCAGGTCTCGACCGCGCCATGCCGATGGCGCAGGCCATTGCGCAGGCCACGCGCGCAGCGGCCCTGATGGTTACCCGCCACGGCACAGCCGATGTCATCCCCGACCTGAAAGAGGTACAAGACGCCCGCTTCTGAGCGTCTTTGATCCACCGAAGCAGGCCTGAAGCCCTACGCCGTTGAACGGTTTCCCACTCTTTTGAGCCGGGATCCATTACGATTCTGCATGAAAAATAGACGTTTTGGTAAGGCATTCTGCAGTATGCAAAGGACTCTGGTTTTAGGAGTCCTGGTATGTCCCTTCGTATGCGTATTGTTGTTTCGCTGTTGATCAGTTCATTGATCGCGATCGCCATTGTGACCGTTCCCCTTTTCATGGGGCTTGGAACAGTGTCCGACGAAGGAACCAAGCGAGAGCTGCGCCAGTTCGAGGCGCGCGTTAACGCCGAGATCGAAGGCCGCCAGCGTCTGGCCCTCACGACCGCGCAGATCGTCGCATCAATGCCGGACGTCCAGCGTGCCGTTGCAGAACAGGATCAGGAAACCCTCAACCGTCTCTTTGCACAGAACTTCAAGGAGCTGTCCGCTCAAGCCGGGATCGCCCAGTTCCAGTTTCACACGCCCGGTGCGGTGTCTGTGTTCCGTGTGCACAAGCCTGAAAAGTTCGGAGATGACCTGTCCGGGTTCCGCCACTCCGTTGTCGCCGCGAACCAAACCCAGGCGCCAGTCGCGGGACTGGAGCGTGGACGGGCCGGTATCGGCATTCGCGGCATAAGTCCCATCAGCCATGATGGCCGTCACGTGGGCTCTGTAGAGATCGGGTTGAAATTCGACAGCGCATTGATCGAGAGCCTGACCGAAGGCAGCGATAGCCGCATTGAAGTCTATCTGCTGCCGGATAGCGATGTCAGTTCCTTTTCCGCAAGCGGCGGAGAAATCCAGCGCCTTACGGGCAATTATGATGGGCCTGCGTTGCTGACCAATGAAACACTTGCAGCCTTTGTCGGCGGTACCGTCGTTGAACGGGAGAATTTCGAAATCAACGCTGATGCATACGCTGGCCGCCCCTTTGAAATACGTGACTTTTCCGGCAACCTGGTTGCCGTTGGCAATGCGGTTGTTCCCTTGAAAACCGTGCATGGAATCACGAACACCATCCGCACGACCGGAATCGGCGCGGCCCTTGTGGCCATGCTGCTGGCTGGTGCCATGGCGCTTTTGTTGGGCAAATGGCTGTGTGGTCTGCTCAATCGCATCAGCCGCCGCATGATTTCTCTCTCCGAAGGCGATCTGTCGATTGAAACCGCCGGATTGCCGACGAAGGGAGAGATCGGCGACATGGTACGCAGTCTCGTGGTTTTCCGCGATGCCCTTGCGCGCCAGAAAGAACTTGAAGCGGCCCAGAAAGCCAGCGCCAAGCATCAGGCAGAGGTTGTATCTTCTCTTGGCCGAAATCTTGCCACTCTCGCCGGTGGCGATCTTACCGTGCGCATCGACAGTACCTTCCCGGAGGATTACGAACAGTTGCGGATCGACTTCAACAAGACGGTCGAAAACCTCAACGGCACCGTCGCTCAGGTCGTCGAATCGGCGCAGAGCATCCGCAACGGCGCGGCCGAGATCAGCCAGTCTTCGGACGACCTGTCACACCGCACCGAAAGCCAGGCGGCCACGCTCGAGGAAACCGCCGCCGCTCTCGATGAACTCACCGCAAGCGTGAAATC